>DATBSP010000001.1:0-4775 GCA_036559705.1 Hyphomicrobium sp.
AAGATCGTACCCAGGCGAAAAAAAACGAGCTCATAGCGATTCGGCTAGCGCCCCGCCACGAACGCTGAGAGGCTTCGAGTGGCTCACTTAAATCGCGCAGGATGACACCTATGCCCCAGCAGCAACCCTAGCTGAAAGGAGCAGAAGATGAACAGGATAGGATTGTTGCTACTACTAGCCTTTTGCAGCGTACTAGCATTTGGCAGTGTGTTAGCCGCCAGCAGCGCTAGTTTGCAGGTCGGAAAAGTGACACGTCTGATGACCAAGGATCTCCCGGATGTGCCCGGAAAGGAAGGCATGGTTGAAACCGTCGACTTCGCTCCCGGCGAAGTCTCCCAGCCACATCGACATAACCAGATCTCTTTGTGTATGTTCTAGAAGGAAGCGTCATCACTCAAGTGGAGGGTGGCAGCCTCCAGACGGTTCACGCAGGAGAAGTCTTATACGAATCGCCGACGGGTGTGCACGTCGTGAGCCGCAATGCCAGTGGCACGCAACCCGCGAAACTGCTCGTCTTTTATGTGAAAACGAAAGGTACTCCGCCAACTGTGCTTGTGGGAGAGGGTGAAAGGTAATGCCCCTCACGAACCCTTTTGATGGCGGGCGAGTATTTCTTGCCGGCGCCTCCGGCATCATTGGGCAGCGGCTGATTCCCCTGTTAGTTCAGGCCGGGCACCTGGTCGGCGGCATGACTAGGTCGCCAAGCAAAACGGACTTATTGAGCCATCTCGGAGCCGAACCGATTCTTTGTGATGTCTTCAACCGGGAGGCATTTATTCAGGCTGTTCGTGACTTCAAACCGGACGTCGTGCTGAACGAGCTGACCGATCTGCCGGATGATGCAGCGCGGATCAGTGAACGCGCAGATCTGAACGCCCGCATCCGAACCGAGGGAACCCGTAATGTGATCGAGGCGGCGCGTCGGAGTGGGTCGCCGAAAATCCTGGCTCAAAGCGTCGCCTGGCAATTACCTGATGGATCCGATGCCCAAGCTGTCGCGGAATTGGAGCGTTCCATTCTCGCCGAGGGCGGTGTCGTGCTGCGCTATGGACGGTTCTACGGGCCTGGCACGTATAACGAACAGCGACCACCCGAGGAACCTCGGGTTCACGTCGACCGAGCTGCAGAACGAACAGTGGCAGCGCTGGATGAGCCAACGGGCGTCGTTGTCATTGTCGACTGAGCGCGGGCCGGGCTTGACGAAGAAAATGACGGGAGTGCTCAACAGCAACCCTTGGCCGCCAGCGAGTCTTATTCGACCGGTGTTAGGATGGGCGCGCCCTTGTTCTTCACGAACACGACCAGAAACTTCGCCGCCTCGGTTTTGCTAGCGTTGCGACCGACAACGTGAATGTCGTTGGGACCTTCATAAAAGGTTTGACCAGGTTGAAGGGTGACCTGCTCCCCCCCTTTGACCTGCATGACCACGGAGCCTTCCAGCACATAGACGAATGCGTGCGCGTTATGGCGATGGACGGGGTCCTGCGCGCCAGGCGCATACTCCACGATCAGCATATCGCCCTCCTTGCCCGGGATGTCGCTCAGGTCGCGCGACATCAGCGATGTGACCTTCGTGGTTTCTTGAGCGGCATCAGTCCCCACAGAGCCGAGGATGATGAGGAATGCGCCCGCCAGCAAAAATCGATGCATGATGCTTCTCCCTGTTTTAGTTCTACCTCTTAGGCGGCGGCGCGACGTTCTCGAGCCACCAATCGAATTTGGTTGAGCCAAGCTTCGCGTCCTTGCCCGGGATGAGTGAGTTCTCGCTCAGTTTGACGCCGGAGTAACGCGCGTCGGGATCGATGACGACCTTGCGCGGATCCTTGTCATATTCGAGCACGCGAGCCACCAATTCGTCGAGGTGGAACTTCTCTGGTCCGCCGACTTCAATCATACCGTTCGCCGGCGGCGCAAGCGCTGCTTCGACCACTGCGGCCGCAACATCCGCGGCCGCCATCGGCTGAATGAACGCATGCGACAGCCTCACTGTATTACCTTCCGTTGCCAATTGGGCGATGCTACGAAGGAACTCCATGAACTGCGTTGCGCGGAGCAGCGTATAGGGGATCGGCGCGTTCTTGATGAGCGTCTCCTGCGCCAGCTTGGCCCGAAAATAGCCGCCGTCCTGAAGATGCTCGGTGCCGACGACAGAAAGGGCAACGTGCAGCCGCACTCCTGCTGCCTTCTCGGCTTCAATCAGATTCTTTCCCGCGGTCTGGAAGAAATCCATCGCCGCCCGGTCTTCGAAGGACGGAGAGTTCGCCAGATCGACGACGACCTGCGCACCTTCGAGCGCTTCGGCAAGACCTTGGCCAGAGATTGTGTTGACTCCGGTATTGGGCGTAGCTGCAAGCGCCTCGTGCCCGAGCTGCGTCAGCTTGCTCACGACCTTCGAACCGATGAGTCCAGTTCCTCCGATCACTACGATCTTCATTAACTTCGCCCTTTCGCTGAGCTCTTCGCCTGCGGCCCACAACTGATTCGTAAGGGGCAGATGGGCGAACGTCGGGTATTTGTCACCTGGAACAGTCACATTCCATAGCTGGCTCTCGCACGGAGCCTAACTATTGCCGTGCTATCCCCTATCTCCCGGGAGGGCTGCTTTGGTGAAGGCGGGGAGGCCCGGCCCGATCTGGATCTGCACGTCGACGGCGCGCGCCTCCATGCCTTCGAAAGCGACCGTCGTGACCCGCGCGAACATCGCGAAAACCCCCGTCTAAGCTCGCTCTACTCTAGCCAAAGCGCCAAGGTGGGCAAGAACAATTAGCGAACATCCCTCAGGCGGCAAGGGAACCAGCGCTCGAGCGATCTTGTTCTCGCTCAAGGCGCGAAGCCGTCGCAGAACCGAACTACGTGGGTTCCACGCGGCGAGGAGAGCGCACAGACATGTTCGAAGATTTGCCGATGCGCATCTTTCTCGGCCACCTCGTGGCCTACCTCGCCGTCACGCTCATTTGCGTCGGCGTCAATCTCTGGCTGACGCCGGGGACGCTCTGGTGGCCCTGGGTGTTGATGGGCTGGGGCATCGCCGTGGCGACGCACGCGCTGGCGCTGCTGTTGCGCATGACGCATCGGCGCGAGCGCATCTTCATCGACAAATGCACGCGAAGCTTCACCGTGCACCTGTTCCCCTATGTGGCGGTGGTGCTGCTGCTGTTCTTCGTCAACCTCGCCGTGACGCCGAAGGTCTGGTGGTTCTATTGGGTGGCGCTCGGCTGGGGCGCGGGGCTCATTCCGCACGCCTGGAGCGCTTTCTTCAGGCGGCGGCAACCCGTGCCTGCGGCAGCGCCGGCTACAGCAGCGAAGTCGGAGCCTGCCAAGGCCAAAACGAAATCGGGCACGCTGAAACGAAGCCCGCGCGAACCCCGCAGCAAGCGCCCTAAGACCTAGCCCCTGGGGATCAGCGTGTTGGAGGGCAGGCTCGGATCGAGCAACCGCGTCGCCTGCTCGGCGCCGGTGACCGGCAGTCTTGCTGCGTCGAACACCGCGCCGAGCCCCTTGGGGTCGGACGTCATCGCGCGCGCTCCTTGCGCCGCTCTGCCTTCACCTTCTTCTCGACCACGTCCCAGATCATGGCGGCGACGTCGGCGCCGCCGAACTGGGCGATCTGTCTGATGCCGGTTGGCGAGGTGACGTTGATCTCGGTGAGGCGGTCGCCGATCACGTCGATACCGGTGAAGATCAGCCCGCGCTTCTTCACTTCTGGCCCGAGCCGCGCGCAGATTTCCTTATCGCGCTTGGTCAGCGTGGTCGGTTGCGCCGTGCCGCCGACATGCAGGTTGGAGCGCGTCTCGTCCGGCGCCGGCACGCGGTTGATGGCGCCGGCGATCTCGCCGTCGACGAGAATGATGCGCTTGTCGCCCTCGCGCACCTCGGGGAGATAACGCTGCACCATGATCGGCTCGCGGAAGCTGATGCCCATCAGCTCGATCAGCGAGTTGAGATTGGTGTCGCCCGGCTTGATGTGGAAGATCGCCGCGCCGCCATTGCCGTAGAGCGGCTTAACCACGATGTCCTTGTGCTTGGCGCGAAACGCGCGGACCTGCTCCGGCGAGCGGGTGATGAGGGTAGGGGGCATCAGGTCGAGAAAATCGAGCACGAACACCTTCTCGGGAGCGTTGCGCACGGCCGCCGGATCGTTGACCACGACCGTGCGCGGCTGGAGCCGCTCTAGCAGATGCGTGGTGGTGATATAGGCCATGTCGAACGGCGGATCCTGCCGCAGCTGCACCACGTCGTATTCGGCGAGGTCGACGGCCCTCGGATGCGCTAGCCGATAATGCGCGCCCGGCTTGTCCTCCACCGTGAGGCTATGTCCCTCGGCGATCAGCGTGCCGTCGCGCACCGAGAGATTGTTGGGCGTGTAGTAGAACACGTCGTGCCCGCGCCATTGCGCTTCGAGCAGCAAGGCGAAGGTGGAATCGCCCCTGATATCGATGCGCTCGATCGGGTCCATCTGGAAGGCGACTTTGAGGGCCATGGCGCGCCCTTATTGCACGGAAACGGCGTTCTCGATATAGCGCGGCCAGGCCCATGGCGCCGCCAGCACCACGTCGAAATCGATGTCGTGGCCCGCGTAATCGGGGTGCCCTGAGAGCCAATATTGCGCGGCCCCTGACGATGCGCCGGCGCTGCCTGGCCGGCAGCGTCCAGGCGGCATCCTCTTGCGTCTTGCGCCGCTTCACCTCGATGGAAGCGAGCCCTTCAGCGCCACCGGGTCGATCTCGCCGACCGGGGTTTTGTAGCGCCGCACCACGATCGCGTAGCCCTTGAGG
>DATBSP010000002.1:0-40342 GCA_036559705.1 Hyphomicrobium sp.
CTGCTTGTAGTTGTAGGTGTAGTCGGCAGGCTGCGTGCCAGTGCCCGTCGCGATGACCGAGCCACGGCTTTTCATGTCACCGCGGTAGTCGAAGATCGCCGTGTCGATCTTCCCGTCCGCCACCAGCGTGTAGGCATCGCCGCTGACCGTCGACTTGAAGTGAAAGTGGCCGATGTCGCCGAGGGCAGTGAAGTTGATGCGGTAGACGGCATCGACGGTGGCGGGGACCGCCCCCAAGGCAGCCCGTTGTGCCCAGCCGGGGCTCGCGGCCGAGGCAAGCAGTGTCGCCGTAACGAGCACTGTCAGCGCCCGCCTGGCTACCTGCCGCAACCCGTATGTCATGATGCCCCAAGGCCCCCGAAAGGACGTGCACGCGGTGCTATTGGGTGGTGTGGTTTTGCGTCTATTCTATGGCCCCTAGGGCGCTGAGGCGCGCCGCTACGGGGAGGCCAAACCGGACGGCGATTGCGGTTCCGACGCCTTGACGAGACCGGGGGCGTCGGGCATAGACACCGCCAAATCCCCCTCCGGCCCGGCCGGTGGGGAAATTTTTTCCCGCAATCCCTGCACGACGCCCGCCGCACGGGAGCGGTGGCCAAGGAGCTTTACGATGACGAGGCGCTGCGAATTGACCGGCAAGCTGCCCCTTTCCGGGCAGTTGAGGAGCCACGCCGAGAACGCGACGAAACGGAAGTTTCGCCCGAACCTGTGCGAAGTGACGCTGATCAGCGACGCGCTCGGTCGCAAGTTTCGGCTGCGCGTCAGTGCGCATGCACTGAAGTCGGTGGAGCATCGTGGGGGCCTTGACGCGTTCCTGCTCAAGGCCGCTGACGAGGAGCTCTCCGAGCGCTGCCTGAAGATGAAGCGCGAGGTCAAGAAGCTCGCCAAGGCCGCGCGTCCCGCCGCCTAAGGCTGAGCCGCTTCCGAGCCCCTCTCCGATGCCGCGATGTCGCCGGCACTGAGCGCGAACTGCAGCAGGATCGTGCGCTGCAGTCCGTGGTTGAAGTTGTCGTCTGAGATCATCGTGACGATGATCTCGCCGTCGGCCCCCATATGTGTGGCGAGCCCTTCCATATTGTCGATCTCGCGGCTGCCGTCGGCCGCGACCAGTGTCTCGGCATCGATCGTCTCGCCCGCGCGTAGCTGCTGCTGTTTGATCAGCCGCAAGCGCATCCTAACGCCCTCGCTTACGCGAAAGCGCCGCTCGAGCACGAGCAGACCGCCATCGGGCAGCGGCGCGGTATCGGTGACGTCGAAATCACCGTCGTTGGTGAGCTTGAACTGCCGCGGCCGGTCCTCACTCTCCCAAATCCAGCCGATGTGATTGTCGTCATCGTCGCGCAGCCGCTCCGAGAAGGCAACGAGCGCGCCCTTGTTGGGTCCGCCGCGCAATACCGCGATCCCCTCGAGACCGCCATTAGAGGACATTTCCTTCGCCGCAGCGGGAAGCGAGACCTTCCCTTTGGCCGGCGACAGTCCGTTGGCATCGATGTCGAAGCGCACGATGCGGTGCTTGCGCTCGAAGGCGATGAGGACCGTGCCCTTCTGCGAGGTGCCACTCAGCAGCGCCAGGCCCTCGGCATCGCGGTCCCGCGAGCGTGAGAGCGGATCTCCGTCCTTGGATTGGATGGCACCGAGCCGCACCGAAGCCAGGCCCTGGGGAAAGCCCTTGTCGTCGTAGGAGATGGCGCCTGACATCCACGTGCCTGCATCGGACACGGCAAAGAAGCCTTTTCCGTCAGCGTCAATGGCGAGGCCTGACCAGCCGCCAAAGTGTTTAGCCGGCGAGGCGAGGACGAATCCGCCGCGCCACGTAAGCTTGCCAAATCGCGTAGCGTCACGCTTCAGCCGGTCGAAGCCGGGGATGATGCGGGCGTCAACGACGATGGGACCTGTTTGCAGATCGGTGGTCGAAGGCTTGGAGCCGCCGAGGGCGTAGCCAACGCCTGCCGCCAGGACGACAGCAATGCCCGCTGGAAATCGCAGACGCCGGCCGCGATGGGTCACGAGAAAGCCGCGCAAGCTCAATGCAGATGCCTCCGCCGGGGACGAGAGACGGGTTGCGCTGCTTTCGCCTTCTCCTCGAACAGCTCGACGAGCTGGTCGGTCATGGCGCCGGCGAGCTCACTCGGGTCGGTGATGGTGACGGCGCGCCGATAGTAGCGCGTCACGTCGTGGCCGATGCCGATGGCAATCAGCTCGACCGGCGAGCGCGTCTCGATTTCGTCGATCACTTGCCGCAAGTGCTGCTCCAGGTAGCTGCCTGAATTGACGGAGAGCGTCGAGTCATCGACCGGGGCTCCATCGGAAATCATCATGAGAATGCGGCGCTGCTCGGGCCGCGCCATCAGGCGGCGGTGTGCCCAGGCGAGCGCCTCGCCGTCGATGTTCTCTTTCAGCAGACCTTCGCGCATCATCAGGGCGAGGGACCGCTTGGCTCGGCGCCACGGCGCGGCAGCCGTCTTGTAGATGATGTGGCGCAGGTCGTTGAGGCGTCCGGGCCCTTGCGGCTTGCCGGCGGCAAGCCACTGCTCGCGCGCCTGGCCGCCTTTCCAGGCACGCGTCGTGAAGCCGAGGATCTCCACCTTCACGCCGCAGCGTTCCAACGTGCGCGCCAGGATATCGGCGCAGCAGGCCGCGACCATGATCGGGCGCCCGCGCATCGAGCCGGAATTGTCGAGCAGCAGCGTCACGACCGTATCGCGGAAATCGGTATCGCGTTCGCGCTTGAACGATAGGGCGTGCATGGGATCGATAATGACGCGCGGCAAGCGCGAGGCATCGAGCGTGCCTTCCTCGAGATCGAAATCCCAGGCGCGGTTCTGTTGTGCGAGCAGGCGCCGCTGCAGCCGGTTTGCGAGGCGCGCGACGGCGCTAGACAAGGCGCGCAACTCTCGATCGAGGTAAGCCCGCAGGCGCTCCAGCTCCTCGGGCGAGGACAACTGCTCGGCGCCGATCTCTTCGTCGAACTCGCGCGTGAACACCCTGTAACCGAAGGCCTCCGGATTTTCGAGGACCGAAATATTTGGCCGCGGCTCCGATGCCTCGAACTGCTCAAGGTCGTCGAGAATGCTTTCGAGATCATCGGCGCTCGCCGTTTCTTGAGCTTCCTGCGCCTTGTTGGCATCGCCCTCGGCTTGGCCGTCCTCGCGTGGCTGGTCGCTGCCGTCCTCGCCGTCGGCGGCGGTCTCCGCCTCGCCGTCGCTGCCTTCCTCGTTGTCGTCTTCCTCGTTCTCGTTCTCCTCGCGGTCGGCCTGCACGCTGTCCTCGGTGAGCTCGAGCGCGCGAAGAAGATCACGCATCAAGCGGCCGAAGCTCTCCTGATCCTCGGCGAGGCTGTCGAGCCGCTTGAGGAGCTTGGAGCCGCGCTGCTCGATCGAGCCGCGCCACACGTCGACGAGCGCCTTGGCGCTTTCCGGCGGCGGCATGCCGGTGAGGCGTTCGCGGATCATCAGGGCGACGGCATCCTCGAGCGGCGCATCGGCACGCGTTTTCACCTTTGCATAGCGACCGTGCGCATATTGGTCCTCGATGCGCGCCGTGAGATTGCGCGCCATGCCGGGCATGCGATTGGCGCCCAGCGCTTCGACGCGCGCCCGCTCCGCTGCCTCGAAAACAAGACGTGCCGGACCAGCGCTCGGAGCCAGCCTGTTGTGAACGCGCACATCGTGGCAACCAGCCGTGAGCGCGAAGCTGTCGGCCCAACCGCGAATGACGGCGATCTCGCGTTGCGAAGGCACGCGCGAGAGCTCGGGAAGCTGCACGTGTTTGGAGGTATATTCGGGCGCACCCGGTGCAAAGCCGACGTCTATATCGGCGTGCCCCGCGACGGCACGCACGCACAGGCCAATCGCGCGCTTCAGCGGCTCGGTCGGCGCTTCCTTGCGTTTGGGTCCGCTCGACATGCGGCTCAGCTCAGTGCAACGTTGGCCGCACTCTCGGGCAGCTCCTCGCCGAAGCTGCGCTGATAGAACTCCGCCACTATTGGGCGTTCGAGCTCGTCGCACTTGTTGAGGAAGGTGAGCCGGAAGGCAAAGCCGACATCGTTGAAAATCTCGGCGTTCTCCGCCCACATCATCACCGTGCGCGGGCTCATCACCGTCGACAGGTCGCCGTTGATGAAGGCCGAGCGTGTCAGATCGGCGACGCGAACCATGTGCGACACGGTCTTGCGCTTGGCGTCGCTCTTGACCCACGACTTGACCTTGGCAAGGACGATCTTCGCCTCGTCGTCGTGCGGCAGATAGTTGAGCGTTGCCACGATCGACCAACGGTCCATCTGCCCTTGATTGATCTGCTGCGTGCCGTGATAGAGGCCGGACGTGTCGCCCAAGCCGATAGTGTTGGTCGTCGCAAAAAGGCGGAATGCCGGATGCGGGCGGATCACCTTTGACTGGTCGAGCAGCGTCAGCTTACCCGAGACTTCCAGCACACGCTGGATGACGAACATCACGTCGGGACGGCCGGCGTCGTATTCATCAAACACGAGCGCGGTGTTTGACTGCAGTGCATAGGGGAGGATGCCCTCGCGGAATTCCGTCACCTGCAGGCCGTCCTTCAGCACGATCGCGTCCTTGCCGACGAGATCGATACGGCTGACGTGGCTGTCGAGGTTGACGCGGATGCACGGCCAGTTGAGGCGTGCCGCGACCTGTTCGATATGCGTCGACTTGCCGGTGCCGTGGTAGCCCTGGATCATTACGCGTCGGTTGTGCTTGAAGCCGGCGAGAATGGCGAGCGTCACCTCCCGATTGAAGAGATAATCGGGATCGAGATCTGGCACGTGCTCGTCGGGCTTGGAAAACGCCGGCACCTCGAGATCGGTGTCGAGCCCAAACACCTGACGTACCGAAAGCTTCATGTCGGGAAGATTGGTCGGCTTACTTTCGGCACCCGACTGGGTTTGCGCACGCATTATCGAGGGATCCTCGGAGTGGCGCGGGGCGAAGAAATCGGCGCGGCGGCAATGCCAGATTTCAGACGAGGCCCGCTTGCTTCAGAAAGTTATAGGCTTGGATTATCTCGCGCAACTTGTCGCCGGAGCGCGCGTCTCCGCCGTTCGCGTCGGGATGGTGAATCTTTACGAGCTCCTTGAACCGGGCCTTGATCTCGACGCGCGTCGGATCGCCCGACAGGTTGAGTGTCTGGAGGCTCTTCTTTTCAAGCGGCTTTAGCTGCCGGCGGCTCTCGGCCGGCTGCTCGCGCGCTGCCTTTGCACGCCGCGCGAAAAAGGCGTGAGGATCCAGCGTCCGGAAGGCAAAGCCGGCAGCACCGCTCGGCGGCGGCGGCTCTGGGGGCGCCGCCCCTGGCGCCTTGGCGTTGACCCCCACCTTCCAGGTCGGACGGTGGCCGGTCATGGCGTCCTTCTGGAAGTCTTGCACCTGGCTATCGTTCATGCCGTCGAAGTAGTTGTAGGCGGCGTTGTACTGGCGCACGTGCTCCATGCAGAAGAGGTAGTACTGGCCGTCCTGGCCGCGGCCCCGCGGGGCCCGGTGATCACCAGTCGACTTGCAGCCCTTCCACTGGCAGCGCGGATGGCGCTCCTCGCGCACGGGCTCGCTGCGCTCGCGTTTGGACGCGACGCGGATGCTATCGAAGTATTTCGAGTCCAGCTTCATATGGGTGAAGTATGATCCGCCCTCGGTCCCCAGACAAGCCGATCGATCGACCGGATGCCGAAGTACTCTTTCACACCAGCATGAGGCGACCCTTAATGAGCTTGCAAGCTCGGATGCGCGAGAAGCTGATGGTCGCCCTCAATCCCACCCGTCTCGACGTGGTCAATGAGTCGCACCAGCACGCCGGGCATCGCTCATCACCTGAAACCGGCGAGAGCCACTTCCGCGTGCTGATTGTCTCCGACGCGTTCACCGGCAAGTCGCGCGTTACGCGTCACAGGATCGTCAACGATGTGCTGCGGGATGAGCTGAAAGATGGTGTGCACGCGCTGGCGATCAAGGCGCTGGCCCCCGGCGAGCCCGCATAGACCACAAAAAATCTCGCCTCCGCGGGTGCGAAGGCGAGACTTGGAGACATCCGTGGCTAATGGAGTCAGCTGGCGATTAGTGCCAGTGACGACGATGCCAGCGGCGGTGCTGGTAGTAACGGTGACGCTTGTAGTACCGCTTGTTCCACCACTTGCGATGATGGTAGTAGCCCGCCTTCTCGACCGACGAGCCAGCTTCGCTTGCGGTCGTCAGCTTGCCGAGAATGTTGCCGGAGGCGGGAGCAGCCTGAGCGCTGCCGACTGCAACGACGCAGGCAAGGGCGCCCGCGATGGCAGCGAGGGGGAGGAATCGAGTCATGCTAGCTCCTTTTTCTATTCCCTATGCGCTGCCCCCTACATTTTTGCGGTTCAGCAGCGCACTCACGTGGATCCTCCTGACCAGATCCACGCACAGCTTCGCGGCCGACGCCTGAACCTAAGCTGAACGACAATTTGATGACGTCACGCAGCCGTTTGGCTGCCCGCTCGCGCCGCGCGCGCAGCGACCGCGGACGCCGGGCATATGCGCAGTGCGGTTATTTTGTTTCGCGTCTTGCGCAGGATTTCGAAGCGATACCCGTAGAACGTGAAGACCTGCCCAGGCTCCGGGATCGTCTGCGCCTCGTGAATGACGAGACCGGCAATCGTCGTTGCCTCTTCGTCCGGCAAGCTCCAGTTCATCTGACGGTTGAGATCGCGGACCGCCACGGTGCCGTCGACGTTGACGGTTCCGTCGGCTTGCACCCGGATGGCCGCTTCCTGCGTGTCGTGCTCATCGGCGATCTGGCCGACGATCTCCTCGAGGATATCCTCGAGCGTGATGAGGCCCTGCACCTCGCCGTACTCGTCGACGACGAGAGCCATCTGCGCCTTGCGCTTCAGGAACTGGTTGAGCTGATCCTTCAGTGGCGTCGTGTCGGGCACGAACCAGGGCTCGACGGCGAAGCTCATGATGTCGAGCTTGGTCACGTCCCAGCCGGCGCGACCGAGCGCCGAAAAAAGATCCTTGGTGTGTAGGATGCCGACGATGTTCTCGGGATCGTCCTTCCAGATCGGCACGCGCGTGTACTGGCTGGTCAGCAGCTCGTCGACCACCTGCTGCGGCGTGTCATCGGCGTTGATCGTCTCCATTTTGGTCCGATGCACCATGATGTCGGCGACCTGCAGATCGCGCAGGTCGAGCACGCCGCCCAGCATGTCGGCGTCGTGACGCGCGACGGATCCTTCGATCTTTTGCAGCTCGATGGTGCCGCGGATTTCCTCGTGCGCGGCAAGGATGTTCGCCTCGTCGTCGAGCTTGCTGGGCGTCAGTTTCAGAAGTTGGCGGACGATGTATTCAATCGCCACGGTGATCGGATTCAAGACGAAGATGATAGCGCGCATGATCGGCGCGACGAGGAGCGCCACACGATCCGAATAGGCGAGGGCATACGTCTTCGGCAGCACAGCGGCGAAGACAACGATGAGAAACGTCATGATGGCGGTGGCGTAGGCGACGCCCACCTCGCCAATGAGCACGACAGCGAGACCCGAAGCCAGGGCGGAAGCCAGCACATCAACGAGCGTGTTGCCGATGAGGATCGTGCCGATCATCTTCTCCGGCGTCTGCAGGAGCCTGTTGACCAGCGCCGCCTTGGCATTCCCTTCCTGCTCGAGCGCGTGCATGCGAGCGCGCGAGGCGGCCGTCAGCGACGTCTCGGCACCATTGAAGAAAGCCGACAGGGCGATCAACACGATGATCGCCAGAATGATGAGTGCGCCAACAAGCGTCATGGAACTGGGACTGTACCTCGATAACGGTTGCGGGTGCACCTGCCGGGAGGCGCCCGCCACATGCACCTTGTAGCACAAGTGAGAATGCCGATCGTTAGCGCCGCTAAGCGGCGCCGATCTCGCCGCCGAGGAACTCTCGCACCTGCTCAACCGGCACGTCGCGGGCGATGAACGCCTCGCCGATATCGCGCACGAGTATGAACGTCAGCTTGCCGTGGCGTACCTTTTTGTCCTGCGCCATAAGCCGCAGCAGTGCTTCAACGTCGGGCTTGCCGCCCGGGATTTCGGCGATGCGCGTCGGCAGGCCCACGGCGCGGAAGTGGGCGCTCGCACGATCCGCGCCGCCCTGGGTGCAGTAGCCTAGCGCTGCCGAGAAGCGGAATGCGAGGCACATGCCGATAGAGATTGCCTCGCCGTGCAATAGGCGATCCGAATAGCCGCACCACGCCTCGAACGCATGCCCGAAAGTGTGGCCAAGATTAAGCAGCGCGCGCTCGCCCTGCTCAGTCTCGTCACGCCCGACGATTCCCGCCTTGGCTTTGACGCTCGTCTCGACTGCATGCGTTAGGGGCTCGCCTTCAAGCGCGAACACAGCCGCATGATTCTTTTCCAGCCAAGCGAAGAACGCGGCATCGCCGAGCAGGCCGTACTTGGCAACCTCAGCGTAGCCGGCGCGCAGCTCGCGCTGCGGCAGCGTGTGCAACGTGTCGGTGTCGGCGAGCACGAGCCCGGGTTGATGGAACGCTCCGATGAGGTTCTTGCCCTGCGGCGTGTCGATGCCCGTCTTGCCGCCGACTGAGGAATCCACCTGCGCCAACAGCGACGTCGGGATTTGCACGAAGCGCACGCCGCGCCGCAAGATCGCCGCGGCAAATCCGGCGAGATCGCCGATGACACCACCGCCCAGCGCGACGATGAGATCACCGCGCTCGACACCGAGCTCGAGCAGGCGCTCGCACAGCGGCTCGAGCTCGCGGAAGCTTTTGGTCGATTCTCCCGGCGGCAGCGTGATCGAGCCGACGTGCCGGCCATCTTGATTGAGGGCTGCTTCCAGCGCGCCGAGGTGAAAGCGAGCGACGTTCGCGTCCGTCACGATGGCGCAGCGCGCCGCACCGAGCCGCGCCCCGATCAGCTCACCGGCGCGGGCCAAGAGGCCCGAGCCGATCATGACGTCGTACGCCCGGCCACCCAAAGGCACGTTGACGGTCCGCGCGCCCCTGCGGCTGGCAGTGATGGCGCTCATCGGGCAACCTCGGATGTCGCGGCAAGACTTTCGCCAAGGCTTTCGACAATCTCGGCGACGATCACTTCGTGCGGCACGTCGCGGCTCTCGACCGTGATATCGGCCTGCGCATAAACTGGATAACGCGTCGTGATGAGGTTCTGCAGCACCGTTTCCGGATCGCCGTTCTTGAGCAACGGACGGTTGCCACGCTTGCCGACACGGCGAACGAGCAGTGGCAGCTCCGCCCTCAGCCACACCGAAACACCGTTCTCAGCGATGGCGACCCGCGTTTCCTCGTTCATGAAAGCGCCGCCCCCTGTCGCCAGCACCTGTGGCCCAGAGCGCAGCAGCCGGGCGAGCACCTTGCGCTCGCCTTCGCGGAAATACGGCTCTCCGTGGTCGGCGAAGATATCCTCTATGTTCTTGCCCGCCGCCTTCTCGATCTCCTCGTCGGCATCGACAAATGGCATGGCGAGCTTGGCGGCAAGACGGCGCCCGATGGCCGACTTACCGCATCCCATGAGCCCGACGAGCACGACCGAACGCTGCCCGAGGGCAGTGCGGATCGCATTCAGCGATTGGGCGTCTGGCATCTTCTTTCTCTTCCGATCGCGGCCGAATCGACGGATGACCATGATCATCTGCGTTTCGTCGCCCACAGCCCACTTTACAGCTGCCGGCGCCGAGAATTGCCCGCGTCGACTGCGCCGCCTACTTTGGATCGTCACCGAGCGCAAGTCATAATGGCGCCAACTTGCAAAGTGACCAAAGCCGTGGGGACGGGATAGCAAATGCCCAGCTTGATCCGGTTTTTGTTCATCGTTGGCACCGCCGGCGCCATCATTACCGGCGGGTTATACCTTCTCGCCACGAAATTCGAGCCGGAACCGCGCACCGTCACCAAGCCCGTCCCGGGCGTCAAGGTGCGCACAGAGTGATCCTCGCACGGCCATGCGAAAACGTCTCCCACTGCCGCCCTTCCTGACCATAGCCGGCGGACTTTTTTTCTTGGGAGTGCTTGCCGGCGCCGCTTCGGCGCAGGACTGGAGCCCGTTTGATCCCTTCAACAACCCGGCTCGCGGTCAGGCGAAACAGCCGCCGGCGCAGCCGCGCGAGCCTGCCCCAGCCGGAAACGGCGACGAAATCAGCCGCCCGCTCGGCGACAGTAGCGGCCATGCGGTGGAACGCGGCGACCTTACGCCGGTGATGGCAGCCGATGGCTCCGGCCTGCCTTACGAGCTATGGCGTGGGCTCGATATCGGGACGCTGTCACGGCTGATCACCGAGATCGACATTCCGCCGCGCTCGCCGGCGCTGCATCAGTTGTGGCTGCGCCTCGTCACCTCGAACCTCACACCGCCCGATGGGGGTGTCACCGATCAGCAGTTCCTCGCCCTGCGGCTGGAGATCCTCTACCGCTCGGGCCTGCTAGAGGAATCAGCGCGGGCGCTCGCCAATTTGCCAGCCGGCGACGCGACCGTCGCTATTCTGGCGGCGCGCAATGAAATCGGCCTCGGCGCCCAGGATCGTGGCTGCGAGACGGCGAAGGCGGGAGGGGCGCCGGCTCAACTGCCAAAACCGGTCAAGGGAGATGCAGCGCTCATCTCGGGTTTCTGCTCCGCTGTCGCCGGCGATGCGCCTGGCGCCGGACTTGCTGCCGAGTTGGCTCGCGAGGAAGGCCTCAAGGAGAGCCCCGGATTGCAGGCACTCGATGCCATCTCGATGGGGTCGAAGCCGCACGTTTCGCCGGATCAGGCGATCTCGCTGCTCGACTATCGCCTAATCGAAGCGGGTGGCGGCGCCGTCGACTCCGCGCAACTTCTCAAGCACAGCGAGCCATCGTTGCTGGCAGCCTTGGCGGTCGACGCGCAAGGCGAGCCGGGTCTCAAGCTCGCGGCAGCCGAAGCGGCGGCGCACCTCAACGCCATCTCGCCGCAGCAGCTTGCCGAAATCTATCGCGCGCAACCAGCGGCAGGCCCTGTGGTCTCGGACGCCGTCGGTACTGATACGCCGCAAAGGCGTGCTGCGCTCTTCATCGCCGCCGAGACCGAGAGTACGCCGCAAAAGAGGGTGCGCCTCATCCGCGCCTTCCTCGATGAGGCGCATCGCGCCGGCTTCTATCTGACCGCGCTGCGCATGGTGGCGCCCGCCTCCAGCAACATCATCGCGGCGCCCGAAATCAGCTGGTACGCCGAGACTGGCGTCGAGGCGGCGCTGGCCGCCGGCAGCTACGACAAGGCGCGCGAATGGGCAGCCTTCGGCTCGGCGCCGAACGGCGCTGCGGAGGGCAGCCTCAATCATTGGCTGGCGCTGATCGACATTGCCGACGCCCGCGCCAAAACGCAGCGCGAGGCTGACCTGCGATACGTCGAAGAACTCGCCGTTCAGGGCCGCGTCGGTGCCACGCTGCTGCATCGCTTGGCGACCGTCCTCGATGCGCTGGAGTACAACGTGCCGATCCCGTTGTGGGAGGCGGCCAGCCGCACGCCGCAGCCGGACGGTGGCCACCTGCCAGAGACAGGCGTGCTCTCGGAATTGCAGGATGCGGCCAAGAAGCGTGAGTTCGGCCGCACGGTGCTGCTCGCCATGAAGACTCTGGGGCCCAACGGAGCGGAAGGCGCGCATTTGATCGCACTCGGCGATTCGATCCGCGCCTTAAAGCGAGCAGGTCTCGAGGCGGACGCGCGCAACCTAGCCTTCGAGGCCCTGTTCGCGAGTTGGCCGCGGGCGATCTCCAACTAAGTCCGAGGCCTATTGGCTTCGGCGGAGCAAGCATGAGCGCAGCGCAGCGGCACATCAATGCGTTCCTGGAGATGCTGGGCGTCGAGCGCGGCGCCGCAGCCAACACCATCGAAGCCTATCGCCATGACTTGGAGCAATACCGTGCATTCCTGGCGGCGCGTGGGGTCGAGCTCATCGCCGCCGAGCCGGCGCACATCTCCGGCTGGCTCGCCGCATCCTCGGCCGCCGGACTCAGCGCATCATCCCGGGCACGTGGTCTTTCCGCGGTACGCCAGCTCTACAAGTTCCTGCTCGCCGAGGGCCACGTCGACGCCGATCCGACACGCAGCCACACTGGCCCGCGCAAGAAGCGCTCCCTTCCGAAGACGCTGAGCGTCGCCGAGGTCGATCGGCTGATCGCCACCTCCGCGCGTCGCGCCGAGGCGGTTGAGGGCATTGAGCACTTGCGCGCGCTCCGGCTCTATTGCCTCATAGAGATGCTGTATGCGACGGGCATGCGCGTCAGCGAGCTCGTGTCCCTGCCGCGCACCGTGTTGGTCGGTGACGCACGCGTTCTGACCATTAAAGGCAAGGGCGGCCGCGAACGCCTCGTGCCACTCAACGCATCGGCCCGGGCAGCGCTCGACCACTATCTCGCTACGATATCGGCCGAGGGCCGCGTCGCGAACAAGTGGCTGTTTCCGTCAAAGAGCGCGCAAGGTCACCTCACGCGCCAGCGTTTTGCCCAGGACCTCAAACTGGTCGCCGAGGAGGCGGGACTCGACGGCGAACGCGTTAGCCCGCATGTCTTGCGCCACGCCTTCGCCAGTCATCTGCTCGACCGTGGCGCCGACCTGCGCGCTGTGCAGCAACTGCTAGGCCATGCCGACATCTCGACCACTGAGATCTACACGCACGTGCTCGAGGAGCGGCTGAAAAAGCTGGTGCATGAGCATCATCCGCTGGCCAAGAAGCGCTGACCGGCCGCCCACCGCGTAATTGCGCATTAAGACGCCCGGCAGCGGCGCCTTGACAGATCGGAAGCCCCGGCGCGATTGTCCGGGCCAGTCCCCCGGAATCCGACACGAGGCTATTTTGGACCGCTCCCCCATCCTCATCCACCTCGACTTCGAGAAGCCGATCGCCGAGCTTGAGCGCAAGGTTGCCGAACTGCGAGCGCTGGAAGGCGAGGAGCGGGCGGTGTCGATCGGCGACGAGATCAAGAAGCTGGAGCAGAAGGCGCGCACGGTCCTTGCCGACACCTACGCCAAGCTGACGCCCTGGCAGAAGACGCAGGTCGCACGCCATCCCGAGCGACCGCATTGCCTCGACTTCGTGAACGCCCTCATCGAGGATTTCACACCTCTGGCCGGCGACCGCTACTTTGCCGAGGACGAGGCGATCGTTGGCGGCCTGGGGCGGTTTCGTGGCCGCTCCGTCATGGTTATCGGCCACGAGAAGGGCTCCGATACCGAGAGTCGCATTCGCCACAACTTCGGCATGGCCAAGCCTGAGGGCTATCGCAAGGCCGTGCGCCTCATGGAGATGGCGGAACAGTTCAACCTGCCAGTGATTACCCTCGTCGATACGGCCGGCGCCTATCCCGGCATCGGCGCTGAGGAGCGCGGTCAAGCCGAGGCGATAGCTCGCTCGACCGACTGCTGCCTCGCCATCGGTGTGCCGCTGATCACCGTCGTCATCGGAGAAGGTGGCTCGGGCGGCGCCATCGCCATCGCCACGGCCAACCGTATCCTCATGCTGGAGCACGCGATCTATACGGTCGCCTCCCCCGAGGCGGCGGCCTCGATACTGTGGCGTGACAGCGCCAAGGCCATCGACGCGGCGACCAACATGAAGATCACCGCCCAGGACCTCGATCAGCTCGGCGTCATCGACGTGATCATCACCGAGCCGGTTGGGGGTGCCCACCGCGACCGCGAATCGATCATGAAGGCGACCGGGGACGCGATTGCCCGGGCCCTGGCGGAGTTCGACGGCAAGTCGCCGGCCGAGATCCGCCGCCAGCGGCATACGCGTTTCATGGAAATTGGCCAGTCCCTGTAAGGCCTCGCCTGCGTTGACGGCGGTCGGAATGCCGCGTCCGTCAAAATCCCGTCCAATCTTCCGGGTAGTAACCAAAAGTCCTCGCGATTCGTGTAAGTGCCGGTCCTTACTAAGATTCCCGTAACGTTAACCAAATCTTAAGGTCTAAAGATCGATGGTTGGTCACCGTGCGCCAGAGGCACTGCGTATGCGTCTGATCATCCTTGGCTCGAGCTTCAGATCCCGAATTCTCTCTGCTTTGGCGGTGTTCGCGAGCGCATGCGTGCTCGCCGGTTGCGGCGGCATCAGCAGCCCGATGATACCGGCAGCGGAACAGCCGCTCAGCAAAGAGACGATGTCCATGCTGGGCCGCAAGGGCATGGATACCGGCGCGCCGATGTTCGTGCGCATCTTCAAGGAAGAGTCCGAGCTCGAAGTGTGGAAGGCGCGCGACGACGGCCGCTTCTATCACTTCAAGACCTATCCGATCTGCAACTGGTCCGGGAACGTCGGCCCGAAGACGGCGCTCGGCGACAAGCAGGCACCGGAAGGGTTCTATCGCGTCAGCAATACGCAGATGAACCCGAACTCGCAGTACTATCTCGCCTTCAACCTCGGCTACCCCAACGCCTACGATCGCTCGCTCCAGCGGACAGGCGATGCGCTGATGGTGCACGGCAAGTGCAAGTCCGTCGGCTGCTACGCGATGACCGACGCGCTGATGGAAGAGATCTACACGCTGGCCCGCGAAGCGTTGAAAGGCGGGCAGGAAAGCTTCGAGGTGCACGCGTTCCCCTTCCGCATGACGGAAGCGAACATGGCGCGCTATCAGGGCAACCCGAACATTCCGTTCTGGAAGACGCTGAAGCAGGGCTACGACTTCTTTGAGAAGTATCGCCTGCCGCCGACAGTTGCAGTCTGTGAGAAGCGCTACGTCGTCAATGTCAAGATGCCGGTCAATGCATCGGTCAAGCCCGACGGCCGCTGCCCGCGCTTCCAGCGTCCGGTGTTCGAGCCGTTCACACCCAAGCCTTTCGAGCAGCAGATCGCCGAAGAGCGCATCACGGCACCGGGCCCCAAGACGCGTCAGTTCGCCAATGTAACGCCGATGGCGCCGACGCTCACCAGCGCTCCTGCGCAAACGTACGCGCCGTCGTATGGTCTAGGCGCGCAGGTTGAGACTGGCAGCACGAGCGCACCGGCACTCGGCTTCTCGCAATAATTATCGTGCATTGGCATGGCACGGCTCGCGCCTGCGCGCACATGGTCACGTTGCGCGTGTCGGAAAAGACCGGCATGTTTGCGTCATGTTAGCCCGCCGCAGACGCCGCTGGTCCGTAGCGCTGACGATTGTCGGAGCGCTCGTCGCCGTAGCCGCCGGTTTCGGTTACATATTTTGGCCGCAGATCTTCGCGCTAATCGAAGAAGAGATGATCTACGCCGACAAGGCGAGGAACTGGGCTGAGTACTCAGCTGGAAAGTCACTTTCCGGCACCCCTGACCTAAAAAATCTGTCGGCAAGGATCGCAGCACAGAACCTTCAACTCGGCGCCCCCGTTTTCATGCGGATTTTCAAACGCGAGTTCGAGCTGGAGATGTGGATGAAACGCAACGGTAAATTCGAGCTTTTCGCGACATACCCGATCTGCATGTGGTCGGGCGGATTGGGGCCGAAGCTGAAGCAGGGCGACCGGCAAGCACCTGAGGGAATTTATACGGTCGACTCGACGGCGTTGAATCCCAACAGCAAATACCATCGTTCGTTCAATCTCGGGTTTCCCAACGCCTTCGATCGCGCACATGGTCGCACCGGCTCGCTGCTGATGGTGCACGGCGATTGCCGCTCCATCGGCTGCTACGCGATGACCGATGATGTTATTGATGAAATTTGGTCGCTATTGACCGCTGCGCTCGGAGCGGGTCAAAAGCGCGTCCAAGTACAGGTGTTTCCGTTTCGTATGACGGAGACTAATATGTCGCGCCGCGCAGCGAATCCCGACATCGGATTCTGGCGGCAACTGAAAGTCGGCCATGACGCCTTCGAGCGCGATCATGTGCCGCCGGTCGTGAGCATATGCGACGGACGCTATGCTTTTCGGCCCGCCACTGGGAACAGCGACGGCAGTGCATCCATCGACGTGAGCTGCCCTGCGACGTGAGTCGCAGTTGACATTCGCTGGACAATTTTTCAACTGCCAATTCTTCGCCAGCAAGAAGAAGTACAGAGAGTTCAACATGCTGACATCATCTGAAACAATTCGCACACGCCGCGTGCGATCCGGTCTCGGGACCTCTGGTCTCGTGACCAATGGCACATGCCGTGCAGAAGCGACGGCATGACAAAGCCACTCGCCAACATGGGGCGCGCCGTTTTTACAGTGTGCACCGCTGCCGCCGTCCTGGGACAGGTCGGGACCGCGTCAGCCCTTTCGCCGGACACCGATGACATCACTGCGGTCCGCATGGAGCGTAAGCGTGCCAATTCGGACGGCAAGTTGCCCCTCCCTGGGACACCGGATCTCAAGCGCCTCGATGAGCGCCGCGCAGAGCAAGCCGTCGCGACAGATTCGCCGATCATGATCCGCGTGTTCAAGGCCGAGTCCGAGATGGAGGTCTGGACGGGAGACGAGAACGGCAGGTACTCGCTCTTTGCCACGTATCCGATTTGCTACTGGTCGGGCACGCTGGGGCCGAAGCTGAGAGAGGGCGACAAACAAGCGCCCGAAGGCTTCTACACCGTCACCATGGAGCAGAGCTTCCATACGGGAACGCGGTGGCCGCGGTCGCTGAATATCGGCTATCCTAACCCATTCGATCAGGTGAACCTGCGCTCGGGCTCGCACATTCTCATTCACGGTGGATGTGCGTCGATCGGCTGCTTCGCGATGACGAATGCGGTCGCCCTCGAGGTCCATAAGCTCGCGACAGACGCACTCGAAGCGGGCCAGCCGAACATCCCGGTGCACGTCTTCCCCTTCCGTATGACGGAGGGGAACCTAGCCAAGTATGACTCGCCTCGCTGGAACGGCTTCTGGCGCAACCTCAAAGAGGGCAACGACCTCTTCGAGCGCACAGGTCGCCCGCCGCGCGTCAGCGTCTGTGGAACACACTACAGCTTCGCCGCGGCGAGTCGCCTCGAAGGCTTCAATCCCGGCCCGATCCACGTGTGTCCGGAAACGGCGCAGGTCATCGCCGATCTGTCGAACATCAATAAGAAGGTCGCAGAGCAGCCGACGCTTGAACCGCAGGCGGCCGAGATCAAGACGGCGTCGCTGGCGGGCCCCGCCGCCTACCTCGGCGCCCCTGCCGCTGCTGCGATGATCGTCAACAAGCTGGGTGAGAACTTCGAGCAGCAGGTTGCGCCCGAGACGAACCGTGCCGGCATCAGCACGACGCTGACGCGCCCGCTTCCTTGCTCGCTCGCTCTGGCAAGCTGCCGCCGCTACGCGTCTCTTCGCGAGCAGCTCGCTCACAAGGCGACGCTGAAGCTCGAGGAGCCCGAGCGTGAGAAGGCGCGCTCTTCAAAGAAGAAGACCGCCAAGAAAAAGAAAAGCAGCAAACGCCGCTATAGCGACGCCGGCGAGCCGCGCGAATATCGCGAGGTGCGCAGCGAACCCCGTCACGCCAGCGATGATCGCCAATGGCTCAGGAGCTCCCGCTACGAATAGTGTAAAGGGCCCGTTGCAAGGACAGCATCGGGCCCATTTGCTTGCGGTCGCTTCGGGGCACATGTCATACACGCTGCAGCAATCGACAATCAGCGGGTCATCGACATGTTGAGCACTATTCCACGCCAGATCGAACGCCTGATCGAAACGGCAATCTTTGCTAGCCGCTGGATTCTAGCGCCGTTCTATCTCGGTCTCGCGCTGGCCCTGTTCGTGCTGCTCATTAAGTTCTTATTCGAGCTCGTGCACATTGCCGAGACCGCGTTCACCGCGACGGAATCGCAGGTGATCTTGGGATTGCTGGCGCTGGTTGATCTGTCGCTGACGGGGTCGCTGGTCGTCATCGTGATCTTCTCGGGCTATGAGAACTTCGTCTCCAAGATCGATCACAGTCGGCATCGCGATTGGCCCGAGTGGATGGGGACCATCGACTTCACCGCTCTGAAGATCAAACTGCTGGGCTCGATCGTCGCCATCTCGGCGATCCAGCTTCTGAAGCAGTTCATGTCGATCACGACCGTGTCGGATCGAGATCTTTTCTGGCTCGTCGTCATCCACGTGGTGTTCGTCGCGTCCAGCGTCTTGTTGGCGTTGTCCGACCGCATTTCCGCTAGCAGCGGGCAGCATGCGCCGTCCGCCGAACCTGTTGCGGCACCGGTGCCCGCCACCGCCGCCAAGGGCGGTGGCAAGACGCACGCCTAGCGTCGCCGGCTCGGCGCCGTGGGCCGCATCCTCATCGTCGGCGGCTACGGAGCGTTCGGCGCACGCGTCGCCGAGCGACTGGCGCGCGAGCGGAACCTCGACATCGTCATCGCCGGACGCTCAGCAGACAATGCACGTGCGCATGCCACCACGCTCGTATCGAGCGCACTCGCCCACATCGATCACGCCGCCCTCGATGCCACGAGTGTTACAGCCGCGGACGTGCAGGCATTGGCGGCCGCCGTTCTCATCAACGCCTCTGGCCCGTTCCAGCAGCAGGACTATCGGCTGGCACGGGCGTGCATCGCGGCAGGCTGCCACTACATCGACCTCGCGGACGCGCGAGCCTTCGTCACCGGCATCAACGCACTCGACGCCGAGGCACGTGCGGCGAACGTCAGCGTCGTCAGCGGGGCAAGCTCCGTGCCGGGGCTGTCGTCGGCGGCCGTAAGGTACATGTCGCAGGATATGCAGCAGCTCGATGAGGTGGAAATCGGCATCTCGCCCGGCAACAGCTTCGACCCGGGGTTGGCGACGGCAGCTTCGATCATCGGGCAGGCCGGGAAGCCGTTTCTCGTACGTAGCGGCGGTCGCCAGGTTACCTCTTACGGTTGGCAGGGCTTGCACCGGCATCATTTCCCGGAGGTCGGTGCACGCTGGATGAGCAACGTCGACGTACCCGACCTCGATCTCTTACCACTGAACTACCCGGAGCTTTCGACGGCACGCTTTACTGCCGGTCTCGAAGTCGGCGCCTTTCATCTTGGCCTGTGGGCAGCGTCGTTCTTGGTGCGCTCCGGCGCCGTGCGCGACCTCGGCGCGCTCGCCGCGCCAATGCTAGCCGCAAAGCGGCGCCTGCCGGCGTTTGGCAGCGACACGGGCGGCATGTTCGTGCGCGTCGTCGGCCGCGATCAGGACGGGACGCAGCGCACGCACATTTGGCACCTCATCGCGAGGAGCGGCGATGGGCCGCACGTGCCGGCGATGCCGTCCGTAATCCTCGCCAAGCGCCTTGTGGTCGACGAGGGACCGCCAGCCGGCGCCAGGCCCTGCTTTGGGTTGTTCACACTGAGCGACTTCGTCACCGAGGTCAGCGACCTCGATATCACTTGCTCGCTGGAGCGTGCTTGAGCGCCATAGCGGCGATGATCAGTCGTTCTTGCCGTGGCAGTGCTAGCACGGAGCGCAGCGAGCTTCGCCATCCCAAGTCCTCGTGAACCTCTTCAGGGCCTGGTACGGCAGGGCTGGGTTTCCAAGGATGCTCGAGTCATTCCGGACGCCGGACCTTCATCACGAACGCGGCCCGCAAAATTTCTATGGAGAGCGGCCGTCATTACCCTGAGATCAGGGTCCCGCCCTCCTCGCACTATGCGTCGGCGTCCTAATCGTCGACCGGATAGGAAAAGGACGCTGATCCGGGGGGAGGATCAGCGTCCTGGCGCCACAGAACCCGGACAGGGGGGTATCATTCCACGGGGGAGAGGAATGGTGGCGCCGGACGACCATACAATTTCGGACAACATCCAATCCACAGCTTCTCACTTCTTTACGCATTTGTAAGAAGCGGATCAGGCTGAATTTGACTGCCGGTCTGAAATCCTTGTGGGGACTGTCTCGAGGGATTGTGCGGGCGACGGTGACCGAAGCCGTCAACGACGGAGGTAGTCGCTCGAATAACAACGTCCAAAAAAGACTATACGGATCAGTATGATGCAAGGCATGCGGTGTTGGCAGCAATCTGGAAGGAGGGGAGATTAGGGGAGGACCGCCATGTCCGCATCTGCGAGTGAAACCGTACGTTCGCTGCTCAACAGCTTTGGTCGCGCGCAAGAGAGAGGGCATCCCTATCCGCATTGGTTTGTAAGTGACTGCCTGCCGAATTTCATCGTAGACGAGATCCTCGATTTGCCCTTTGCGGCCGCAGATCTCGGCGGCGTTTCAGGCAAGCGCGAGTTGCACAATCCCAAACGTCATTACTTCGATGCCGCGAATAGAGCCAACTTCTCCTGCGTAGCGACAGTTGCGGCAGCGTTCCAGCACCGGATGGTGACCTCTACGATCGACCGAATGTTCGGAGGCGAACTAGCCGGATCGTATCTCCGCATCGAGTTCGCGCAAGACGTAGATGGCTTCTGGCTCGAGCCGCATACCGACATCGGGGTCAAGACTTTTACGTTTCTGCTCTATCTTTCAAATGATCCCACACACGCCGGATTGGGCACCGATATCTACGACGACAACAAGCAGTGGGTCGCACGTTCACCGTTTGCTTCTAATGCCGGGATGATCTTCGTGCCTTCTGCGATCACCTATCATGGCTTCGAGCGCCGGAAGATCAGCGGCGTCCGCAAGTCGCTGGTTATCAACTACGTCACCAACGAGTGGCGCGCACGCGAGCAGCTCGCATATCCGGGGCAGCCGGTGGCCGCGCTCGAAACGGTCGCTTGATCTAGTCGCATGGCGACGATCGTAACCAGCGTAACAGCGCACCGAACCCAACCCCTGGCCGGGTTGACGGCATGGCTCGTCAGTACGGGCATGACCGGAATGGATGTGCAGATGCGGGGCGTCGCAGACGCTCTTGGCCTCGACTACCAAATGAAGCACATCACGCCTCGCGGCATCTGGAAAGCCATGGCCCCTTGGGGACCCGTCGCACCTTCCGAGCGGTTTGGTCAGTCAGGCGCACCGTTCTCTGCGCCGTGGCCGGCGGTCGCAATAGGTCTCGGCCGCAGTAGCGCGCCTTATCTCAGGGCTCTGCGTCGACACGCAGACAAGTCGATGTTCACGTTGATGATGCAGGATACGAAAGCGGGCGTGGGTATCGCGGACCTGATTTGGGTGCCAGAGCACGACCGACTGCGTGGCCCCAATGTGATCACGACACTGGTGGCTCCCCACAGCTTCAACCAGGAACGACTTGCCGAATTGCACCGCTTGCTGCCGGCACCGATGACGGCGCTGCCCACACCGCGCGCAGCGGTCGTGCTGGGTGGCACGAACGCCGTTTATCGATACACCGAACGTGATTGCGCGCGCCTTGCCGGCTCACTCGCTTCACTCGGAGCTTTGGGTGCAAGTTTCCTGATCACCTCGTCCCGTCGGACACAACTACCCTTGTTGCAGGCAGTCGAGGAGGCCACCCGTCCGTTCTTGCGCATTCTCTACGCCGGCAAGGGAGACAATCCCTACGGCTCATTTTTGGCGCACGCCGACTTCTTTGTGGTGACCGCTGACAGCGTCAACATGACCGGCGAGGCCTGCGCCACGGGGCGACCCGTCTTGGTATTCATCCCAACGGGCGGGTCGCCGAAGTTCCAACGCTTCCATGCTGCCTTGCAAGCATATGGCGCAACGCGGCCGCTGCCTGAGCGCGTGACAAAGTTTCCCGACTGGCATTACGCCCCGCTTCATTCCGCTCGGGACATCGCGCGCGAAGTCGAGAAGTACTGGCTGGCTAAGATGCACGAACAGATGGAGCCAACATCCCGCTGACGCTGCGCATGAAGGACCGAAGTCGGAAATGGCACCCGAAAATCCAGATCTGAGTAACCGTTTCGTAGCCGCCGCACGGATAGCGCTCTTTATTTTTACCTGCTGTGCGGTCCTCCTCGTGACGGGCGCAATACTAGCCGCCCTGCTCCAAGCGTGAGATGACTATCGAAGCCTAGTCGAGGTGCGACGTGCTCGAACGTGCATCGTCCCCTTCGTCATTTGCGGCCAAGGACAGTGCCTTCTCGCAGCCTCATTCTTGCTTTCGAGTTGTATTATCGGCTTTGGTAATGCTTTCCGGGGGAAGGAGAGGCCGACCAGCGGGGGTCGGCCTTCTCGTTTACGGACGCAGCCCCGGCGCTCAATGGGGGCGACGCGGGGCCTTCTCGACGAGGAAGGGGGAGTGCCTCGAATTTCGCCCGCCGTTATCAACGTGAGAGCCCTGGACTGAGCGATGGCTCTGACCTGAGAACGCAGGGCGTCGCGCTGGTTCACCCACAATCCTAGTTAGCCACAGGGCTTTGCGAAGCAAGGCGCTCGAACTGATTAGCTCAAGGCGCAAGGAATGTCGCTTATCGGTGGCCGCCGACTCCACCCCCACCCAGGCCGCCTATCGCGCCACCGAAAGCGTGGCCTGCCGCACCCGCAGGTCCGCCGCCACCTACACGCATGCCACCGCCGCTTGGTCCATGCACCACGTGACCGCTGGGCCCACCGCCGGGAGAGCCGCGATAGTAATGAACGCCGCCATGGTCGGGATGATGGTGGTGGCGCCTTCCGACGCCGATCGCGACACCTGGCCAGTAGCCATAGTCGTCGTAGTCCTCATAGGTGTCGCGGCAATAGCGACGGCCGTTGTGCCGATAGCAGTGATAATCAACGTTGTGAACTTGCGAAGCTGCGGCGCTGACGCCCTTGTTCGCGACAAGTGGCGATGCACTGGCCGCGCTTATTCCGAAGCAGGCCGCGATAGCGAGTGCCGCGCAACCGATTGTTGTTTTGATTGGCATGTTGAGTACTCCTCCGAGCGAAGCGTGGAGGGCAACTCTACCTGCCAAGTGCAGTTCCTCACTTTGCCATCTTGTAAGGACGCGGCAAGTTGGTCCCAGACGACGAGAGCACAACGGCCTTCTCCCTGCAGCACGCTTTGAACGCCGACCAGCCGCCGCACGATTGCGAGTTCGTCGCCGCTTTGCCGCAGTGGCTTAGCCGCTAAATGACCACAAATTCGCGGACGGCTTGACTTTTCGATCATCGGGCGAGGTGCGTCATGATCTCTGCCGTCAGGGCAACGTCCCGTTGGCCCCTCTTCGTTCAGTTGGCGTGCGCGGTGCTCGGCACGCTGGTCTGCTTCATCATCCAGCTACCCATCGAAGCGCGCAGCTTCGGTGATCCGTTTGCGGTGTTCCTCGCGTGCGCCTTCATCGTCGCCTTGCTGTTCGGCCGCGTCTCAGGGTTTACGGCGGTGCTGCTGTCCTCGGTCTTGTCGAGCATGTTTTTCGAGCCGCTGGGACTGCCCCACGTCATAAGCGCGATCGACCTGATACAGATAGAAGTCTTCGCCCTTCTAGCGATCGCCGCGGTATTTCTCGCAGATGAGATTCGCAGGGCGCTAATCGCCGTCTCAGAGGCGAACCAGCTTCTTGCCGCCGAGGACACGCGCAAGACGGTCCGCCTCCAGGAGGTAGCGCATCGTATTGCCAATACCTTTTCGTCCCTCGATGCACTGATCCACCAACGCGCAAGAATGTCGAATAATCCCACCATGACCTTCGCATTTGATCAGGCGAGCGAGTTGATCCAAATCGTGGCGCGACTGAGCAATCGTCTGAGCGTGAGTGACAACTACAGCACGGTGAACAGTCAGGTGTACGTGCGCGATGTATGTGAAGACCTCAAGGGCTGCGCTCCGCCCTCGATCGAATTTGAGTGTAATGCAGAAGCGCACGAGCTTCCGCTCGGGATTGCTGTTCCCTTGGGGCTAGTTATCAATGAGCTGGTCACCAACGCCCTCAAGTACGCCTTTCCGGATGGTCGCGCCGGTAGGATTCGCATTGCTTTTGCTCGACGCCAAGATTCACTGGTGCTTGCAGTCGAAGACGACGGCGGTGGGATGCATGGGGAAGTCCAAGGAACCGGGATGGGGATGCAGCTCCTCAACGGGCTAGCACGCTCCTTGGAAGGTAAGGTCGAGCTCAATTCTAGCGCAACGGGCACGCGAGTGCGCTTTGCATTCCCGGCCCCAAGGACGAACATTGAGGACGCCGCAGGAGACCACCCTTATCTTCACTAGGCGCGCGCAGAGGTATGCGGGGCCACTGCGCCAATAGTGAAGCATGGTCCCAATGTCTGCTGTTGGCCGAAAGCGGACATTCGTAACGACAAGCTCCTAAGGCAGACGTTGTGGTGATCGCAGCATCGAGACGCTCCTGACCTTAACTGGACCTTTAGCAGCCGGACGATGCGGCGGTGAAAACCGCCAATTGCGCGGCGAAAGCACGCTTGTAGGCGGGCCGCTCTTCGGCGCGGGCGACGTAGGTGGAGAGGTTCGGAAATTCGTCCAGTATCCCCGACCCTTTCAGCCTTTGCAGCACATGCACCATCAAAAGGTCGGCCGCGCTAAAGGCGCCGTCGAGCCAGTCGGCGTCGCCAAGGCGACGGGAAAGTTCGCCAAGCCGTACACGGACGCGATCCTCGACGAGCGGCATGCGCTCAGCGGACCAGGCCTTGCCGCCCTCAAGGAGTTTGGCGTTTGCGAGTTCAAGGATCGGCGGCTCCACCGTGCTCAGCGCGGCGAACATCCATGCGATCGCGCGCGCCCGGGCGTTCGCATCCTCCGGCATCAGACCCGCGTGGCGCTCCGCAATATGGAACACAATCGCCCCCGACTCGAACAGGACGAGATCGCCTTCTTCATAGGTCGGAATCTGTCCGAAAGGATGAAGCGCAAGATGCACGGGCCCCTTCATCGCACTGAACGAAAGCAGGCGAACGTCATAAGGCTGGGCCACTTCATCAAGCGCCCAGCGAACGCGCATGTCACGTGCCAGTCCCTTGCCGCGATCGGGCGACCGTTCGAAGGCAGCGATGGTGATGGTCATGCATCATTCTCCTTGATTACTCAAAGAGCGATCCAGCGATGCAGTTCTCGACAATCGTGGTAGTCTCGGCACCCGCTAGCGTCTCGAGAAGCGGACAAGCTTTGGAACGCTTAAATGGGGCGCTGCCCCAACTGCAAATGCGCAAAGGAAAGACGCACGCTTGAGCACAAACGACACTTATCTCGCGGTCTTCCTCGGCAACAAAACGAGTCCTCGCCGGAAGGCCTGGGATGCGATGCCCGACGACGAACGGCGCGCGAAAGAACAGGAAGGCCTCGCATCCTGGAAAGCCTGGGTGGAGAAGCATCAAGACGCCGTCGTTTACGAGGGCGGGCCGCTTGGCAAAACCAAGCGCACTTCTCGAAATGGCGTGGCGGACGTTGCCAATGAGCTGGCCGTCTTCATGGTCGTGCGCGCTGCTACGCATGAAGCCGCTGCGAAGATGTTCGAGGGCCATCCGCACTTCACGATCTTTCCACGGGAAGCCGTGGAAGTGATGCCGCTTCTGCCCGTTCCCGGCACGTAGCACGGGCATTGAATGGTTTCTTCCGTGCAGCACGTACCTGCTCGCTCAGCTCGATCACCCAGTCAACCGAACACGATGGAACGTGACTTCCCATACGTCTACAGCTGGAATCTCTTCGGACGCAACGGCCACTCCTGCAAAGTCACGGCGCGCGGCAAGCTCAATACCGCACGCATAGAGTTCGAAGATGGGTTCGTGATGATCACGAGCCGGAACGCCCTCAAGCGACGTTCGGAACGGCGCCGCTTGTAGATTGGTGGGGCTAATTGTCGGAGCTTTTCGTCTTTCCGGTCGGCGTTCCGAAGCACGCCGTAATCTGCTGACCGCCTCCCGCTCTTCGGCTCTCCGAGAGCTTGCAAACCCAGCCTAAGAAGCTGCCTCACAGCGGCGGCTCGGCTCGGTATCCGCTGCGCGAAACGGTAATCGTCAATGGCGGCTAATTCGTCGTCATCCAGCATGATCTGCAGGCGCGTCTCGCGCGATAAACCGGTCATCGGAACCCTCCCCTTTCGCATCCGACCGTGCCCAAACGCGAAGTGAGGCAAAGGGGTTCCTTCCTCCAAATGCGCCACTTACTCATTGCGGGGGGTTGCCCCTCTGACCCCCTAGGTCGCCTAGTGGTTCGAGTAAGTCAGTAGCGGATTTACATGGTGATCGATGCGCCTAAGTTGGCACACGGGTGGGTGCGATCTACGGAGTACGTCATGATCATCCACGGCAACGAAATCATCGAGCCGGAAGAACTTGCTCAGCTAGGCACGTTATTTGACAAGACCTGGGCGGCCGTTGGCTGCTCGGCTAACAATGACCGGTATGCCGAAGAACGTACGCACTTGGCTTGCATTTTACTGCGCCTCCACGGGCTTCGGCAACTCGATCCCGACCAAGTAATGCAACCGGCCGTACGTCTTTTTAGACAGCAATCCCCTGCCTTGATGAGTGCGCGCATTTCACTGAGCGACATAGTGTCGACTGTGTCCCCGGGCCTTGCGAACCATTCGTCGTCAGTTGCCTCCCCGTCCTCAACACCTTGAGTTATTCGATTAGGTGGCTAAAATGCATTTGGCCTTCGATGATCACAAAGAAATTGGCAAACAATCGCTCCGACTTGGGAGCCATGAGGCCGAACTCAATCGCATCGACACAGCGATTGTAGCTGCGGCCAGGTCTCGAACTCGACTTCCTTCACCTTCAAAAATTTTCGGCGCCCTCAGCGATGCGTCAATCGCCTGTGCAGATGTCGTCGAAGCCTATGAAGGCAAACCGCTCCCAAGAAATGTTAGGGCCGGGCTATTTCAGCTCCATTGCGCGATCACGGATCTCTCAGCATCGTTAAAAGCGTATGCAGTGCTCGCCATAAAAGGGCGCTGCTGACCTTCACCAGTTACCCGGAAGGTCCACCGCGTTCTGGTGGACGTGCTACAAAGCTGAATGTCCAATTTCGATTACGATGCGCCCGCTGAGGTCTACATGACCGGTGCCTGGGGCGCCAAAAATGGTAAGCCAGCCACATATCGTCGCTTTGATCGCAGCGCCGACGCCATTCGGTTCGCTATCGAAGAGCTAACTGAGCGCATGCAGCGTGGAATTGCGATGGAAGTCGGGGATGAGCGGTTCGAGTTCAGTCAAATCCGCGACCTTTACAGCAGCGAGCAATATCCTTTGGTCCGCCGCTCTGTCGACCGCTGATGTCGCGTGCCGTTTATGGCCGCCGGCATCGTCGCGAAGCTCTCGATTTTTGCGCCATTCTTCACGGCATCAGGCTAGTTCGGCTTGCCGCCGCGGCCCGTCCAGGTTTGTGAGGTGCCACACCCGCCGCACCTACGGCTTCGGAGCACGCAATTGTCGCCCAGCCTATCTATCCGTCGTGTTGATGTGGGCGGCCAAATAACACGACTGCTGTGAAGGCGCCCGGCACTGGACGCCGGGATTGCGACCCAATATCCCTCTGAGATTAGTTCAAAGCTTGCTTTACCTTAATGATTGAGCGGTTGGTTTGCCAACTGACGATTTAACAGTACGTTAAATAACACCCCCACACGGTCCTTTGACGCCTGTGAAGGGTGTAGAGGGATATGTATCGCGTCCTCGCCTGCCTGACGAACGAACATGACTATTGGCTAGTCGGTCTTGCGGCCCTCGTCTGCATCGCGACGGCCCTAACGTCTTTCCGAATGTATTCCATTGCCTGTGCGAGTCAGGGTGGTCGAAGGTTCGGCTGGGCCGTTATCACCGGCGTCTGCACGGGCTCCGGCATCTGGGCGACGCATTTTGTCGCCATGCTTGCGTACCGGGGCGGGCTCCCGACGTACTATGAACCCGTCGCAACGTTGGGGTCGCTTCTCGTCGCCATCGCTCTGGCGGCCTGCGGGTTTGCGTTGGCTGCTCGGGGCGATCGCTGGTCGGTAACTTTCGGCGGGGCCGTCGTTGGCGTCGCGATTGGCCTCATGCATTACATTGGCATGCACGCGTTGCTCGTCCCCGGCGAGCTTAGTTGGGATGCGTTGCTAATCATCACCTCGTTGGTGATCGGCGTTGTGCTTTCTACTGCCGCGATGCTGGCGTTCCACCGCAATACCGGAACCGCGGCGATTGCCTCCGCAGGTGGCCTGCTTACACTGGCAATTTGTGGTCTGCACTTCACGGCGATGGGCGCGGTAACAGTCCAGCCCGACCCGACAGTTGCGTTCCAAGGCTTCGGCATCAATCGCGTGGAGATGGCATTAGTTGTCGCTGCCGTCACATTCATCGCCTTGCTCACCGCTCTTGCGGCTGCGGCCATCCAAAAAACTAACCTTCGTTGCGAGGCGGCACTACGTGAACAGAATTCCCTATTCGAAATAGCCTTGCACAATCTTCCCGTCGGCCTATCGATGTTCGATAGCGAACAGCGCTTGATTATGTGCAACCCTGCCTATCGCAGGCTTTATGACCTTGGCGACAATCTATCTTGCAAGGGAGCAAGCTTCTCAGACATCGTTTTCGACTACGTGAGGCGGGAAAGCGGAAGCGACGACGGCACACGCATTGCCGAGGCGCGCCACTGGATCACGCAGCACCTCTCGAAGCTCCGGCTTGGCAAAGTCTTCACCGAGACGGTTCGGCTTACCGGTGGCCGCAGCATTTTTAAGAGGGTGAGCCCCATCGCGGGTGGTGGATGGGTCGATGTTCAGGAGGACATCACTGCCGTCCAACGGTCGGGGGAGAAAATCGAATGGCTTGCGCGTCACGACCCATTGACCGGCATCGCCAACCGCTTTCAATTCCGCGAGCGGCTCGAGCACCAGTTTGAGTGCTACGATCCACGGCAGGGTTTCGCCCTGCACTGGATCGATCTTGATCATTTCAAAGAGATCAACGACCAACACGGCCATCAGGTTGGTGACGGCTACTTAAAGAGTGTGGCCAATCGTCTAGCAACAAGTCTGCGTGCGAGCGACCTCGTCGGCCGACTGGGCGGTGATGAGTTTGCAATTCTGCAGGTCGGTGGCGGCCGCAAGGATCTCGCAGAGCAGTTTGCGGCTCGGGTCTTGAAAAACATCAGCCAACCACACGAGGTTCTTGGCCATAAGCTCAACGCCAGCGCCAGTATCGGCATCGCGCTCGCGCCTGAACATGGCCACGACCCGGATCACCTCTTCGCAAGCGCCGACGCCGCGCTCTACTATGCCAAGTTGAATGGTCGTGCAGGTGCCGTCGTTTATGAAGCTACCTGCGCCGAAGCTGCGTCGCCGCCCAATCCGCTCAAGCGTGAGCTGCAAGACGTGGTCGAACGCGATGAGCTCGTGCTGCACTACCAGCCCATCGTCGATCTTCGCGAAAAGAGAGTTTCAGGCTTTGAAGCGTTGATGCGCTGGAAACACCCCAGTCGTGGCGTGATACCACCTTCCGAATTCATCGGCTTGGCCGAGGCGACGGGGGACATCGTGCCGATGGGAAACTGGGCTCTTAAGCAAGCCTGCATGGACGCCAAGAGCTGGCCCGAAGGCCTCAAAGTCTCTGTCAACTTGTCGGCAGTACAAATCGAAGATTGCGACTTTTATGAAGTCATCGTTGAGGCGCTCGCATCGGCGCGCCTCGAGCCTCAGCGCTTGCAACTGGAAATCACGGAAAGTGTGCTCATGCGCGACAGCGCACGCACGCAAGGGACTTTGCGCAAGCTGAACAACCTTGGCGTTACGGTTGCGCTTGACGACTTTGGCACTTGTTTCGCAACGCTCAACTACTTGCGAAGCTTCCCGTTCAAAAAGGTCAAAATTGACCGCAGTTACGTGCACAATCTAACCGACCACCACGATAGACTTGCGATTGTGCGGTCGATCGCCGATCTGGCAGCCGAACTCAACATCAAATCGGTAGCCGAAGGCGTAGAGACTGCTGCGGAGCTCGCAGCCGTAAGTTCGGCGGGTTACGACGAGGCCCAAGGTTTTTACTTCAGCCTTCCCGTCCCCGCGCGCGCGCTCAATCGCACAATCGCCCAATGTGCTGCGAAGTTTGGAACCCACGTGCGCTGCGACGGCGGCAAGACCGCTGCGTAGCCCTATTATTGCGGCTTGGATCTTGCGACGTGATCGCCACGGTGCGGCATCCTAGCGCCCCAAATCCCGTCGTTTGCTCTGCGGCCGCTAGTTCTGCTTCTGGCCCTAAGCTGACATTCGTAGCGACTTGCTCAATGTCCGGTTCTGACCCAAAGCAGACATCGAAGAGGTGATAGAGGCCGTGTGCACGTCTTGGAATGCTCACATCCTCATTAGATTTCCCGCCAGCGAGGCAGTTATCTAATCGGTGCTCCACGCCCAGCTGATAGCGATCGGATTTGAGCAAGCGTGCGTTCGAGCGCCGCCTTCGTGGGTGGTGGTTGACGCTTTGCCATGGAGCGTGCTCAGCGTGTCTGGGGTGTCCGGTTCGGCAAGGGATGAAAGTCTGTGGCCAAAAAGCTGACCATTTACACTTATGACTGGGTGCCCCAAGGCCCGCGCGGGTTTGTGCGCGACCTGCGTCTGCGATGGGCTGCTGAGGAGGCAGGTTTCCCTTATGACGTGCGGACAGTCCCGTTTGCGGATCGCGAAACCAACCATCTCGATAGCCAACCTTTCGGACAGGTGCCGTTCCTAGCGGACGGAGATGTCACGATCTTTGAGAGTGGAGCGGGCCTGCTGCACTTGGCGCGCCAAAGTGAAAAGCTGATGCCGCATGACGTGGTTGGCGGGGCGGCAACACTACAGTGGGTCATCGCCGCGCTTAATTCGATCGAAATGGTGACGGTCCCTTGGTGGTTTTTGCAGATGTCTGGTCAGAAGGACAATGGACTGGCCGAATGGATGGATAAGCGGCTCGCCCAACTCGAGGCGGTGCTAGCACAACGTGATTGGCTGGCTGCCGATCGCTTCACCGTGGCAGACCTAATTATGACCGACGTGCTGCGAGTTTCGAAGGTCCGCGCTTACGGTGACCGTCCCGCGACCGAAGCATACATCGAACGTGTCACCGCCCGTCCAGCGTTCCAGAAGGCGCATTCGGATCAAATCACGCATTTTGCGACAGCCGAAAAAGTGCGGTCAAACCGCAGATAACGGGTCGCGCCGCCTAACCCCGCTCGATCACGGCCGAATGGCGGTTTGTGCGGTTCTTCGGTGCGCGCGCCCACTTGCGGCAAATGCCCGGTTTGAATTCGAGGATGGGCGAGTTCTGTTACTGAAGGGCTATCGGAACTGACGTGGCCGCTCTGAGTTTGAGCGGGATGGAGCACCCTCGGAAGAGCTTTTTCACGGCCCTGCCGCTCTCGACTTCCATCGCGCGGTTTCTGCGATCGGACGGCCCGAAGCAGAATGACCAGATCGATGAAGCCTCAAGGCTACTCCGTGAGGCCGAGTTCGAACTCAATGCTATCCGCGGTGACTTCGCGAAGAACCTGCTTCCTGCACCCGCTCAAAAATTCTGAGACGCGAAGGTATGGACAGGATCGAAGTCGAGTCGTAGTCCTGGGGTGCGCGGAAAATCCACCCTGCTTGATCAGCGCCCGCATGGAAAGCCGCATGGCTTGGGCGCGTACGATCCTTTTGCTCGCAGCTTCCACGCTTCCGAGCTCAGCGAAGCGCGCGTGGTAAGCTTCACCGCCGCGTTGGAATAAAAATTCGAAACCATGCGCGCGCCCGACGGCATCATCGATGAGACGCAAAAGCTGACGCGCGATCTGCGCGCTGAGAGGTGCCCGCACTGGCGGCAACAATCGCTGAATTTCCTCTGGTTGAGTGACCGACCGTTGACACCTCTCCGAAGCCACTTCATGTTTAGCGCAAAGTATATCGGAACCGCCCATGGATCGCGTGTTCATAGCCAGCCTATTGGTTCTTTTAGTCGGGGTGGCACTGATTGCACTCTACGTGGGAAACAACCTGTCGCCGACCGCGACGTACACCACCCCGCCGGCAACGCAGCCGACGCCAACCGACCCGGCGCCCTGACGCACGCCTAAAGTCCCCAGGGACAGAAGTGCCCCGCCGATGTGATCAGCAATGCGGTCAACCACTGGCCGGCTTGTTTCTCGGCCAACGAACGTGCTCACTCGAATGATGAGCACGGAGCAGGCACGAGCGACAAAGGCGCACGAAGGCTACCAGGTCATGCGGTCGCGCAATAACACGCACCTCTTTGTCGTCTGCTACGCAGATCGATTTCACGACAACGTCCCTCTCGAGGTGCGCAACCGAGGCCCGTGAGCCGGTGACCGCGGTCTTGTGCAGAACGTCAAACCCGAGATACGCCTGACGCTGGCGCGCGACGGCTTCATGGTCGTCGAGATACCGGCGGCGGTGTTCAGTCCTGAGACCGAGAGGCCACGAGAAAGGACGCCGACTCCGGGGGGAGGAATCGGCGTCCAACAGACGCCGCTGGGCCGAGGGAAGACCGTTCCCCCAGGACGGGAGTAGTGGAGGAAGTGCGGCGCCCCACCAGAATACTCTTTCCACTGACCATTGGAAATGAAGAGTTCGGGGTAACCTGCGTGCCAGCCGTCATAATTGACGTGCCTCTGCTCGCTCAAGTCGGCGCTTAAGGGGGGCTGATCCTCCGCTTTGTCCCCCGAGGATCAGTCAGGGCTTGCCTCCCCATCAGGTCGCCGATCGGCTCGGTCTGCAAGCCCTTGCCGTGGCGCGAGTTAATCTCAGCTTTCGCAAATCGTCGGCAACTCATTCCCAACCCCATGTTGTTCCCACCCAGTACCACCATTAGGGAACTCGTGCGTCAGCCCGTACTCCTGCTAAGCAGTTAGCTTTGCGGGAGGGGCTCACGTGCCTCGCTACTTCTTCCATCTGCACTTTGACGGAGACGTTGCGCGCGATCGCATCGGCGTCGACGTGGCCGACTTGGACGCAGCCATCGCCCAAGCACAGAAAGCTCGGCGTGAAATCATGGAAGAAGATGCTCTCGACCATTTCCGACTGGAAATCAGGGATGAGGCCGGACGCGTTTTAGCCAAAGTCGGCTAGGTGAATTTAAGATCGACCCTTATCCGTAGACGAAGGTCTGTAGGCTGATGACACGCGCACCGAAGCGAGCTAGATTACCCCCGTCTGCCGCAACAGGCTAATAATACCCAATAAATTAGCAGGTGCGGTTTACCATAAAACATGCAAGTGCCCTTCGATCGCAAGCGTTTCTCGTCCGAGGATTGCCATGACCGATAGCGCGTCCAACCGGAAGCGCGCCGATGTGCGTCCAGGCGAGGAAGAGTTTGTTGATGAAGTCGACAGCTGCGCAGGCAGCCATTCGAGCGCTGCATCGCAAGCTGAACTTGTCGACGTAGTGACCAATGCGATGGCGGCCGCCTGGAATGAAGCCGTTCCTCCTGGCCAATCTCCGGCAGACCCCATGCCCCTCTGGTTGATGCTTGCCAAACGCATCATGAGCGCGGCCGGCGAGGGTGAGCGAGACCTCGAGCGGCTTAAATGTTTCGCTCTGGCTGGCATTGAGCCCGCTAAGTCTCTCCCCATAACGTGACGCTCGAAGTTCTAGCCGTTCAAGACAAGCGCTGCTGCGGGTTACCCCAAATAGGTGACCCCGACGGGTAACCTTGTTGCATCCAACCGACTGGGTATTTTCGCGGAGCGCCACCTTTCCACTCTCCCCGTGGAATGCCAGACGCCCTCTGGGTTCTGTGGTGCTAATAGAAGGACGCTGATCCTCCCCCCGTCCTGATCAGCGTCCTTTCTGCGGTCTCAAGCTAGAAGGCGGGGACGCAAATGGTCTCCCCTCAGCACTCGTATAACGGAGCACTTCTGCGAGCCTGCGAAGCCCACCTGGTCCGCGTCAAGGCTGCGCACGACGCCTTGCTCTTAGCCATCTCAAGTGCAAAAAGCTTTGGCGAGCACGACTCCAGGCGGCTTAACACCTATGTCGAGGCCAACGAGAAATGCGAGAAGGCGATACGTGACTCGGATGCGCAACGCGCGAAGGATAACGCAACCGCTTTGGAAATGTTGCGAGCCACTGAAGTCACCGCTTCGCGCAGTTGAGCTCGCGCACGAGTAGTTGCGCCCCAACAAAAGGCCCCAGCGAGAGCCGGGGCCAGGACTAACTACGGAGCCTGGCCTAAGGGGGCCAAGCCTTTTTATCAAACACCCGATCGCGGAGACCTTCAAGCTGGGGCAGCTACGCGGCCGAGCAGATGCGCATCGTGCAGTCGGGATCAGAGCGCGAGGACTTGTTGCAAGCGGCCTGTTAGAGTCGTTTATTCCTTGTAGTAACCGACTCCGCAGTTTTGATCTCCGACCTTTGTGTAAAAGGTGTGCTTTTCAAGCGGCGTCTCCGAGCCGGGGCGCGGCCACCAGTAGGTAACATCGTTAATCTTTCCTTCGGTCGCGGTCTTCATTATCTCTTGCCCGAGCGGAAAACCTTTCTTGCCTTTGATGTCTTGCAGGTGTTCGCCCTTTAGGGCGGGATGCGCCGTGAGAGTGCCATCCGAGGCGTTGGCGCAGAACACATAAAGATCACGGTCCTTAAAGCCGCCTTCGCCCTTGTTGAACTCATCGAGGGCTTTCGCCTTGTCCCCTTTTACAGCGGCAACTGCTCTCTCGAGCATGGCCTTGGCTTCCTCTTCAGTGCCATATTGAGCTGCCGGAGCTGAGACCGCGGTGACAAGAAATAGAACCGCGGCATAACCGACTGCAAGATTGCGTGACATGACTTCCTCCAAGCAAACAGATGTCTGTTTTCAAGTGTCACCCGGACCCCCATGGACCACCCTACCCGCACAATTTGATGGATACCTCAGGCTGTAGTAATTCATAGTGGTCAGAAGTCGAAGTGGTGGCTGGAGGGTCTCGCATCGCCCAGCACCTGACGCAGGTTGTTGGCCCGAAGCTGACGTCCTGGCGCTCGCGCATCAGTGTACGCTCCTGGCCATGGCTGACGTCGAAGGTCGCCTCCGTTGTCTAACATTGCGGAGGAAGCGCCCATATGGCGCTAGACTTGGAGTTCTACCGCGGCCTGGATGGCGGCGAGCTTGCGAACGACCCGGCCAGCTGACGCATCATATCCACCACCTCCGGGTGCTCTTCCGGTTTCCAGTCGGCGAGCATTTTGCGCAGATCGTCTTCACGCTGGGCAACGAGGCGTCGATAGTCCTCGCGTCCCTTCGATGAGAGGATGTATTTGCGGTCTGGTGTAGGGTCTACCGCGCGCGCCGCAACCAGGCGATCGAGCAATTCGCCACTTTGACGCGCGGTCATGTTCAGACCTTTTTGCAGCCGGGCCAAAGTAATCTCGCCGTGCGCCTCTCCGATGCGCGCCAAAAGCCATAGCTCGTCGGGTTCCAGTGTTATGCCCATGCGCGAGGCGGCGCGCTGGTAGACGAGCCAGCGGTTCTCGTTCGCGGTGATGCGCTCCACAATGCGCGCTAGCTCCTCGAGCGAGGTTGCATCGCGCGGCATCTGGAAGGCATCGGCCACCGGCTCGGCGGCGATGGAAGCGCGCAGCGGCACCTCCTTGATCGCCAGCGCCATCAGAAACGACATAAGCGCCAGCGCCGCTGCAGTGAGGAACACCGGGTGCAAGGCATCGACGAAGACGGCAAGATAAGTCGAGCGCAACGGCTCGGCGAGCGACCTGATGGCATCGGGATCGCGCATCGCTTCCGCGACGGCCGGTAAGGCGCCACGCATGTGGGCTTCGAGTACGAAGGCGAAAATCCCTCCGAACAGCGCCGCCCCGATCGTGCCGCCGATGGAGCGAAACAGCGTCGTGCCCGAGGTGGCGACGCCAAGTAGCTCGTAGGCGACCGCGTTCTGCACGGCCATCACCAAGATCTGCATGACCATGCCGAGGCCGGCGCCGAGCACCAGCATGTAGGTGGAGGCGAGCCAAGGCGGCGTTTCAACCTCGATCTGCGACAGACACGCGAGCGCCAGTGTCATCAGTGCCGTGCCCATGATGGGAAACAACCTGTAGCGGCCGATGCGGCTGATGATCTGTCCGCTAATGATCGACGTGATGAACACTCCCAGCATCATCGGCGTCAGATGTAGGCCGGCGCTGGTCGGATCGAGGCCTTTCACCACCTGGAAGTAGACTGGCAGCAGCGTGATCGAGCCGAATAGTGCCATGCCGACGATGAAGCCGATTCCAGTCGCCAGTAGGAAAGCGCGGTTCTTGAAGAGCGACAGCGGCAGCAGCGGGTCGACCACTACCGTCTCGATATAGATGAAGACGGCAATCGACAGCGCGCCAAGCAGCGTGATGGCCACGAAGCTCACCGGCGCCTCGCTGATCAGCGTCGAGCCGAGACTCGATATGAGGATGACGGACGTCAGCGACAGGGCGAGCAGCGAGGCACCAGCATAGTCGATCGACACGTTGCTCGGGCGGCGGTGCGGCTTGAACGTGCGGTTGATGACGGCGAGGGCCAACAGGCCCAGCGGTAGGTTGATGTAAAAGATCCAGCGCCAGGAGAACTCCTCGACGATGAAGCCGCCGAGCAACGGCCCGATCACGGTCGAGAGGCCGAAGACACCGCCGAAGAAGCCCTGGTAGCGGCCGCGCTCGCGCGGCGGCACGATGTCGCCAACGACGGCGATGGCGGTGACGATGAGCCCGCCGCCGCCGAGGCCTTGGACGATCCGAAACGCGATCAGCTCCGGCAGATTCTGCGCAAATCCGCACAGAGCCGAGCCGATGAGGAAGATGATGACGGCGACCTGCAACACAATGCGGCGACCGTAGATATCGCCGAGCTTACCGTAGAGCGGCACCACGACGGTGGTAGCAAGGAGATAGGCGGTGACGATCCAGGAAAGATGCGCCAGGCCGCCGATCTCGCTGACGATGGTCGGCAGCGCCGTCGACACGATTGTCTGGTCGAGCGAGGCGAGCAGCAAGACAAGGACAAGGGCGGAGAAGATGGCAATGCGGTCGCGTGGGCTGGATGATTGATTACGTATCGATAATGCCATCAAAGAAGAACCAGTCCGCTGGAGGGCCGAAGCCTCTTCTACCGATGTGCGAGGGAAGGCGGCTACGCATCGATTGTGCCTCCATTGCAGTCGGACGGGCGAGGGCAGCTCATTTTATTGCTGATTAGGCATTGTCACAGCGAAGAAGTCACGGCGCCTTCTGTCCCATAGCCGCCATCGCGGCGCCACGCGCCGAAGTTCGCTTCTGACCATAGCGGCCCTTGCCCGCTTAGTCCGCGCAGGCAGAGATTGGTGGTTTCGCGATCGTCAGCTTTTGGCGCCGGTGTTGCTCGAGTCTGCCGCAGCAAAATGCGCCATCTGGTCTGCGTGTGCCTTCACGAAGGACGGGCGGGCGGTGGCGCGTGCAACATAGTCACGACAGGCGGGATATGCCGCCAGCCCGTCGAACCGATCAACAAGGCGCAGCACATCCACCATGGGTATGTCGGTGACAGAGAAGGTCCCGGCGAGCCACGTGCTAACAAAGCACTATTTGCCCTTTAGCTTCCGAGCACTACAGCGTTGGCCGGATCTCCGTGTTTTTTAGCAATCCAAGACTCTGCGCTCGGACGACGGCTTGCGCCCGAGATTCGGCCGATAACTTGTGAAAAATCCGCTTCACGTGGGTCTTGATGGTTTCTGGAGCAACGCCGAGCTCGCGCGCGATTTCCTTGTTCGATCGGCCAGCGGCAATGAACGCCACGATCGAACGCTCGCGGTCGGTAAGCTCGTCGCGCGGTCGAGAAGGGGTGGACTTACGCGTGGTGGATGAGCGTTCCCGCAGCCGGGTCAGCAGGTCCGTGACAAACCTACCTGCTTTGAGCTCGCCGCCAAACGCGCCCGTTTTATGTGCGTGTGTGAGGATAGGGACTATCCGTCGGTCATGGTCGAGGACGAAACTCGCAATATTCGCATTCGCGCCCCAGTCTATAAGTTGCCTGATGAGCTCGTAGGCCCTCTCGGACGAGCCTGAGTCGGCATGCAGGATTACAAGGTCAATTCCGATCCTCAGCGCAGAAAGGCGGTCGTCCACAGCGAGAAGCTTGTCAAACGCGCCGGCGAGAGAAACGCCAGCCTCTTGTGCGTCGCCTGCAGCCGCCGCGATCAAGCCATTAGAAGCCATCTGATGCGTGCAAATGAGCGGATTGGAAGAAGTCCCCGCCGGATGCTTTACTTCAAGTTCGTCGTACGCGCCCAGTAGCTCACGGGCTCCGCCTATGTTGCCCTGCGATAACAGCACGCGCGTATGCTCGACCAACAGCGCAGCCTGCTTTGCTCCCCATCCGCGCGCCCAACACACACTTTGAGCTCGATTGAGTAGGGCTATAGCTCTCGCACTATCGCCGCGAATCGCAGCCGCTCGAACGAGGACGAAGTAAGCGTGATAAAAGCTTTCGTGGAAGGCTGTTGTCTCTATGAGGTCCAATGCATCGAGAACCGCGACTTCCGCACCGACGACGTCACCGCGCTCGTACCTGAGTCGAGCCATCAAACCCGTTACCATCGATGCCGACACGGACTTGGCGCCAACGTATTTTTCGGCCAACGCCTTGGCAGCCACGTAGCACTCTTGGGCCTCGTCGAATTTCAGCTGTTGGGCGGCGGCGAGACCGTACAGGCAAAGGCGATAGTTTTCCGGAAGCACGTATGAGGCTTCGCCGGCCAGAGGGTCCGGCTTTGACACTGCATAAAAGTCGCTCCAGTCCCCCGACTTGAGGTAATCGTAACGAGCGATATTGCAGAGGGCGTTGAAGTGGAAGGGGTCAAACTTATGGCCTCCTCCCAGACACTCCAAGGCGATGTCCTTGCCTCGCGAGCTGTCGTCGAGGAGTGCGCAAAGGACCGAGCGTGCAACACGGCATCTCCACCAAAGATCGCTGCGCGCGTTTTCAAAGGTCCCCGCTTCCACTTGCGCGAGCAGCTCCTCCGCTTCCTTGAAGCGAGTGACCAGCGCCATGCCCCAAGCGAGCGCCAGCTTAACCTCGAGCTGGCCCCTCATAAGCTCCGCCGGGAGCTTCTGCTCCCACTTTAGCAAGGTTAGCAGGTCACCCTTGACCACCAGCGACATGGCGCAGTTTTCGACAAACTCTAGTGCCTCAGTGAAGTCTCCGGCCGCGAGCGCGTGTTGAACCGCTGTCGTCCACAACGCCTGCTTGGCAAACCAGCGGTAAGCCCGGCGATTTAGCTCAGCGATTTGACCGGCCCTCTGCGCGTTCAAACGATCCGTCAGGTATTCGCGAAGGAGATGGTGATAGCGGTACCAGCCGCCCACCTCATCCAACGGAACGAGCAGGAATTGTTCTCGCTCAAGACGGTGGAGCATTGAGCTACCGTCGGGCGTACCGGCGACCGCGCTGCAGAGCGAGCCGGTCATTTCATCGAGAATCGATGTCTGCAGAAGGAAATCGACGACGGCTGCAGGTTCCGAAGCAAGCGTGTACTCGAAATATTCCGAGATCGTCCGTGTGGTTCCCGAAAAGCCACGCATATAGGAAGCCCCATCGGGCAATTTGACCAACGCAATGCGCGCCAACTGTAAGGCCGCGGGCCAACCCTCGCTCGCCGCATGCAGTTTTTCGACGCCAGTCTGACCAAGCCGGCTTGCGAGGGCTTCGCCGAGAAAAAGCCTCGTTTCTTCCAGACTGAAACTCAGGAGGGTCGCGTTGATCTCCAGAATCTCGTCATCGAGACGCACTTGCGACAACGGAAAGGGCGGCTCTATCCGCGATACGAGCACGAGATGCAGGTTCGAGGGGGCATAGCGCAGCACAGACCTGATGAGATCGTGGCAACGGACATCAGTGATGAGATGGAAGTCGTCGAAAAAAAGGTAGAGGTCGCTATCGATCTCCGACACCGCGTTGAGCAGCGAAGCGACAACATTGTGCGCGGGAATTAGGCTCGCGGCCTGGAGGAGCTCGACGGCCTCGCGCGTGAGGTTGGGAGCAGCGACCTCGACCGCCCTCACGACATTATACGCGAAGGCACCCGGTTCGTCGTCGTCGGCGTCAAGACTGAGCCACGCTACAATGGCGCCGGCTTCCCGTAATCGCTGGCACCATTCTACCGCCAATGTTGTCTTACCGTACCCAGCGGAAGCCTTGAACAGCATCAGCCGGCGCTCGCTGGCTGCATCGAGGACATCGAGCAGCCTTGGTCTTTCAACAGCGAATTTGCGGACGGCAGGCGGCTTGGTTTTGGTTACAGGAATGCGCGGCAGCTCGACCGACACGGGATGACCTAACTCGTGCGTCAAGCCGGATTGGCTCATGCGCGCGCTCTCCACGCACGGAACTGTCCACCGCTTAGAAAGAGGTTATTCGAACCCCCTCTCGCATTCAACAAAAGAGGGCTCGCAGTGGGTTGGGAACTGTCGCCCTGGGGAATTTCAGGGGCTCCGGCCTGACGCACATTTACCTCCCGGCTCCAATTGAGAGCGGATTAGGCTTACTAAGACCAGTTCTGTCCCCAAGCAGTTCGTCAGTACCCACGTCCGCGCCTGATCCAATACTGACATCGAACGCTCGCGTGCGATGCGTGTCTCACAGATCTATGCTGAGGACCGTCTCGCCGGTCTCATCGGCGATCTCCAGACTCTGCCCGCAAATATCCACCTGCTCGAAACCTCGCTCGCTCAAAATCTCATCAACGATCTGCA
>DATBSP010000003.1:0-2293 GCA_036559705.1 Hyphomicrobium sp.
CTCAATGACAAGATCGTGCGCTATGCGCTCAAAGACGGCGAGATCACGCCCACGGGCGAACCGGAGGTGATCCTCAGCGGCATGCTGATCACCGGCGATCACCCGATGCATCCGTTCATCATCGACAAGGAGGGCAACCTGTTCGTCTCCATGGGCTCGGCGACGAACACGTGCGAGGTGAAGAACCGCATGCCCGGCTCGAAGGGACATGACCCGTGCACCGAGCTCGAGACGCGCGCCGGCATCTGGCGCTATGACGCCAACAAGCTCGGCCAAGTGTTCTCGCCGAAGGAGCGCTATGCGTCAGGCATCCGCAACGGCGAGGGCTTCGACTTCGACGCCGAAGGTCGTCTGTACGTGACGCAGCATGGCCGCGACCAGCTGCACGAGAACTGGCCGAAGCTGTACACCGCCCAGCAGGGTTTTAACCTGCCTGCCGAGGTCGTGTTCGATCTCAAGAAGGACGCTTGGTACGGTTGGCCGAAGTGCTACTACGATGCCGAGCAGGAGAAGGACGTGCTGGCGCCCGAGTACGGCGGCGACGGCGGCAAGGCGGTCGGTGAGTGCGAAAAGGCGGAGCCTCCGACCGCGGCGTTCCCCGCGCACTGGGCGCCCAACGATCTCAAGATTTACAAGTCGGAAGATTTCCCTGAGGGCTATCGCGGAGGCGCCTTCATCGCCTTTCACGGCTCGTGGAACCGTGCGCCGGGCCCGCAGGGCGGCTACAACGTCGTGCTCCAGCCGCTCAAGGATGGCAACCCGTCGGGCGATTACATCGTGTTCGCCGACGGATTCGCTGGGACTCACAAGGATCCGGGGCGCGCCACGCACCGGCCGTCGGGTTTAGCCGTCGGCCCTTACGGCGCGCTTTACGTCAGCGACGACGTCGGCGGCCGCATCTGGCGCATTACCTATGAGGGCGATCCCGATGCCAAGGGCATCGAGGCGGCGCCGGCACCGAAGCAGCAGGCGGCCGCTTCGCCGGATGCGCTGCCGCCCGAGGCAATCCATCCCGATTCCGGCAATGCGCCGAAGCTCCCCGTGCCACCGGGCGCGACGCAGGCGCAGGTCGACCTCGGCGAGAAGGTGTTCTCCGGCGAGGTCGCCGGTGCGACGTGCGCCGGTTGCCACGGCACGGGCGGCATCGGCACGCCGGTCGGTCCAAATCTGACGTCCGGCAAGTGGCTGTGGGGCGACGGCAGCCTCGCGAGTCTTACCTCGACGATCGAGAACGGTGTCGAGACGCCGAAGCAACATCCCGGCGCCATGCCGCCGATGGGCGGCGTCGAGTTATCCAAGGACGATCTCGCCGCCGTCTCCGCCTACGTCTGGGCCATCGGGCATCAGGCCGCGAAGTAGGACTGCCGGGTCAACACTGGGTCGATTCGAAGCGAAGCTAGAACTTGTAGACGCCGGCGCAGACAGCGGTGTTCTCGCAATAGGTCTGCTTGTCCTCGACCTTGTCGGTGACCGGGTTCTTGAACTTGTAGGCCTGCCAGAAGCTCGGCTGTTTTTGCGCCAGCGCGATGCGCTCCTGCACGAACGCCTTGCCGTCGACGTCCTTGGCGTCGCTCTGATCGGTGCCCACGAGCTTGGCGTTGGCACCATGCGCCAGCACATGGTCGTCGAGCCGGTAGACGACGACATAGAGATCGCGGTCGACGAATTTGCAAGACTTGTTGCTGATCTCCGCGTAGGCGGCGGCGGGACCATCTTTCTTGATGAACGCGACGGCGCTTTTGACCATGGCCATGGCCTCGTCCTTCGTTGCCAGCGGGGCAGCGAGCACCGGCCTGACGAGTGCCATCGACAGCCCGGCACCCAAGACGTGCATCAATCGCCGCATACCACGCGCTCCCGTGCTTGAATATTAAGGCGAGCGTATTGGCACAAACGTCAACGGCGCCTTACTGCGGTTGCTGGCTTGCTAAGCAAAGCGCGATAGCCCGCCCAACTCGGTTTTCCGAAGGAAACCCGCGCCAAAGCCCTCTGCCGACGTTGCGTTGCGCTGTTCAATTGGCCCGCGCGCACCCGTCCGCAAAGTTATTCATCTACTGTTTAAAAAGTGGGCGCCCGTGTGCACAACGCGCGGCCGGCAACAAACGCCGCGGCCGCCGCCATGTTAGCCCTCACCTCGTTGCGTAGCCCGCGTAGGAGGGGATGAAGAAATAAGCGAGGGAGTACGTGGCTTGAAACAGATTTATCTTGCGGCATCAGTGCTGATCGCCGCTGTCGCCGGAGCAACCGGGGCAGCCCTGAGCGACGGCGCACCATCATACGACTACGCGCCCGC
>DATBSP010000004.1:0-2454 GCA_036559705.1 Hyphomicrobium sp.
TCTGATGTGCCAGTCCATCGACCCGCCGACGTCGAAGAACATCAACACCTTTATGGCGTTGTGGCGCTGGGGAACCATGCGGATATCGAGATAGCCCTTCTCGGCCGTGCCGCGGATGGTGCCGCTGAGATCGAGTTCCTCTGCGGCGCCCGTGCGCGCGAACGAGCGTAGCCGGCGCAGCGCCACCTTGATGTTGCGCGTGCCGATCTCGACCGTCTCGTCGAGATCCTTGAACTCGCGCTTGTCCCAGACTTTGATGGCGCGCCGATGCCGGCTCTCCTTTTGGCCGATGCGCACGCCTGCCGGGTTGTAGCCGTAGGCGCCGAACGGGGAGGTGCCGCCCGTGCCGATCCACTTGCTGCCGCCGGCGTGGCGTCCCTTCTGCTCCTCGAGGCGCTTGCGCAGCGTCTCCATGATTTTTTCCCAGCCGCCCAGCTCCTCGATGCGGCGCTTGTCCTCTTCGGAGAGGTGTAGCTCGGAGGCGAGCCGCAGCCAATCCTCTTGGATCTCCGCCTCGATGCCTTCGGGCATTGCGGCGATGCCCTTGAACACCTCGCCGAACACGCGGTCGAAGCGATCGAGATTGCGCTCGTCTTTGACGAGGCAGGCGCGCGAAAGAAAGTAGAAGTCGTCCACCTGGCGCCCGGTGACGCCCGCGTCGAGCCCCTCGAGCAGCGTCAGATACTCCTTGAGCGTGACCGGGAGTCCTGCGCGCTTCAATGCATGGAAGAAGGTGACGAACATTGCGTGCCTTGCGGGCTGCTTGGGCCCCGGGCTTGCAGCATAGGAAAGCCGGCACGAACTTGCCAGCGCCCGCGGCAAGCCCGTTCTCGCGTTCTAGCCTCCAGGTTTGGGACGGCTCGCCGTATTCACCGGCGTCTTGGCACCGAACAGGATGTCGTTGTCATCGATATACCACCGCTCGACCTCGACGATCTCAGGCGGCTTGCCGCTGGCCAAGAGCCAGCCATCGACGGCGAACTTCTGCTTCGTCTTGTTATCGATGAGAGCGCCGGCGTAGTGGGTCCACCCGCTCCAGCCGCGCAGGATGTCCTCCTTCACATGGATCGATCCGACAGTGTGATGTCGCAAGATCTTGTGGTTCTCCATGACGAGCATGTAGCTCGACAGGTTGGTCGCCACGTCAACGCAATCCATCTGCCCGGGGTCGCCGTTACCGGCGAAATCGTCGCTCGGCCGATCGCCGGCGGTGCCGACGGCAGTGTCGGCCCGGTTCCCCATCCAAGCGAGAGCCGCCTTGATCGCTTCGCGCTCCTCGGCCGGCGTCGCCGTGCGCTTGTCCGACATGATCTTTTTGACTTCGGCGATATCGGCCTCTGTGAACCTAAAAGGAGTTTGCGTGCGGCACCCGTACGAGCTGCACACGAAGACCTTGTCGCCGTCGGGCATGCCGGCTTTGTAGCGCTGGTAATGCGCATCGATCGGCCCGTTGTTGTGATAAGCGCATCCCGCCAGCGCAGCCGTCAGAAGCGCGGCCGTCAACCGCCTTGTGCGGTCGAGCCAACGAGCATGCCGAGCAAGGCTGTTGCGATAGTTCCCCATGACCCAGGTTGATGCCGTTTCCAGAAGAAACGTCGCTATCACGCGTACTGAGTCGGGTCATGCATCCGCCGCTTCCGGCGACGCTTCCCTGTTGAGCGCCGCGAAAATGATGTGCAGGAAAGAGAGGCGAACGACGCAGCAGGCAACGGGATTAGGATTGAACGCTGTTACCTGCTGCAAACCTCGTCAGGTCACATTGTCGAGTGTGTTGCCAAGATCCAGCGTCTGGCCAAGGTCGATGCCACCGAGATCTGCGCTATCACCGAGGATGCCGCCGAGCAGGCCGTCGCCGGTCACGCCGCCAAGTAAATCCAGAGAGCCACCGCCATCGAGAAGCTGGCCTGGCTCGGCGCCGGCGATCGTGGCGTCGGCGCCGCCGGGGGCATGGGCCTCGGCAATGTAATCGCCGACATGCAGGCGCATACCCGGAGATCGAACTTGCTCGGCTCGTTCGGGATGAGCAGGCGGATCTAGGTCGCCGGCGCGCGTGCCGATGCAACCAACAGCTCATCCACAGCATCGGAAGATTTTCACCCGCCCGCGCCGCAAACTAGAGGTGAAGAAAAAGCTTCAGCTGCGTGGTCGCACGCTGGAGCCGCGGGCGCCTCACCTTCAGCTGGTTTTTCAAGCTCTACGCCCGAAAACACAAATGTCCTAAGCGCTGGTTACCAAGATCAGTCTCGTGGCCACGCCGCCACAGTCGTGGACTCCTCGCCACCAATTCCACACTGCCTAATTGTTGCACTCCCACGAATCACAGCAGTGTCCGGCTTGGCACGCAGCGATCCTTAGGATCCGCATTGCGCATTGCTAGGCGGCTTTCTTGTCTCGCGTTCCTTTTGTTCAGCGTCCGCCATCAGCTGAGACGAAGACGGGAGACTAAATATGAAG
>DATBSP010000005.1:0-56672 GCA_036559705.1 Hyphomicrobium sp.
GGCGCCCGGACCGCGGTTGCTACCGCGATCGGCGACCTTGACCTCGTTCGTCGTCGAGATGGAAACGACAGCCGGCTTCACGCGATCGACTATATCGGCGAACGACAGCGTCTCGGCCGGGGTGCCTGGCTTGAACTGGGCGACGGCCGTGGCGGACCGATCTGTCAGCCCAAGCGCCATCAAACCGACGGTGAGAACAATTGCAGCGGAGAGACGACGCCATTCACAGCCACGCGAACCGGCTGACCCGGACTTTGCTAAGTCCTCCGGGGACTTTGTTGGGCAGAGCATACGCAAGAAACCTCCATTTTTCGTAGCGGGGATTTTTCGTTATGCTCGACCGTGTAGTGAAATTGGCATTACGGAAACCTGTCGATTGGCTTAAGACTTGGTAAGCCGCGCCAACCGTCGGGGCCGTTGGCACACGCGCATACCGCAGGCTGAGTTCCGCACGAGCGACCGGCGCGGGCCGCCTAAGAGTGACGAGCGTAGAGGTCAGGGTTCATGCCTACTACTTGGCGATGGCTCGGTATCATCTGGTGGGTATTTCCTGTCGTATTGGTCGCGGGAGGCTACCTTGTTCCAGCCCTGAGGTTACCGGTAACGACATCGGCGAACCTCGAACCCGATTTGTATTTCTGGTTGCTCATCTCCTTGGTGCTCTGCGCCATCTGGATTTTTGCTGGCTTCTTGCACGCTACTGACCGCAATACCACCGTCGCTGCGCTGAAGACTGATGCTTTCGTGAGCCTATTGATTGCAATTGGTTTGTCGGCGACGGCTGGCTTTCTAGCCGGCCGCAACAATCTCGTGTGGGCACTGGTGTTGCCCACATTGACCGCGATCGTCGATGCCCTCGTGGCCGGAAACCGCGCGATCAATAACGCTGCGCAGAAACCAATTGTGCAGCACAAAAACATCAGCTAGGTCGCGACGACCTACCAATGGAATGCCGGCCGATGTCAGCTTTGCGTCAGAAGGCGGACATCGACCGCATTGCTACGAATGTCAGCTTTGGGCCAGGAGCTGACGTACGTTTCAGCCCGTCAGAGCTCGAGCATCTCGTGGATCTTGGCGGCCAGTACTTCCACGGTGAATGGCTTGGCCAGCATTTTCATGCCGGCATCCAAAGTATTCATATTCGGCAGGCCCACATCAGTGACCAACAGATCGATGCGCCGGTTCGATTGGAGGTAGGGAATAGCAACTGATGCGTCCGGCGCTTCGATGTAGCTGTAGCCCAGTTCGCGGAGCAGCATGGTGACCGTGAAGCGGACCGAGTCGTCATCCTCAACCACAAGGATCACTTCTCCGCAGCCGCGCGTAACACTGGCGCTGGCCGACGACAGCGTCTGCTTATCGGGTGCTTGAGATCTAGGCAGATAAATCTGTACGTGCGTGCCGCGGCCTATGTCACTTTCGACGTTTACATAGCCGCCGGATTGCCTGACAAAGCCATAGATCATTGAAAGCCCTAGCCCAGTGCCTTGACCGATAGGCTTGGTCGTAAAGAAGGGCTCGAAGGCCTTGGCGATCACATCGCGCGACATGCCGGTACCCGTGTCGGCCACCGACACGACCACATAGTCGCCCCTTGCAATCGCTCCATCATGCACCGGTCTCGGGGCATCCAATGTCTGATTGGACGTCTCGAGTGTGATGCACCCACCGTCCGGCATCGCATCGCGTGCGTTCAATACAAGATTGAGGAGCGCGTTCTCGAACTGGCGGGTGGTTTTGGTTCTACGTCTTCCATCTCTCTTAACCGACCTGATGCACCATCTCTGTTCAACAGAGCGGGGGAAAACCGTGCTGAAATGGATCCAGTACTATAGGCCGTTCGTCGAACGCGCGAACACGCCGGGATTCGAATTATGCGCGGCAGAGACGCTCTGCGGCACGGGGATCGAGTTCGTGTGTGTGAAGGTAGGTATGCTGATAGTCGGCGTCGAGCGAAGGCGTGATATCGAAAGCGAGCTCTACTTACGTTAGGTGAGCGACGTTGCGAGCCTCCTCGCGATGTCCGCTTCTGACCGCGGGCGCATGGGATGCAGATCCGGGGGAGGATCACGTCCCGATTGATGCGCACCGGCTTCGCGCAAATCAGGATGCTACGCGCTTCTTTTGCCCGACCCGTAACCCTATGACGGCTTTGACCTCATCAGCTGTTGTACTTTGCGTGCCAGGCTAGGTTACGCTTCCATTCATAAGAAGGTTCGTCTTATAGGCGGCCTCCGTCGCGGCATCGCTGACGCACAGCCTGTTGGCGTTTGCACGCCGACAGTCGTTGGATTATTCGACTTTATGCGTGCGGTATCATCGAGGAGGCGGGCTATCCAACAAAGGAAGCAGGCGATGCCGAGGAGGCGATGCGGATCCTCGTCGACGGTCGGATTACCATAGTCATCGCTGACATCGAGATGCCCGGCAGTATGGGCGGGCTTGCCTTAGCACGTAGGGTGCGGGAGACGTGGCCGCATATTGCGGTGATCGTAGCATCGGGCAACCGTCTACCGCTCCCCGATGAATTGCCCGAGGACAGCGAGTTCTTGGCAAAGCCGTTCTCGCGAGAGCGCTTGCTCAGCCTAATCGCTCACGCAGGCGCGACGTCACGTGGCTAGTTTGGTGTTGGCGAAGGCCCCATTAGAAGCAATTCCATTGCCCCAATCAATACATCGGGATCTGCCGGCTTGTTGATGTGCGGAGCATCTCGACACTCGCCGGTGAGAGCTTTGCGGTACCCGCTGTAGATCACGAAAGGAATGCTGCGCTCTTTGAGGTGCCCGCAAAGTATATTGCTGTCACCATCGGGGAGCGCGTGATCAATAACGGCAGCCGACAGCGCCACGGTGCGAACGACTCGGAGAGCCTCGTTGAGACTGTGAGCAGTCTTCACGACGGCGCCCGCCTGTTCAAATGCTTGAGCGGTATCGTAGGCAATGAGCGGCTCGTCCTCAACAATGAGGATTAGGCGCCCCAAAAGCTTTGAGCGTTCCATGGTTTTCCGATGGCACTGGCCAAGCGCAAGGTACAACGGGCAGCGGCGACGCACGCCTCGTCGCGAGCTACTATCCAACGCTTAGCTTGCAGCGATACTCGACGCTCGACTGCAAGAGCCAAAGGCCGGCGAAGCAGGCGTGCTGCGTGAGCCAACAGACTTGCACGAGCCCGCAATGACCCGCTGCACCAAATGATATGCGTGCGCAGGAACTTCAGCTAAGTGCTCGCGTTGGGCCGTATTCTCGCTTTAAAATGAGGGGGATATGCCCAAATATTTTTTCCATAGCCACCGCGGTTCAAGGGTCGAGGTGGACCATCTTGGGGTCGAATTCGCTAATTTGGATGAGGCCGTTGCTGACGCACGACGAGCCAGGCACGAGATGATGGCAGAGGAAGACCTCGATCAATTGAGTATTGAAATCGCGGACCAGAGTGGACGTGTCCTAGCAGTGGTCCCTTCCGCCCTCTAACATCTCCCATCGATCCCTGTTGGCTTGGCGCCACGTCGCCGTTTTGACCGTCTCAGAAACTGACGGTGTGCGGTGTCGCTGAATTTTCCTCAGCCGTGGCCGCAATCAGCCCTTCGACAGCTCAGAAGCGTTTGACATATCCATAACTATCCTTCGCGACGTGCTTCCCCCAGCCGGAGGGAAGCTAACGGCGTAAACTTGTGCGAAGGCGGAAGAGTTCTCCAAACCGCGGTGTGGCGCGGGCAACCGAGATGGATTTGAGAAGATGGGCAAGAGATAGCCCCGACGCTATGGGGCGACGCCGGGGCCTGATCGACGAGGCAGCGGGGTGCCTCGATTTTCGGTGCCGGCTACGCGGTACCAGCCTTTGCACCGATCAACGTGAGAGTCTTGTGCGCTGAACGATGGCGCCGACGTGCCAGCCGTTGCGCGCTAAGCGGATGCCGAGATCCGCGTCCTCGGTGACATTGTAAGGATCCCAGCCGCCGACGGCGTCGAGCACCGCGCGCGGGAAGTGGTTCGAGGTGCCGCCGAGCGGAACCGGCAGCCGCAACCGCTCGAGGGCCGGCAAGATGCAGTCGAACAGCGCCGTGTATTCGACCGTGAACTGGCGCGTCAGCCACGTCGCATCCGAATTGTAGATGTTGAGCTGCGCCCGTAGACAGCCGATGCGCTCTGAGCCGGAATTCAGCCCCGACAAAGCGCGGCGAAGCTGATCCGGCTCGGGCGCATCCTCGGCATCGTAGACGACGACGTAGTCGCCTTGCGCGAACTGCAGCGCGTACTGGATGGCGGGCGGCCTGGTGCGCGGCTCGCCCTCCGGGACGATGAGGATCTCCATGTGCGGGTCGAGAGCGGCATGGCGCAAGGCCGCCTGGGTCTCGCCGTCGGCGCACTCGACGATGGTGCTCGTTCCTCGTCCCGGAGCTCCTGGCTTCGCTGCGCAAGCTCGACTATCCGGCCGAGCGGCTGGAAGTGCTGCTCATTTCGTGATCGCAGCCAGAACACGGCTTCGTTCAGCCGCGCGTTGTCGGCGGCAGTTCGTGGCGGACGTGATGTGGCCGCTTGCGCGGGCAGAAATGCCGCGCTGCTGGGCTGTGGAAATACTCGGCACGCAGGCCCTCCCCCCGGCGGGCCGACGATCATCTTGCCATAGTGTAGGGTTCCACCATAGTGGGCGCGATTCAGTCTGCCCGCTTCGCGGATTTGACCGGCTATGCCTCCAAAAAGTTCACCGGCTCCAACACTCCCGATCATGCTGCGCCGGCTTGCTGCCGGGCTGTGCGCGCTGCTTGGGGTCCTGGTCTGCACGTTGGGCGCCACGATCGCCCAAGACGACGCCCCTCCCGCGGATGTGCCGACAGCAGCTGAGGCCGACGCCGACGAGCCGACGAAACGCGTCGTCGTGCGTTTCCTGACCGAGGGCGACTTCCCGCCCTTCAACTTCTACGACGAGGACGGAACGCTGGTTGGCTTCAACGTCGACCTCGCCCGCGCCATTTGTATGCAGCTCAACACTGCCTGCGACATCAAGGTGCGTCCGTGGGGCGAACTGCTGCTGGCGCTGCGGCGCGGCGAAGCCGATGCAGTGATCGCAGCGCATGCGGTCACCCCCCAGTCCCTGGCAGAGGTCGATTTCACCGACCGCTATTTCCAGACGCCCGGGCGCTTCGCGGCGCGGCGCGGTGGTGAGCAGGTGGAGATCACCCCTGAAGTGCTGGAGAGTAAGCGCATCGGCGTCGCCAAGAACACGGCGCACGAAGCTTTCCTGCGCGCCTTCTTCCGTTCCAGCGCCATCCAGGCCTATGAGAACGCCGACCTCGCCCGCGACGCGCTCATCCAGGGGCAAGTCGACTACATCTTCGACGACGGCATCGGGCTCGTCTTCTGGTTGCACGGCACCGCTTCCAAGCGCTGCTGCGAGCTGAAGGGCGGCCCATACCTCGAGCCGAAGTACTTCGGCGACGGCATCGCCATCGCTGTCCCCAAGACCGACTCGCAGATCAAGACCCTGATTAACGGCGCTCTGGCGGAGCTGCGCTCCAACGGGCGCCTCGACGAGCTGGTCGAGCGCTATTTCCCCGTTAAAGTCTATTGAATGCGGCCGGGAGGTCGCCGACCGTCACCCCCCGGCAACCAATTGACCATGAATGCCGTGTACTGCTGGGCGACTGTCACAATCCTGCAAACTGAATCCGGTCATTGGAGCCCATCGAATACAAAGGAGCGTTGCTGCTCAAAGGGATGGGCATGGTCCACTACCGCACGCTGTTCATATCCGACGTCCATCTCGGGACGCGCGCCGCCCAGGCCAATCTCCTTCTGGACTTCCTGAAGGAGACCGAGGCCGACACGATATACCTCGTCGGCGACATCGTCGACTTCTGGCGGATCCGCCGCGGCGCCATCTGGCCGCAATCGCACAACGACGTCTTGCAGAAGCTGTTGCGCAAGGTGCGCAAGGGCGCCCGCGTCGTGTTCATTCCCGGCAATCACGACGAAGGCCTGCGCCAATATTGCGGTCAACACTTCGGCGGCATCGAGATTGAGCACCAGACGGTGCATACCACCGCCGATGGCAAGCGCTATCTCGTTATCCACGGAGACGAGTTCGACGTCGTGGTGCGCTACGCCAAGTGGCTCGCCTTCCTCGGCGATCGTGGTTATGAGCTGGCACTGTGGATGAACCACCCGCTCAACTTCATTCGCCGTCGTTTTGGCCTCGGCTACTGGTCCCTGTCGGCGCACTTGAAGCTGCGCGTGAAGACGGCGGTCAACTTCATCGGGGAGTTCGAGAAGTCGCTGTCGGACGAAGCGCGGCGCAACCACGTCGACGGCGTGATCTGCGGACACATCCACCACGCCGCCTCGCGCCACATCGACGGCGTGCACTATCTCAACACCGGTGATTGGGTGGAAAGCTGCACGGCGATCGGCGAAAATGCGGACGGCACGTTCGATCTCATCCGCTGGCACGACGTAGTAAGGGCGCGCGAGCGCGCCGCCGCCGCACACCTCACTGAAGCCCTTCAGGTCGCCTGATGCGCATTCTCGTTGCGACGGACGCTTGGCACCCCCAGGTGAACGGCGTCGTACGCACATATGAGCGGCTCGCCGTCGAGCTCGCGGCACTCGGCGTCGAGATGACGGTGCTGGCGCCGCACGAGTTCCGCACGGTGCCGTGCCCGACCTATCCCGAGATACGGCTAGCGCTCCCTGGCCTGCGCCGCGTGGCGCAGCGGTTCCGCGCCGTGAAGCCGGATGCCGTGCACATCGCCACCGAGGGCCCGATCGGGTGGATGGCGCGCCGCTACTGCCGCACCCACCGCATCCGCTTTACGACCAGCTTCCACACGCGCTTTCCCGAATATCTGAGCCAGCGCTTCGCCATTCCTACCGGATGGACGTCGGCGATGCTGCGCCGCTTCCACAACGCCGGCGCGGGGCTGATGGTGGCGACACCTTCGCTCGGCCGGGAGCTCGAAGCGCAAGGATTCGAGCGCGTGCTGCCGTGGACGCGTGGCGTCGACACCAGACTGTTTCGTCTGCGGCCTGTCCGACTGTTCGGCGAGGGGCCGGTGTTTCTCTACGTCGGTCGCATCGCAGCCGAGAAGAGCATTTCAGCGTTCCTCGACCTCGAGCTGCCCGGCCGCAAAGTGGTGGTCGGCGGCGGCCCGCAGCTCGAGGAGCTGGCGGCGAAGTACCCCAGCGTGCTGTTCACCGGCAAGCGGACAGGCGAGGCGCTGGCCGAGTGCTACGCTTCGGCCGACGTGTTCGTTTTCCCCAGCCGCACCGACACCTTCGGCATGGTGCTGCTCGAAGCCATGGCGTCGGGTTTGCCCGTCGCGGCACTGCCGGTGTGCGGGCCGCAGGACGTTGTTACGCCGGGCGTCACCGGCGCGCTGTCGCATGACTTGCGGGAGGCGGCGCTGGCGGCCCTCTCGCTCGATCGCACACGGGTGTGCGCCAAGGCGGCGGAATACAGCTGGGAGAACGCGGCGCGGCTGTTCCTCGCCAACGTCACCGGCGCCTGCCTCAACGACCGCTCACGCGCGCAGGCCGCACGCAAGCTGCCGCTGGCCAAGACCTCGCGGCCACCACAGGCGCGTGTCTGACCTTTATGATTTTCCGGCTGGACGCGCGTTGCCGGCCTTGGTGTAGGCCGGCGGAACGTAAAAGTTCAGCGTCTTCAAGTTGCCGCGGCCGGTGTTGCGGATCTCGTGTTTTTCGCCGCGCTCGATGAGCACCAGCGCACCAGGGCCGAGCGGCAGCTTTTTGCCGCCGATGCTCGCCTCGCCACGGCCCGAGACGACGAACATCCACTGATCGGCGCCGCGGTGACGGTTATCCGGGCCGCCTTCCTTGCCGCCCGGCGCGATAGTCATCTGCGCGGCCTGCGCCCGCTTGGCGTCTATCGCGACGCGAAAGCCGCGTCTGAAACGCAGCTGCTTGCGCTGCATGCCGGCAATACCTTGGTCACGCGTTGATGCACGTGAAACGTCGGCTGGAGCAGATGCGTTCCGGCCTTACTCGTCCTCGCGCTTCTCTTCGGCGAACTCGGCCTCCAGCGCCCGCTCGAGCGCCACGAGATCCTGCGGCAGCGGCATGCCGTACGCCTTGAGCTCGTTCAGCTTTTCCATGAGCTGAAGGTACATCTCATGGCGATCCTGCGGCTCGTTCTGCATGCGCGTCATCAACAGACCGAGTTCCGCTTTGACTTCTTCGAATGCCATGTGCCGTTCCTCGCTTTTGATGCGTACGGGCCAACCCCGAGATTATATGGAGTGCGGTTACTAACTACTCCACCGGAAAATCGAAAAAGGTATGGGGGTATGGCTCGTCCCGCAGGGTGTAATGCCACCACTCACTGCGATTGTTGTAGAAGCCGCAGCCCCGCATGAACGTGCGCAGCAGGTCTCTGTTAGAGCGCTGCTCTTCACTAACCTTGGGCGAAGCGGTGTGGGACAGGCGCGAGAAGCAGTCGAAGCCGGTGCCCATGTCGGCGCTTCCGTCGTCGGTGCGCACCCCCGCCTTCGAATCGCAGGCGCGGATATCGGGACCGGCCACGTCGAACGCGGATAGCTTGCGCGCTTCCGACACGATAGTCAGATCGACCGTGCTTCCGCGACTGTGACCCGACCGCGAGGCGATGTAGTTCTCACGGAAGAGCTTGCGCTTGTCGACCTCGGGATAGAACGACGATTTCATCTTCTGATCGTCGAGGTCGCGTCCCCAGGCAACGAATGCGTTGACCGCCCGTTGCGGGCGATAACAGTCGTACACTTTGAGGATGTAGCCGCGCTGGCGCAACCCGTCGGCCGCGCAACGAAGGCTTTGGGCGGCGGTACGTGTCAGCAGACAGCGCGGCGCTTTGTAACCGGGAATGGGCCGGCCGATGAAGTTGCGCGCGGTGGCATAGCGCATCTCGACTACGAGATCGGGGATCAGCGTCTTGGCGTCGACGAAGCCGCGCCGCGGCTCGCCTGCGTGCGCCGACGGAAGCGCGAGCAGGATGAGAACGGCGATCGCGGATCTCATATTGTGGCCGGCACGCTAGCGAGCCTTCTCATAGGTGCCGACGGTTTGCGCCTCGGCCAGCACGTGACCCTGCATGGCAGCCACGACATCCGCCTTGATCGCTGCCGAAAGCCCTTCGAGCTTGGTATCGAGCGCATACAGCTTGAAGAAATAGCGGTGCCGTCCGATGGGCGGACACGGGCCGCCGTAACCGGTACGCTTCCAATCGTTGAGGCCACTCTTGGTGCCGGCCGGGAGCGCCACCATGCCCTCGACGATCTCGGTGGTATCGGGCGGCAAATCGAACAGCACCCAGTGCACATAGGTCATCTTCGGAGCTTTGGGGTCGGGCGCATCCGGGTCATCGACAATGAGCGCGAGGCTCTTGGCGCCGGCCGGCACGCCCGAGAACTCGAGCGGCGGCGACAAATCCTCTCCCTCGCAGGTGTACTTCTGCGGAATGGAGGCGCCGTCGGCGAATGCGGGCGACGTGATCTTCAACGTCATTGGCCATGCCTCTAGAACAGCTTGAGCCCTGGCGGCAGCGGTAAGCCGCCCGCCATCGCCTGCATCTTGGCCTGCAGCTGCACGTCGAGCTTGGCCTTGGCGTCGGCTGCGGCAGCAACGACAAGATCCTCGAGGATCTCCGCCTCCTCGGGCTTCACCAGGCTCGGATCGATGCGCAATTTTTTCAGATCACCCTTGCCGGTGAGCGTGACCTTGACGAGGCCCCCGCCGGACTGGCCGTCGATCTCCATGCCGGCGAGCTCTTCCTGCATCTGCTGCACGCGGGCCTGCATCTCGCCCACCTGCTTCATCATGCCCATCAGGTCCTTCATGCGCCAAACTCTCCAGTTGCTGCGTCAGCGGGTGCCAACTTCAACCTGTGCCGGTCTCATCGCGTGGCGGCGAAATCAACTCGCGTATTTCGGCGACCTTGGCATCGGGGAATTGATCGAGCACTGCCTTTACCGCCGGGTGTGCCTTGAGGGATTCGAGCTCGGCTGCCTCGCGCTCGCGCCTCACCTCGCCGCGCGGGCGCTCGCCGGGGGCCTTCGACAATACGACCACCCACTTGCGCGACGTCCACATATTGAGCTTCTCGCGCAGCTCGTTGGCGATGTGCGGGGGCGCTCCTGGTAAGAGGAAGAGGTCGATCGAACCGGCGGCGTAGTCGAATTTGACGAGGCTAGTGTGGTCTTCAAGGTGCACCGTCAGCATCATGTCGCGCCGTTTGCCGGCAAGCGCAATGACCTCGTCAAAGGAGCGCGGATCGGCAAACGGAGTGGGCGTCGGGGCATCGTCGTCGGGCACGACATCGGCAAAGGACGCTTCATAGTCCGGATCGAAACCCGGATCTTCGTCATCCACAGGGGGCAGTACAGCCGCAGCGGCTGTATCTGCGGTCAGCGGCGGCGCGGCGGAAGCAGACGGCGGCGCCGGCGAAATTCGATTGAGGGGCGCATCGCGCGCGCCGCCGTTGTCCGCGGGCGTGGGCTTGCCGCTGCGCGACAGCGCCCCTTCGCCGCCGAGCAAGCGGATGACCTCATCCGGTGCCGGCAGGTCGGCGGTGTAGGCGATGCGGATTAGCACCATCTCGGCCGCAGCGCGCGGGTTTGCTGCCTTACCCGTCTCCTCGCCGCCCTTGAGCAGCATCTGCCAGGCGCGCGACAAAAGCGGCGTCGACAGCTTGCCGGCAATGGCGGAGGCGCGGCGCTTCTCCTCGGCGCTCAGACCTTCGCTGCCGGCATCGTCACCGACTGCTTTGACCCGGGCGGCCGCGTGCACCGCTTCGGCGAGGTCTCCGAGCAGCTGCACGGGCTCGGCGCCGTCGCGATGCAAGTCATCTAGCGAGGCTAGCGCCGTCTTGGCATCACCGCGCAAGACGTGCTCGAGCAGATCGAAAATGCGCCCACGGTCGGCGAGGCCGAGCATGTCGCGCACCGTCTCTGCGCGCACCTCGCCCTCGCCCATGGCGATGGCTTGATCGAGCAGCGACAGGCCGTCACGCACCGAGCCCTCGGCAGCGCGGGCGATGAGCGCCAGCGCGTCGTCCTGGGCGGTGGCGCCTTCGCTGACGACGATCCTCTTGAAATGCGCGGCGAGTTCCGGCACGTCGACGCGGCGCAGGTCGAACCGCTGCGTGCGCGACAGCACCGTCACCGGCACCTTGCGGATTTCCGTCGTCGCAAAAATGAACTTCACATGCTCCGGCGGCTCCTCCAGCGTCTTCAGCAGCGCGTTGAACGCGCCCTTCGACAGCATGTGAACTTCGTCGATGATGAAGACCTTGGTACGCGCGATGATCGGCTTGTAGCGGGCGCTCTCGATTAGCTCGCGGATGTTGTCGACTCCGGTGTTGGAGGCGGCATCCATCTCGATGACGTCGGGATGGTGGCTCTCCATGATCTCGGCGCAGTGCTGGCCAAGCGCGGGCATGTCGAAGGTCGGCGCTTTGACCGTGTCGGTCTCGTAGTTGAGGGCGCGGGCGATGATGCGCGCCGTCGTCGTCTTGCCGACGCCGCGCACGCCGGTGAGCATGTAGGCTTGCGCAAGGCGACCCGAGGCGAACGCGTTGCGCAGCGTCTTGACCATCGCCTCCTGGCCGATGAGATCTTCAAAGCGCTGCGGCCGGTACTTGCGCGCCAGCACGACATATGGCTTTGCCGCGTCGCCGTCGGCCGTGGTTTTTGCGCTATCGGATTTCTTTTTCGCCATGACCCTGCCTTAGGCCCCAGGGCCTCTGGCCACAAGTGTGGCCCGGCGCTAAGCGCCGCCCCCGCGGAGTGCGCCGGATCGCGTTGCGATCCGATTAGCGCGCGTGAGCGAGAATAAGAGGAGGCTGACGAACGACCCGCGTCCTGATCGTTAGGGCTGCTTCCTTCCGGACCTGACCCGGTTGGCGAGGGATGCGTCCGACGCCAACCTCCCGGAGCCGATTATGGGGGGTGCGGCCGCGCGTTACAACCCTCCCCGAGCCACGCACGAGCACCTTCCGCGCTCTGTCATTTTTCCGCTCTAGGATCGGCGCACAAAGGGCTTTGGGCGCAATCGGCGCCTATTTGACAGCACGCTCGGGCACCCCATAGGCTCAGAGCGCATTCCTTCGGGGGGACGATTGCACATGAGGCATTTTGCGGGGGTGTTTGCGCTCGTTTGCGCAGTTGGTTGCCTTGCGGCCGCACCATCGGCACGCGCCGCCTGCCCGGCCGCCGATGATCTCGATCTTCAGCTGCGCGACAAGGAAGTGCAACGCCAGCTCATTCTCTCGGGCTTCCTTGCCGCCGAGATCGGCCGTTCCAACGAGCGCATGCTGCGCGCTTCCATCATGGACTTCCGCGCCGCCAACAATCTTCCCGGCACCGACCAGGATGTGCTCACCGAAGCCGAGTGTGACGCCCTCAAGCACAACAACGATGCCGTCTACGCCTTCATCGGCTTCAAGCAGGTGATCAACCCGGTCAACCAGTTGAAGATGACCTTCCCCGCCGGCCTGCTGCCACCCGAGGCCAAGCCGACGACGGAGAGCTGGCAAGAGTACGAGAATCCGGCGGTGAGCCGCGTCGGCATCGACGTCTTTCGCGTGTCGGGGCGCGAGTCTTCGACCAACTCGTTCACGCGCGGCTACACGTCCTACAACAGTCTGACCCTCACCTACATTCACAACTCGGGCTCGGAGACCATCGCCGAAGGCTCCGGTAGCCGCTGGGGCTCGCGCTACTACTTCCACAACATGACGTTCGAATATCAGGGTGGCCAGCGCGGCATCTATATCCGTTTCGACATGAAGCCGCCCGAGGGTTTCGTGCCGCCGCCGGAGATCCTTCCGGCCGCGCGGCTGGAAAAGATCAAGAAGCAGATCACCAAGCTCTATACCGCCGGCGCCACCGGTGCGCCCGCTCCTTCTGAAGCCGAGATTGCGTGGTCGCTCATCGCACGCGCTGTGTTCAACATCGTTGCCTCCGACTTTTACGACCAGAACGGCTGGCGGGAGCTGACTACGAAAGATTGCGTATTCGGCTCGCAGCGGCGCGCGCGACGCGGCGGCGTGCGCATCGTGTTCGCGACGACGCGGACCCTTGTCAACAAAGACGGCGACATGAGCACCATGTTCGGCAATTCGGCGAGCGACAAGATCTCCTTCGGATGCCTACAGGTGAACCCGCGCTTTTCACGCACGCGGGGCGATTCGACTTATCGTGGCGCTTGGAAGGGCGGCGCACGCGCAGCAAACTCGCGCATCAAGCTGCTCGCCGAGCCTATCGACCGCGGCTCCGAGAATTATGTGCGCATCGTCGACGCGGCGGCAGCCGAGGATGCAACCCACGCCCTACTAGTCGTCCACGGCTACAACAACACGTTCAATGAGGCGATACAGGCGGTGGCGCGCATCGCCGGTGGCGCCGACTACAAAGGCCGCGTCTACATGTTCTCGTGGCCGAGCGTGAGCCAGTCGCTGCGCTACTTGCAGGACGTCGATAATGCCGAGGAAGCAGAGGGATCGCTGCAGGCGTTCCTCGCCGCCATCCTGCGCGACAACAACATTCGCACACTGGACATCGTCGCTCACTCGATGGGCTCGCAGCAGCTGATGCGGGTCATGGGTTCGATCCGCGGCATCCTCGACGGGCGCCGCCACGAGGAAGGCATGCTCCGCCTCGGCCAAGTCGTGTTCGCGGCACCGGACGTGTCGGCCGCCGTCTTCAACACCAAGATCCTGACCTGGGCGAAGCTCGCTCAGCGGGTGACGATCTACACCTCCGGCGGCGACTGGGTGCTGTGGCTATCGTCGTTGCTGCGCGGCCTAAATGACCGCGCCGGCGGTCATACCCCGTGGGGCGAACCACTCTATGTCAACGCCAGCAACGTCTACGTCATCGACAAGACGCCGCCCGAGTACGACTACTGGAAATTCTTCAAGTACACGCACGCCGACTACGTCGACGACAACGTGATCCTCAACGACATCCAGACGGTGATCACCGGCAAGCCGGCGGGCGATCCGACCAAGCGCGACCCCGAAGGCAAAGTGTTCAAGGTGATGTCGTACAAGGGCATAGCCGGCAAGACCTTCTGGGTAACGCTGCCCGAGGGTCCGATGGCAGAGGCGAAGGAAGCCGTGAAGGAAGGTCTCGGACTGAAGCCGCCGCCAACGGCGCCCGCACCTGCCGCGCCACCAAGCAACTCGACGCCGACGGCCCAACAGCCCGCTCCTCCCCCGGCAGCGGGAGCGACTGGCACAACGCGCTAGATGCAGCGTCCGCCGTCGACCTCGAGCGCGACGCCGGTGATGAACGAGGACGCCGGGTCGGCGAGGAAGATTGCCGCATTGGCGATGTCATGCGGGCGCGACAGCCGCCCCAAGGGAATTCCGGCGAGGAACTTGGCGCGGTTCTCCGGTGTGTCGGCGGCGCCCATGAACTGCGTCAGCATGCCGGTCTCGCCCATCACCGGATTGATGGCGTTCACTCGGATGTTCTTGGGCGCCAGCTCCGCCGCCATCGATTTGGTCAGCGTGATGACCGCGCCTTTCGACCCGTTGTACCAGGTGAGTCCCGGCCGCGGGCGGATGCCGGCGGTGGAGGCGATGTTGATGATGATTCCGCCGCCGCGCTTTTCCATCTTCGGCACCGCGGCGATGGTCGACAGGTAGATCGATTTGACGTTCACCGCATAGATGCGGTCGAACTCCGCCTCCTCCACTTCCAGCAACGGCTGATTGCGGTGCGTAACGCCGGCATTATTGACGACGATATCGATGCCGCCGAAAGCCTCCGTCGCCGTGCGCACGATGGCGTCGACGTCGACCTTCTGCGAAACGTCGCCCTGCACGGGATGCACTTTGTCACCGTAGCCAGCCGCAAGCTCGCGTACGCCCTTGCCGTTGATGTCGGCGGCGATGACGCTGGCGCCCTCGAGCAGAAAGCGCTCGGCGATGCCGCGCCCGAACCCGGAGGCCGCGCCGGTGACGATCGCTACCTTGCCCGCGAGCTTCATCTCGACCTCAATTCAGCGGCGGCGCCGCACGGGGATCTTGCCTTCGGCGGCGAGGCGCGCCGCTTCCGCCCGATAGGGGCTGGCGCGATAGGTGCCGAGCACTTTCTTCTCCGAGGAGAAGAACGACAGCTCTTCCAGCGCCAGTCGCACCATGCGATCCGATGGGTGCCCCTCGATGTCCGCAAAAAACATCGTGGCGTTGAACGTGCCTTCGAGCTGATAGCTTTCGAGCTTCGTCATGTTGACGCCATTGGTGGCGAAGCCGCCCAGGGCCTTGTAAAGCGCCGCCGGCACGTTGCGCACACGAAAGATGAAGGTGGTGACGACCGGCGCCTCGTCTGGCTCAGCATCGTCGGCCTCGGCCGAGAGCACGACGAAGCGCGTCGTGTTGTGCATCTCGTCCTCGACGTCACTGGCGAGAATCTCGAGGCCGTAGATTTCGGCGGCGAGCGCCGACGCGATGGCGGCCAGCGTCGGGTCCTTGGCTTCGCTCACCATGCGCGCCGAGCCGGCGGTATCGGCTTCCGGCACCGGCTTCACGCCAAGCTCCATGAGCTTGCGCCGGCACTGGCCCAGCGCCTGTGTGTGGCTGAGAACGCGCTTGATGGTTTGCAGCGTGGCGCCGGGCGCCGCCATCAGCTGATGGCGCACGCGCAGGAAGTGCTCGCCAACGATGTAGAGATCGGCATCGGGCAGCAAGTGGTGGATGTCGGCGACGCGCCCGGCGACCGAGTTCTCAATGGGGATCATGGCAAGGCGCGCTTCGCCTGCCTTCACCGCCTGCAGCACATCCTCGAACGTTGCGCAGGCGACGGCTTCCATGGCCGGGAACGCCTCGCGGCAGGCAAGGTGCGAATTGGCGCCCGGCTCGCCCTGGTAGACGATGCGCTCGGCGGCCGGCTTGCCGCCCGAAGTGTCGGCGGCCGCGCGCGTCTGGCGTGGGGATTGGGACATGATCGCAAGCGGATGAAAGAGCGCGGCGCTCGCGATTTGTTATGGCGCGGTCGGCTCGCGGAGGGTTCAGGCGGCCCCCAGCAGGCGGCGGGCCCGCTCGAGGTCGGCCGGAGTATCGACACCGAGCGGAACAGTGTCAACGACGGTCACGTCGATGCGCATGCCGGCTTCCAATGCGCGCAATTGTTCGAGTTTTTCGCGCACCTCGAGCGGCGAAGGTTGCAGCGACACGAAGCGCTGCAGGGCCGCGCGCCGGTACGCATAGATACCTATGTGGTGGTAGAGCGGACCGTGGCCGGAGGGGGCGGTGGCACGCGTGAAGTAGAGCGCGCGCAGGCGGCCGGGAATTGTCAGCGGCGAGCCGACGACCTTCACGACATTGGGGTTCGAGCGCTCCCCGGCTTCGACGATTTCGGCGGCGAGCGTTGCGATATGCGTGCCGGGGTCGCTGAGCGGACCGATGCAGGCAGAAACGAGATGCGGCTCGAGCGTCGGCAAATCGCCCTGCAGATTGACGATGATGTCAGCGCGGCCGTCGGGGTCCATGCGAGTGACGGCTTCAAAGATGCGATCAGAGCCAGAAGCGTGGTCGGCCCTGGTCATCACCGCCTCGCCGCCCGCAGCCTTTATGGCGGATACGACTTCGGCTGCATCTGTCGCGACCACGACACGTCCCGCGTTGGCGGCGACTGCGCGACGCCACACGTGGACGATCATCGGCGCACCGGCGATATCGACCATCGGCTTGCCGGGCAGGCGCGTTGCCTGCATGCGCGCGGGGATGACGACGAGGGTATTGGGCACGTTGCACACCTTAGCCGGCATTGAGCCGAGGCAATTGGTCCCGGGCGGGTGCACATAGAACGGAGCCCGGCTCGGTTGCAAGCCGATGCGGAGTTTCTATAGTCGCCCCGACCGTCCGCGACGGGCTGGACGAGTGGATGCGGAGCTTTCGATGCGACTGGATTCCTTCGAGGTGTCGAAGACCGCCGGCGCGCTTCTGTGCGCGCTTCTCGTCATCGTCGGGTTCCGCGTGGCGCTGGAAATCCATGAGCATGGAAAGCCAGCGGAAAAGCCGGGCTTCGTGCTGCCGATGCCGGAAGCAGCGCCGGCCGCCGGGCATGGTATAGGCGAGGCGCCCGCCGCCGGCGGTACGGCTCCGGCCGCCGCGGCGTTCGATGCAGCAGCCGTGGCGCAGGCCGCAGCCTCCGGCAATGCTCAGGCCGGTGCCGCAATCTTCAAGAAGTGCGCGGCTTGTCACTCGGCCGAAACAGGCGGGCCCAACAAGGTCGGCCCCAACCTCGCCGGCGTCGTCGGCCGGCCGAAAGCGAGCCATGCCGGATTTAACTATTCGGATGCCATGAAGGCGAAGGGCGGCAATTGGACGCTCGAAGACATCGCATCGTTCGTTCACAGCCCCAAGACGTTCATTCCCGGCACGAAAATGCTTTTCCCCGGCATCACCGATCCGGGCGATCTCAGCGACCTCCTCGCCTACCTCAACACCCTCAAATAGGCGCCGGCGGTGCCGCTTTGCCGCCAAAATGACAGCAAGTTAACTCGCGCCGCAGTCCGGATTTTGCGACCCTTCCGGCGTTGTATGACTTGCAGGTCTCACACGGCGCGCGCGAAGCCATGCGGTTTGACGGCCGAGCCAGCGATGCCCGCCTCGTGACAAACAAGGGAAAACGCCTGGTGCTTCCCCGTCTCGACGTCCCCGCCACCTTTCTTGCAGTGCTGCTTTGCTTCTCCGCCGCCGCGCTCCCGGCCGCCGCCCAGGAACCGCCATCGGCCCCCGCCACCGATCCCCAATCGACGCCGCCAACGGCCCCGGCAGATCCTGCGGCGCAGGCAGCGCCTGCCGTTCCCGCCGATCCAGCAGCGCCCGCCGCGACTCATGCGCCAGCCAATAACCGGCACCACGCGCTGTCTCTCATCGGCGAGCCGAAGTATCCCGCCGGTTTTACGCACTTCGATTGGGTCAATCCGGAGGCGCCGAAGGGCGGTAGTTTGCGCGGCTTTGCCGAAGGCTCGTTCGACAGCCTCAACCCATACACGGTGAAAGGCGACCCGGCCGGCGGTCTCGGCCTCATCAACGGGTCACTGCTGACGGCAAGCCCCGACGAGCCGTCGTCCGAGTACGGCCTCATCGCCGAATGGGTCTCCTATCCACCGGACTATTCGTCGGTGACCTTCGGCATCAACCCCAAGGCTCGTTTCCACGACGGCTCCTCGATCACGCCGGAGGACGTCATCTTCTCGTTCGATGAACAGAAGAAAGCACATCCGCGCTCCGCGTTTTATTACAAGAACGTCGTCAAGGCGGAGAAGACCGGCGACAACGAGGTTACCTTCACCTTCGACGTCAAGGGCAACCGGGAGCTGCCGCAGATCGTCGGCCAACTCGACGTGCTCTCGAAGAAATTCTGGCAAGGCACCGGCCCCGACGGCCAGCCGCGCGACCTTATGAAATCAACGCTGGAAATCCCTCTCGGCTCCGGCCCCTATCGCATCAAGAGCTTCGACGCGGGGCGCACCATCACCTACGAGCGCGTCAAAGACTACTGGGCAAAGGACCTACCGGTTTCCAAAGGACAGTGGAATTTCGACGAGTTCAAGCTCACCTACTTCCTCGACCGCACGCCGGCGTTCGAGGAATTCAAGTCGGGCAAGCTCGACTATTGGATCGAGAGTACGGCCAGCCAGTGGGCGACGGGCTACAACTTCCCCGCCATCGAGAAGGGTTGGGTGAAGAAGGAAGCCATTCCGGTAAAGCGCGTGGCGCCGATGCAGGCGTTCGTCTTCAACCAGCGCCGCAAGCAGTTCCAGGACCCACGCGTACGCCGCGCCTTCGCGCTGGCCTTCAACTTCGAGGAAGCCAACAAGAAGCTTTTCTATGATCTCTATGTGCGCGTCGGCAGCTACTTCGACAATTCGGAGCTCGCCTCCAAGGGCCTGCCGCAGGGCCGCGAGCTGGAGATCCTCAACGAGGTGAAGAGCGAGGTGCCTCCGGAGGTATTCACCACCGAGTGGAAGAACCCCGTCAACGCCAAGCCGGAAGACTTCCGCAATCACATGCGCGAAGCATCAAAGCTCCTGGCGGAAGCCGGTTGGACTATTCAGGAGGTCCCTGTCGAGGACGGAAGCTGCGGCACGTTCTGCTCCATCATGCGCAGCGTTGGGCTGTCGTCGCCGCCGAAGGCCAATGTGCTGCGCAACGCGCAGGGCGAAAGGTTCGAGGCCGAGTTCCTGGTTTCGCAACCAGAATTTGAGAGGATCGTGCTGCCCTACGTGCAGGACCTGCAGAAACTCGGCATCAAAGCCAGCGTTCGCATGGTCGACAGCGCGCAATATAAGCGCCGCGAGGACGCGCACGACTACGACATCATCATCGATAACTTCGCCCAGTCTGAGTCGCCCGGCAACGAGCAGCGCGACTTCTGGGGATCGGTCGCCGCCGACCGCGACGGAACGCGCAACACAGCTGGGATAAAGAACCCGGCGATCGACAAGCTGATCGACAAGGTGGTCTTTGCCAAGGACCGCGACGAGCTCCTGGCGGCAACGCGTGCGCTCGACCGCGTGCTGCTGTGGAACTTCTACATGGTGCCGCAGTGGCATTATCCGTTCGAGCGCGTCGGCTACTGGGATGTGTTTGGACGGCCGGACAAGTTGCCATCCCAGACATCGGCGCTTTCGCAGGTGTGGTGGTACGACGCCGACAAGCAGAAGGCGCTGGCCGGCGCGCGCGGACAGTGATGGTGGCAATGCACGCAGTGCCGCCCGCACCTCGCGCCCCGACACTCACCCGCCTCGCCACACTCGCCATTGCCGCGACGCTGCTCGCGGCGCCCACCTTCGCCCAACCGCGCTACGGCCTTTCGGCGTTCGGCGAGCTGAAGTATCCTGCCGACTTCAAGAACTTCGAGTACGTCAATCCCGAAGCCCCGAAAGGTGGCCGCCTGGCGATGATCGGCACCGCCGGGCGCACGACGTTCGACAGCTTCAACAACTACATCCTCAAGGGTGATGCGGCGCAGGGCCTCGAGTACCTGTTCGATAGTCTGATGACGCGCGCGCTCGATGAGCCTGACGCCGTCTACGGTCTCGTCGCTAGCAGCGCCGAGGTGGCACCGGATAAGATGTCGGTCGTCTTCAAGATGCGGCCCGAGGCTAAGTTCGCAGACGGCACACTCGTTGCCGCCGACGACGTCGTATTCTCCTTCAACACCCTGAAGGAGAAAGGTCACCCCAATTTTATGCTGTCGCTTCGCGATGTGGTGAAAGCGGAGGCGCTCGACCCGCACACGGTGCGCTATGAGTTCAAGGGCGACCTCATCCGCGACCTGCCGCTAGTTGTTGCCGAATTGCCGATCCTGTCGAAGGCGTTCTACACGGCGCATCCGTTCGAGTCATCGCTCGAGAAGCCGCTCGGCTCCGGCCCCTACATGATCGGCGACTTCAAGCCCGGCACGTACGTGAGCTACAAACGCCGCCCTGACTACTGGGCCAAGGATCTCCCGGTCAACCGTGGCCGCTTCAATTTCGACGAGCTGCGCTACGAGTACTATCGCGACCGCACGCTGGAGCTCGAGGGCCTCAAGGCTGCGACGTTCGACTTCCGCGAGGAGTTCACCTCCATCGACTGGGCAACGGGCTACGACATCCCCGCCGTGAAGCAGGGCCGGCTTATTCGTCTCGTCATGCCGGATCAGCGCCCATCCGGTGCGCAGGGCTTCTTCATCAATACGCGACGCGAACCTTTTAAAGACAAGCGGGTGCGCGAGGCGCTCGGTCTCGCCTTCGACTTCGAGTGGTCGAACAAGAACCTGTTTTTCGAGCTCTACAAGCGCACGCACAGCTTCTTCGAGAATTCGGACATGAAGGCCACCGGGCTGCCGAGCCCGGAGGAGCTGGCGTTGCTCGAGCCATTCAAGGACAAGCTGCCCCCAGAGGTGTTCGGCGAGCCCTACTCTCCGCCCGTGACGGACGCGTCTGGACGCGATCGCCAATACCTCAAGCGCGCGCGCGAACTGCTGACCGCCGCCGGCTACGGCGACGGCGGCAAGCCGCTGAAGGTCGAGATCCTTTCCTTTGAGGACGGCTTCGACCGCATCATTCTTCCGTACGTCGACAACTTGAAGCGTATCGGCGTCGACGCTTCGTTGCGTCGCGTCGACCCGGCGCAATATGAGCGGCGCATGAAGTCGTTCGACTTCGACGTCACTATTCAGCGGTATGCACTGCGCTTGACACCGGGTGTCGAGGTGAAGAGCTACTGGGGATCGGACGCCGCCGCCATGGACGGCAGCTTCAACCTCGCCGGCATCAAAGACCCCGTTGTCGATGCTCTTATCAACAAGATAGTAGAATCCCAGTCACGCGGCGAGTTGGTGACGGCCGCGCGCGCCCTCGACCGCGTGCTGCGCGCCGGACACTATTGGGTGCCGCAGTGGTATAAGGCCGAGCACAACGTCGCCTTCTGGGACGAGTTCTCGCGTCCGGCCGTGAAGCCGAAGTACGACGAGGGGGTGATCGAGACGTGGTGGTATGACGCCGATAAAGCTGCGAAGCTGAAGAAGAACTGAGCCCGATGGCCTACTACCTTCTCAAGCGCCTCTTGCTCGTCATCCCGACGCTGTTCGGCATCATGCTGATCAGCTTCATCATCATACAGTTTGCCCCCGGCGGTCCGGTCGACCGCATCATCGCGCAGCTCACCGGCCGCGATTCCTCCATCACCACGCGCATCGGCGGCGGCGGCAACGACGCGCTGTCGAGCGGCAGCCAGGCGCAACTCGGGCAGGGCGCCGCCGACGTCGTCACCTCGAAGTATCGCGGCGCGCAGGGCCTCGATCCAGAGTTCATCAAGAGCCTCGAGAAGCAGTTCGGCTTCGACAAACCCGCCTATGAACGCTTCTTCATCATGATGAAGAGCTATCTCACCTTCGACTTCGGCAAGAGCTACTTCCGCGACACCTCGGTGCTGGAGCTCATCAAGGAGAAGCTACCCGTCTCGATCTCGCTCGGGTTGTGGATGATGCTGCTCTCCTATCTCATCTCCATCCCGCTCGGTATCCGCAAGGCAATGCACGACGGCGAGCGGTTCGATAGCTGGACAAGCAGCGTGCTGGTCATTGCGTACGCCGTGCCCGGCTTCCTGTTCGCTGTGCTGCTGCTGATCCTCTTTGCCGGCTCATCCTTCTTTCAGTGGTTTCCATCGCGCGGCCTGACGTCGGACAATTGGGATCAGCTCTCGCTGTTCGGCAAGATCGTCGACTACTTCTGGCACCTGACGTTGCCGCTCATCGCCATGTCGCTGACGGCGTTCACGACCATGACGTTCCTCACCAAGAACTCCTTCATCGACGAGATCCGCAAGCATTACGTGACAACGGCGCGGGCTAAGGGGCTCAACCAGAACCAGGTGCTGTACGGGCACGTGTTCCGCAATGCCATGCTGCTGATCATTGCCGGCTTCCCGGGGGCGTTCATCTCGGCGTTCTTTGCCGGCGCCATGCTGATCGAGACCATTTTCTCGCTCGACGGTCTCGGCCTGTTGTCGTTCGAATCCATCGAAAAACGCGACTATCCGGTGGTGTTCGCCACGCTGTGGATCTTCTCGCTCATGGGGCTCGTGCTCAACATCATCTCCGACTTTGCCTACACTCTCGTCGATCCGCGCATCGACTTCGAGAGCCGGGAGGTCTGAGCCGTTGGTCGACCTGCGCGCCCTCGAGACGCCACTGCCGCAGTCACAGCCGCCGCCGGCCGAGGAGCATCGCGAGCAGGCGCCGGGTTGGCTGGCGCGCCGCATGCCGAGCGGCGACAAGCTCAGTCCGATCAACCAGCGGCGCCTTGCGAATTTCAAGGCGAACAAGCGCGGGTACTGGAGCCTGCGCATCTTCCTGGCGTTGTTCCTCGTCACCTTGTTCGCCGAGTTTATCGCCAATGATCGCCCGCTGTTGATGAGCTACAAAGGCGAGCTGCTGTCGCCGGTGCTCACCGACTATCCCGAATCGAAGTTCGACGGCTTCCTCGCCGTCACCGACTACAAAGATCCGGTGATCCTCGATGAGATCAACGCCAACGGCTGGGCTATCTGGCCGCCCATCAGCTACTCGTACAACACCATCAACAAGGACTACCCAGGCCGCAAAAGCGGCGACAAACTCTGCCTCGGCTATCCGGCCCCGCCACCGTGGGCATCGAGCGCGCCGTTGTGCGACGCGCCGCCCGACCAGCTGGCGCGCTTCAACGCGATAGGCAATCGCAATTGGCTCGGGCTCGACAACCAGGGACGCGACGTTGTCGCGCGCGTCATCTACGGCTTCCGCATCTCGGTGTTGTTCGGACTGCTGCTGGCCATGTTGTCGGCGACAGTGGGCGTCACGGCCGGCGCCCTGCAGGGTTACTTTGGCGGACGCACCGACCTCATCTTCCAGCGCTTCCTGGAAGTGTGGTCCTCGGTACCATCGCTGTTCGTACTGATCATCATTTCGTCGGTGCTGGTGCCTGGTTTCTGGACGCTGCTCGGCACGCTCTTGCTGTTCGAATGGGTGAACCTCGTCGGCGTCGTGCGTGCCGAGTTCCTGCGCGCGCGCAACTTCGAATACGTCAACGCGGCGCGTGCGCTCGGCCTGTCGCATCGTAAGATCATGTGGAAGCACATGCTGCCCAACGCCATGGTGGCAACGCTCACCTTCCTGCCGTTCCAGCTGTCGGGCAGCATCGCGGCGTTGACGGCGCTCGACTTCCTTGGGCTCGGCCTGCCACCCGGATCGCCGTCGCTCGGCGAATTGCTGCTGCAGGGCAAACGCCATCTCGAAGCGCCTTGGCTCGGCCTCACCGGCTTCTTCACCGTGGCGTTGATGCTGTCGCTGCTGATCTTCATCGGCGAGGCGGTGCGCGACGCTCTCGACCCCCGCAAGACGTTTCGGTAGGAGCAGCGATGGCCAGTGTAAATCGCGCGCTTCTCGACGTCAGGGACCTGTCGGTCGCCTTTGGACGCGGCACGATGATCGCCGCCGACCGCGTCTCGTTCCGCATCGGCAAGGGCGAGACGGTGGCCCTCGTCGGCGAGTCCGGCTCCGGCAAGACCGTGTCGGCGCTGTCGATCCTGCGCCTCCTGCCCTACCCGGCCGCCTCGCATCCTTCAGGCGAGGTTTGGTTCGAGGGCAAAGATCTCCTGAAGCTGAAGCCGCCGCAGCTGCAGGCAGTGCGCGGCGACCGCATCTCGATGATTTTTCAGGAGCCGATGACCTCGCTCAACCCGCTGCATACCATCGAGCGGCAGGTAGGCGAGGTGCTGCGCGTGCACCGGCGCATGGACGAAAAAGCCGTGAAGATGCGCGTGCTTGAGCTGTTGCACAAGGTCGGCATCCGCGAGCCGGAGAAGCGCCTCGACGCGTTCCCGCATCAGTTGTCGGGCGGGCAGCGGCAGCGCGTGATGATCGCCATGGCACTGGCCAACGAGCCAGACCTGCTCATCGCCGACGAGCCGACGACGGCGCTCGACGTCACCATACAGGCGCAGATCCTCGAGCTGTTGAAGCAGCTGCAGCGCGAGATGGGCATGGCCATGCTGCTCATCACGCACGACCTTGGCATCGTGCGCAAGATGGCCGAGCGCGTCTACATCATGCAGGGTGGCAAGATCGTCGAGGAAGGCGCCACCGAGGATATCTTCACCAAGCCGCGGCACCCGTATACGAAAATGCTGCTGGCAGCCGAACCGAAGGGAGAGCCGCCAGCCGCCAACGACAAGGCGCCTGTCGTCGTGGAGACCGACGATCTCAAGGTATGGTTCCCGATTAAGCGCGGCATGCTCCGCCGCACCGTCGACTATGTGAAAGCCGTCGACGGGCTCTCGCTCAAGCTGCGCAAAGGGCAAACGCTGGGGGTTGTCGGCGAGTCGGGCTCTGGCAAGACCACACTGGGCCTCGCCATCCTGCGGCTGATCTCTTCGGAGGGGCCTGTCGTCTACATGGGCAAGCGCATCGACGAGCTCACGAGCCGCGAGATGCGCCCCTTGCGCAAGGAAATGCAGATCGTCTTCCAGGATCCCTACGGCTCGCTGTCGCCGCGCATGTCGGTCGGGCAGATCATCGAGGAAGGCCTTACCATCCAGTCGCCGGAGCTCGACTACGAGCAGCGGCGTGCCCGCGTGAGCGCAGCCTTGAAGGACGTCGGCCTCGACCCGGCGGCGCAGGATCGCTACCCGCACGAGTTCTCTGGCGGCCAGCGCCAGCGCATCGCCATCGCCCGCGCCATGGTGCTGCAGCCCAAGTTCATCATGCTCGACGAGCCGACCAGCGCGCTCGACATGTCGGTGCAGGCGCAAATCGTCGATTTGTTGCGCGACCTGCAGAAAAAGCGCGACCTCGCCTATCTGTTCATCAGTCACGACCTCAAGGTCATTCGCGCGCTGTGCAACTACGTGATCGTCATGCGCAACGGCAAGGTGGTCGAGGAAGGGCCGGCGGCCGAGGTGTTCTCCAACCCGCAGGAGGAATACACGAAGGCGTTGCTCGCCGCTGCGTTCAACATGAGCGTGCTGCACAAAAGCGTGCTCGCCGGCTGACCTACCTGAGAAACTAAAGGAGCCCCAGATGCCCGAGGAAACAAAGCCGCGGCTGAAGCTCTATCACGCTACACCGTCACGCTCGTCGACGGCGATGTGGATGCTCGAGGAAGTAGGCGAGCCTTACGAGATAAAGCTGCTCAGCCTCAAGAACGGCGACCAGCACAAACCCGGGTACCTGGCAGTCAATCCGATGGGCAAGGTGCCGGCGATCGACGACAACGGCACCATCGTCAGCGAGGTCTCGGCCATCTGCTGCTATCTCGCCGATGCGCACCCGAAGGCAGGCTTGGCGCCGGCTGTGACCGACAAACTGCGCGGACCGTATCTCAAATGGCTGTTCTTCGGACCAAGCTGCGCCGAGCCGGCCATCATCGACAAGGCCATGAACCGGGCACCTGCGCCGCGATCGACCGCCGGATGGGCCGACTATGACACCGTCGTCGACGTGATGCGCGATGCGGCCGGCAAGGCCTCTCCGTACTTACTCGGTGAGCGATTTACGGCTGCCGACGTCGTCATCGGCGCCGGTCTTCGCTGGGGCATGCAGTTCAAGCTGCTCCCCGAGCTGCCCGAGTTCGTCGCCTACACGCAGCGCCTCGCCAAGCGCCCAGCGTTGCAGCGGCAAATCGCTCGCGACGAGGCGTTTGCACGACAGACGAGCAGCTGAAATATTCCGCTTGAACGGGCGCCGCTTTGCGGCATCGTAGTCGGCAGCAACCATTCGGCATTCGACATCGATGCTGCCCGACGACGTTTTCCGCTCACGGCTTCAGGCGACGATCATGGCGCTGCGCTATTGGGCGCCGTCGGTGGCCGATGCGGCGCGGCTGGAAGACACCGAAACCAGCGATTACTGGAAGATCATCGTGACGCCAGCGATGGCGAGCGCGTGCCCATTCGAGCTGATCTTGCATGCTGAGCAGCGCTACGATCTCTCCATCGCCGATGAAACATACCAGAACCGGCCGATCGAGTCGTTCGATTGGTTCGTGCCGTTCGCCGAGGCTATCGCCGACGGTCGGGTGGTGCAGCGGCATTGGATCAGCCGGCTGACGGGCCTCGAGCGCTCGGTGGAGACCCTGGTCACGCTGGCGGGCGGCGGTATCTGGCGCGAGGGGCGGGGCGCGTCCCCGCGCATGCCGACCCTCGACGATGACGGAACGGAGCTGCGCGAGCGCCGCTTCCTACCATATCGGCGGTAGCCCTCGCTACACTAGATCCCTGCCTGAGAGGCCGGGTAGGCGCTTCACCGCGGCGATCTCGGCACCGAGCTTGGCAATGCGCTCGATGGCTTCCGGCAACGTCTCAGCCGCCACCTGCATGTGATGCGCGTTGGCGTGCACCAGCGTGATGCTGTCCGCCATGATCCCGACGTGGCCTTTCCAGTAGATGAGGTCGCCGCGCTGCATGCCGTCAAGCACATCAGGAATGGCGACCTCTTCGCCGAGCTCGGCTTGCTGCATGTCCGTGTCCCGCGGCGCCGCGATGCCGGACGCTTCGAGCGTCAGCTGTACGAGGCCCGAGCAGTCGATGCCGAGACGCGTGCGGCCGCCCCATAGGTACGGCGTACCGATGAAGCGCTCGGCGAGCTCGACGAAATCGGGCGCACGGCGGCTGCGCTCGGCGACATGGCGCGTGACGACGAAACCGCCTCCGTTGAGCATGAGAAAACGCTCATCGCCCCCCGCGATGCACAGCTCGGCGTTCATGCTGAGATGCATCAGCGGTGGGGATTTGATGTCGGGCACCGGATAGACGAACGTGCCGAGCGCGCGTACGCGGTGCGTCGGCTTGTCGATGTCCGGCGACAGCGTTTCGGACGGCACGTAGCCAACGTAGCGATCACGGTTGAGCTGCACCCACGCCCATCCATCGCGCTCGTCGTAGACGGTAACCGTCTCGCCAAACAAGGTCTCCGTTTCGAAGCCGAACGTCGGCGACGGGCGGCTGCGCAGTGGCACTGACGCGCGCACCACCTGCGCCGGGTAGCCCTGCACGTAGCGCGGCGCGCTCACCTTTCCATAGAGGCCTTCCGCGGCGAGATCGGGCCGGAAGACGTTACGTCGTGCATCGAGGCGCGCTACAGCCGGCGCGGCCATCTCCGACTTTTCTGCCTCATCCGTATCGCTCATCGGCAGAGCTCCTTAGCGAGAACGGTGAACAGGGCGCGCGCCGTTTGCGGCTCCCCCCCGCGCGGCCCCAGCGCATTGGGCGTCGGCCGCCAGCCGAACAAGTCGAAGTGGGCAAAACGCTGCGCCCGTTTGGAGAAGCGCTTCAAGAAGAGCGCAGCGGTAATCGACCCGGCGAACGGCGCCTCCCATACGTTGTTCATGTCGGCAACCGGGCTCTCGAGCTTGGCATCGTAGCCCGGCCACAGCGGCAAGCGCCACACCGGGTCGCCGACGCTGGCCGATGTGGCCACCATCTCGACGGCGAAGGCGTCGTCGTTGGTGAACATTGCCGGCAGGTCGGGGCCGAGCGCCACGCGCGCCGCGCCGGTCAGCGTCGCGAACACGAACATGCTGTGCGGCGATTCTTCGTCGGCAAGCGCCATGGCATCGGCAAGGACCAGGCGACCCTCAGCGTCGGTATTACCGATCTCCACCGTGGTGCCGGCACGGGACTTGAGTACGTCGCCGGGGCGGAACGCGTCGCCCGAGATGCTGTTCTCGGCGGTCGGGATGAGGATGCGCAGGCGCACGTCGAGCCGCTGCGCCATGATCATGTGGCCAAGTGTGAGAGCTGCTGCGGCGCCACCCATGTCTTTCTTCATCAGCAGCATGGCGCTCGACGGTTTGATGTCGAGCCCGCCCGTGTCGAAGGTGATGCCCTTGCCGACTAGCGTGACGGTGCGTGCACCCTCGCGGCCCCAGGTAAGATCGATAAGGCGCGGCGCACGCGAACTGGCGCGGCCGACAGCGTGGATCATCGGAAAGTTCTTGGCGAGGAGATCATCGCCGACAGTGACTTCGATGCGCGCGCCGTGCCGCGCGGCGAGATCGCGGGCGGCCGTCTCGATCTCTGCCGGGCCGAGGTCAGAGGCCGGCGTGTTTATAAGGTCGCGACCCAGCCTCACCGCCTCGACGGTGTTGAGCACCAGATCGCGGTCGACGCCGTCGGGCAGGCGAAGGCTTACCGCACGCGGCGTGCCGTTGCTCTTGTAGCGCGTGTAGCGGTAGCTCCCGAGGCCCCAGGCGATGGCGGCGAGGGTCGCGTTGCGAGTGTCGTTGGCTAGCCGGTAGCTGCCGGTCGGCAGCGATTGTGCGAGCTGACCGATCAACAGCTCGGAGGGACCCGACGGTTCGCCAGCCGCGCCCTCGCCCAAGCCGAAGAGGACGCCGGCAATGCGGCCGTTGCGTCCGGGAACCAGTGTCTGCTGCTTGGCCGTGCCCTTGAAACCGATGCCTTCGACCCATGTGCGCTGCTCCGGCGACAGCGGCAACGCCTCCAGAGATGCGTCCTTGTCCACCATCCAGATCGGGATCTGTTGCCCGGCGGCCCCGTCGGCAACAAAGATGTCGTCGACGGCAAGCTTGTCGTACTTCATTGGGTCGTCGGTCATATGCGGGTGCTCGCTGCTGGCAAGCCGTGACCTAATCGGGCATGAGCTGACAAGTTGTCTGGCCGACTCGCGCGGCGCACAAGACAGGATCACGGAGTGCAAGGCAAGAGCATGGCCGCGAATCGCTACCGGCTGGTCATCGGCAATAAAAACTGGTCGAGCTGGAGCCTGCGGCCTTGGCTCGCCATGCGGCGCCTCGGGCTGCCGTTCGAGGAGATTAACGTCAGACTGCGCCTACCAGAATCTAAGGCCGAGATCGCCCGGTACAGCCCGTCCGGCCTCGTACCGCTGTTACTCGACAGGGACTTGGCGATTTGGGACAGCCTCGCCATCCTCGAGTATCTGGCCGAGGAGCACCCCGAAAAGGGCATCTGGCCCGCGGACCGCCAGGCGCGCGCGGTGGCGCGCTGCGTCTCAGCCGAGATCCATTCCGGCTTTGCCCCCTTGCGCCGCACTTGCTCAATGGAGCTCCTGGCACGGAACCCACTCGACCCCGTCCCGGAGGAAGTTAGGGATGACATCCGCCGTATCATCGCCATTTGGGGTGAGTGCCGGGCGAACTTCGGCGACGCTGGGCACTTCCTGTTCGGCGCGTTCTCGGCGGCCGACGCGATGTATGCGCCCGTCGCCTCGCGCTTTCGAACCTATGTGCCCGACCTCACCATTTATGGCGACGACGGCACGGCGGCCGCCTACGTCGGTACCGTCTTCGCGATGCCGGAGATGGCGGTCTGGACCGCGGGCGCGCGCGCCGAAGTGGCCGCCGCGTCATAGCGGCCCGCCTTTAATGGCTGGTTAGCGAGGGTTAATCGTTTGTTGAGAAGTGTCTCCCAACCTGACGGTCAAGGGACAGAGATTCGGGGGTTCATGGCCCCTTCTGATCCCAATCGATCAGGGGGACTACGATGGCGTTCGCTTCTCACCGGCACGCGGCGTTTTGCAGGCTTCGGCAGGGCGGTACGATAGCAGCGCTCACGGCCTCGCTCATGCTGGGCGCCTGCGGCCAATCGTTGGCCCCAGGCGGAAGCGATCTCCTGTCCATAAACGGTTCTTCCTCTTCCGCGCCGCAGCCGCAGGCTACTGCGCAGACCGCCCCCCAATCCACGGCCGACGAGCTGCAGAAGGCGACCGATTACTGGGGCAAGCAGTATGGCGAAAACCCACGCGATCTGAAGGTGGCGCTCAGCTACGCGCGCAATCTCAAGGCCATGGGCGAGAAGCGCAGGGCGCTTGCGGTCTTGCAGCAAACGTCGCTTTTCCATGGCCAGAGCCGCGAGCTCGCCAGCGAATACGGCCGTCTTGCCCTCGATCTCGACCAGATCAGCGTGGCCAAAAAGCTGCTCGAGGTGGCCGACGACCCCGCCAAGCCCGACTGGCGCGTCGTCTCGGCGCGCGGAGCCGCGCTCGCCAAGGAAGGCAACTACAACGACGCTATTCCGCTGTTCGAGCGGGCGCTTTCGCTCGCCCACAATCAGCCCTCCGTGCTGAGCAACCTCGCCCTCGCCTACGCCATGAACGGCGAGTCGAAGAAGGCGGAATCAATGCTGCGCCAAGCGGCGGCATCGGACAACAACTCGCCACGCATCCGCCAGAACCTGGCGCTCGTGCTCGGGTTGCAGGGCAAATATGATGAGGCCAAGCTCGTTGCGGCACGCGATATCCCGATGACCAACGCCTCCGAGAACGCTGACTACCTGCGTCAGGTGGTGAAGCTAGATCCCAGGTCGGTGCCGAACTCCGATCCGCAGCCGGCCGAGTGGAACACCGAAGCCAACATCGCCGCAGCGCCGGTGGAGGCCGCCGTACCGGTGCAGAAGGTCGCCGACGTAGCGGCCCTGCCTCCCGTCGACGCAAAGGCGGTGCAGGATACGGCCTGGATCGTCAAAATGGATGAGCCAGAGATCGCAGCACCTGTTGCGGAGACGAAGGCCGATGCTGCACCTAAGGTGATGTCAGTTGCCGAAATGGCCGCCCAGCTCGCACCAGGCGAGGACAGCGAGCTGGCAGAAAAACCGGAGAAACCGGCTGCTGTGGCGAAGGCCGCTATGAAGCCGGCGCAGTCCCGCTCATGGTCGCCGTTGGTGGCGCAGGCCAAGCGCTAGGCCGGACGATCGGCGGAACGAGCGACGCCGCAGCGAGACGCGGTGCTTGCGCTTCCGACCTCAGTTCCATTCCCAGTAGCTGATAGCGGCTGGTCCGAGAATCACGACAAACAGCACCGGCAAGAAGAATATGATCATCGGCACGGTGAGCTTGGGCGGCAGCGACGCCGCCTTCTTCTCCGCCTCCGATTGTCGAATGTCGCGGTTCTCCTTGGCCATGACACGCAGGGCCTGACCGACGGGAGTGCCATAACGCTCGGCTTGGATCAGCGCCGTCGTCACGGCCTTGACGCCAGTTAGGCCGGTGCGCTTGCCGAGGTTGTCGAAGGCCTGACGCCGGTCCTGCAGGTAGGACAGCTCGGCGGTCGTCAAGCTCAGCTCCTCGGCGAGCTCTAGCGACTGGGAGGCGACCTCCTTGGATACCTTGCCGAAGGCAGCCTCCACCGACATGCCCGACTGCACGCAGATGAGCAGCATGTCGAGCGCGTCTGGGAACGCTATCTTGATGGACTGCTGACGCTTCTGAATGAGGTTCTCGATGAAAATGCTAGGCGCATAGGAACCCAAGAAGGCGGCGGCGAGCGCCATCATCAACTTAATGAGTGGCGGATAGGACAAGCCGCCGAGAACGAATAGGTAGAAGGCGGCGCCGAAGAAGAAGGTCGCCGGCGCCGCGACGCGAAAGAACATGAAAGCGACGAGCGGCGCCTGTCCGCGCAAGCCGGCGCGCTTCAGGCGATCGCGCAGCTCTTCCGTGTCGAACATCTTGCGCAGATTGAGCCGATTGACAATCTGCTGCATGAAGCCTTTTGGCGTCTGCCGCAGACTCCCCTGAAGATTGCGCGCATTCATTTCGGCAATCCGCTCGGAGCGCATCTTATCCCGCTCGACTGCCATTGTGCGCATTCGGTCGTTCATGCGATCGCGGGCCAGCATCGGCATGGTGATCGTCAGCACCGTGGCAAAGGCGCAGATCGCCGCCAGTATAGTAACAATGAAGGTCGGATTGATGAAAATGTCGATCAGATGCATGGCCGGACCCGTTGCCTCTGGGATGCGCGCAAGAGCGCCCGCATCGCAGAGCTCAGAACTTGAAGTTGATCATCTTGCGCATCACCAGAATGCCGGTCAGCATCCATAAGCCGCAGAATAAAAGCGCAAAGTTGCCTGTGCGCGTGTTGAAGAGGATGGAGATGTACTCGGGCGCCGTCCCATAAACGAGCAACGTCACGATCGGAGGCAACGACGCGAGGACCCAGGCCGAGGCTTTGGCCTCCGCGCTCAGCGCCTTGACTTTCATTTTCAGCTGAAAGCGGTCTCGCAGCACGGTCGAGAGGTTGCCGAGCGCTTCCGAGAGGTTGCCGCCGGCTTGCTGCTGGATGGCGACGACGATGGCGAGGAATTTCACCTCGGGCAGGGGCATACGCATCACCAGGCGGTGAAGTGCTTCGCCCAGCGACACGCCCACCCGCTGCTGCTCGATGACCTCGCGAAACTCTCCTGCAAGGGGCTCCTCGCTTTCACGCGATACGATTGCCACGCACTCGTTCAACGGTAGACCCGACTTCATGCCGCGCACCACGATATCGATGGCATTAGGCAGCTCGCGGATGAACCTCGCCTGCCGTCTGGCGGTCAACTTGTTTATGAACCAGCGCGGAAAACCGAACACGCCGGTGAGACCTATGATAAGCGACAGGAACGTCCGCGTCGCGCCCGACTGCAGCGCCATGGTCACGCCGAAGGCGAAGATGGCGCCGCACGCCAAGCTGGCAAGCCAATAAACCCTCGGCGTTATGTCGAGTCCGGCGCGCTCGAGGCGAAGCCGGAGCGAGACCTTCTCCGCTGCCTTCTGGCGGTCCTCCATATCCTTCAAGGTGTCAGCGACGGATTTGCGCCGCGACGCCGCCTGTTCCAGCGCACTGAGGGAATTGCGGCCTTTGGGCTCGATCACGCCCTTGAGGCGCGACTCCTTCTCGCGATCGCCGGATAAGTATGGATAAAGAAAGGCATATGCCAACGCACCAACGGCAAGGGCGGCGAGCATCGCGGCGCCAAAAGAAAGTAGATCCGACTCAGACACCGATATCTCCGAGCGGATTGCCGTTGGCATCGAGCACTTCCGAGGACGCCAGTGCCTCGGCCAGCTTCGCCTCCTGGCCGTAGTACACGGCGCGGTCCCAGAAGCTCGGTCTTGCGATGCCGGTGGAACGATGCCGACCGAGAATACGGCCGTTGGCGTCCTCGCCGCTGATGTCGAAGACGATGAGGTTCTGCAGCGTCACGACATCGCCTTCCATACCGAGCACCTCGGTGACGTGGGTGATCTTGCGCGAGCCGTCGCGCAGACGCGCGACTTGCACGATGACGTCGACGGAACCGGTGATCATCTCGCGGATCGTCTTCACCGGGAGCTGGTAGCCGCCCATCATGATCATCGACTCAAGACGGCTGATGGCTTCCCGCGGGCTGTTGGAGTGGAGTGTTCCCATCGAGCCATCGTGGCCCGTGTTCATTGCCTGTAAGAGATCAAATGCTTCCGGTCCGCGGACCTCGCCGACGATGATGCGTTCAGGCCGCATGCGCAGGCAGTTCCTGACGAGATCGCGCATCTTGATTTCGCCCTCGCCCTCAAGATTGGGCGGACGCGTCTCTAGACGAACCACATGGGGCTGCTGCAGCTGAAGCTCGGCCGAGTCTTCGCAGGTGATAATCCGCTCATCATCCTCGATCGATCCGGTTAGGCAGTTGAGCAGCGTCGTCTTTCCCGACCCGGTGCCGCCCGAGATCAATACGTTGCAGCGCACGCGGCCAATGATATCGAGGATTTGCTTGCCGTCGTTCGAGATCGTGCCGAGTTTGGCGAGCTGGTCGAGGTTGAGCCGATCGCGCTTGAACTTACGAATGGTGAGGGCGGGGCCGTCGATGGCCAATGGCGGCGCGATGACGTTGACGCGCGAGCCGTCGGGAAGACGCGCGTCGCAGATCGGGCTCGATTCATCGACACGGCGCCCAACCTGGCTGACGATGCGCTGGCAGATGTTCATGAGCTGTAGGTTGTCGGCAAAGCGCACGCCGGTCTTGTGTACCTTGCCGGCGACCTCGATAAAGGTGGTGTCGGCGCCGTTGACCATGATGTCGGCGATATCGTCCCGCGCCAGTAGCGGCTCGAGGGGGCCGTAGCCGAGTACGTCGTTGCAAATGTCCTCGAGCAGCTCTTCCTGCTCGGCGATCGACATGACGACGTTCTTAATCTGGATGATCTCGCTGACGATGTCGCGGATCTCCTCGCGCGCAGAGGCGACGTCGAGCTTGGCGAGCTGCGTCAGATCGATGGTGTCGATGAGCGCGTTGAAGACCGTCGTCTTCACATCGTAGTATTCGTCGGAGTGGCGACGCTGCACTTCGCTCGAAGCGGTCGGCGCGACCGGCGTCTTGGCCTTCGGCTCGGCCACGGGCGGCGCGGACGTCGGGGGCGCAAGCGGCTGCTGCACGTCGCGTCGCGGCGCGGCTGTTTCGTTGGTACGCTTACCGAACATCGACCTTCCTAACGCTTGAGCTTGAGTTTTTCGAGGAACGGCGCAAATGCGGAAGTCTTCTTCGCCGCCTGTGCATCGCGCCGGTTGCTTATCGCCATCGCGATGTCGCGGAATGCCGCTGCCGAGCGTGCCTTGGCGCTCAGCTCTTCGATCATCTGCCCGTTGTTGGCCGCCTGTCCGAACGTCTCGCTGTCGAAATCGATGATGCTGATGGCCTTCAGGCCGATCGCCGATTCGAACTCCTTGACGCTGATCTCCGGCCGCTTGGGAGTGTTGACCATGTTCATGACGAGCCGCGGCTTGGCATCGTTGCGCCGCGACTGCTGCAGCAGATCGACGATGTTCTTGGCGTTGCGCAGGTTGGCGAGATCGGGCGCTGCGGTGATCACCACCTCGTCCGCCTGCAAGAGGACGCTCTTGCACCACGCCGTCCACGTGTGCGGCAGATCGACCGCGACGTAGGGCACGTTCTGCCGGACGACGTCTATGACCTGGTCGCAGCCGTCGACGGAAATGTCGTAGTCACGATCGAGTACGACGGGAGCGGCAAAGATCGACAGATGCTCGGAGCACTTGGTCAGCAGGCGATCAAGCAGCACTTCGTCGAGGCGATCCGGGCTCGACAGGGCATCGGCAATGCCCTGCATCGGATCTTGATTGAAATCGAGGCCTGTCGTGCCAAAGGCGAGATCGAGGTCGGCAATGACGACATCGACCTTGAGTATCTCCGAGAGTACCCATGCGGCGTTGTGGCAAACAGTCGAGGAGCCGACACCGCCCTTGGCGCCGATGAACGCGTAGACGTGACCGACCGGCTCGGTCTCGGGATTGTTGTAGAGATTGGAGATCGCCTCCATCAACTGCAGCGGATCGACAGGTTCGACGAGATATTCGCTGACGCCGCGCTTCAGCAAATCGCGATAGAGCATCACATCGTTGGCGTGACCGATGACAAGCACCTTGGTGCCGGGGTCGCAATTCTCGGCCAGCCGATCGAGCTCGGCAAGGATGTGATCGCGCGGCAGGCTGCATTCGATGACGATGAGGTTTGGCGTCGGATTCTGCAGGTAGTGGGCGACGGCCGCCTCGATGCCGCCCATGTGCACGCTCACATGCGTCTTGGCCAGGCGGCGGTCCTCAGAAGCGATCTGGGTGATTTCGGCCGTTGCGCCGTTCTCGCAGAAGGCCTGGATCGAAATGCGCGGAATGGGCCGTGCGCGCACCCCTGCCAAGTCGACGCCGCCATTGTCGAGCTCGGCCAGCGGAGCACCCACGCCGACCAGTTCCTCGGGGCTCGCAATGGGCTTGACTTGATTCGACATGATCCCGGCGACCTTGGTTATGGCATCAATTGCTGGTGTTGCGGTTCACGCGCTCGTCCACGCTCTTGCGCGCGCCCGTCGGGTCCCCCTTGACGTACTTGCCCCACACCTGGTCGCGGCGCTCACTGGAACGTGCGGTCTCGCTGCGCGGGCCGAGGAGGTCGGCCGGGTTGGCGATCATGACACCGAGGTTGCGCTGCTGCGCGCAACCGAGGTTCGGATACGGCAGCGCCGTCGGGTCATAGGCAAGATTGGTAGACCAGTCGCCGCATTGCGGTGGCTCGGCCACGTAGCGCATGTATGAGACGCGGATCGGCGGATCGGCGGCGCCCTCGGCGCTGTAGGCCTCGACTGAGATCGACGCCTCGCCGAAGCCTTGATCCGTCAGCATTGCGCGGATCTCGCCGACGGCGTACATCGCCGAAACCTCATTGGCGCCACCGCTCGGCACTGCCACGATGAGACGGCTGTTGCCGGCATCGGTTGCGCGGAAGTGATTCGTGAAGTTTATGAGTTGGGCGCGCTGCGGAGAAGAGAGCCCATTCGAGCCGCGGCCAATGCGGATGAGATGCGTCGTCGGCTCCTGCGATACGAGGATCGGATGGCGCTGTGAGGCATCGATCAAGGTCCACCCGGCGACGCGAGTCGGATCATCCGTGGTCTTGCACCCGGCCATCACCAGCGTGACGGCTGAGGCGGCGAGCAGCTTCACTCCGAGGGAGCGGGCTCTGCTTTTGCGCGCCGGGCGCATCGCATTTGAGGCAGTCATCATCCGTCTCCAGCCCATCTGCCTATTCCACAATGAATCCGTAGTCGCCCTTGAGGTCGCCCACCGGAGCCGGCCGTCCGGCGCCATAAATGCGGTTGATGTGGCCAAGGAAATTCGCCTTACGATCGGTCGGGTCGCCGAGGCCATCGAGCGGCCGAGCAAGCTCCTGGCGAGCCACCGGGCGTACCATGTACGGCGTAACGATCACCACGAGCTCGGATTCCTGCTTCTGGTAGTCGCGGCTGCGGAACAGGGTGCCGAGGATCGGCAAGTCCTTCAGCCCAGGGAAGCCGTCGATGTTCTGCCGGGTGTCCTCCGACAGCAGGCCGGCGATGGCCAGAGAGCCGCCGGACGGCAGCTCGACCGTCGAGTTAGCCTGGCGCTTTTTCAGCGCCGGGATGCGAATGCCAGAAAGCACGACCGCGCCTTCGTCGGTGAGCTCACTCACCTCGGTCTCGATCTTCAAGCTGATGCGGCCTTCAGAGAGGACGACCGGCGTAAAGGCGATACCGATGCCGTACTCTTTGTAGACGACGCTGACCTGTCCGAGGCTATCGACGACGGGCACCGGGTACTCGCCGCCGGCGAGGAACTTCGCCGGCTCGCCGGAGACGGCGGTCAGATTAGGCTCGGCCAACGTCTTGAGCAGACCATCGCGCTCCATGGCGCGCAGCGCACCGGCGACGGCCTGGTCGCCCGATTGCCATGCGGACGCGACACCGGAATTTCCGAACGGATTGCCAGGGCCGATCGGGCCCTGGTTGAACAGCTGCAGCAGGCCGGCGGCCGCGCCCGCTGTCCCAATGCCGGGCGTCGGCAGGGTCCCGAGTGCCGCTGCGCTCAAGGGCAGTCCATTGTTCGACAGGATCGCGGTGGTGAAGTTGCCCGAGTTGACCAGCGCGCCAACGTTGACGCCGAACTGTTTGAGTATGGTGCGCTTCACCTCGGCGACGCTGACGCGCAGCATCACCTGCTCCTCGCCCTCGACGACGAGGAGGTTGATCACTGGCTTCGCCCCGTAGACTTCGGCCGGGTCGCCGGAGCCTGGACCGGTGTTGGAATCGCTGTTGGCCTGATAGTTCGAGCCGCGGCCGATGTTGGTGGTCGTCGTGCTGGTCGTGTTGGATGTGAGATTAGGTCCGGTGACGATGCTGTTGGCATCCACGAGTGTTTGTGCGAACTGGGCGGCGATCTGCGCGGCGCGGTTGGAATCGATCGGCGTGCGCACCGTGCCGGTCAGCACGATCGCTTTGCCGGCGATCTCGCTGTGCACGTTCGAGCCGGGGATGAGGCGGGTCAAAAGCGAGTCGAGCGCCGACAGGTCGGCGCCGACGGCAACCTCGAGGGTGAGAATCTGCTGCCCGTACTCGTCGAAGAAGAAAGCGTTGGTCTGACCGGTTTTCTTGGCGATCAGGAACACCCGATCGGAGGACTGCACGACGGCGTCGAGCATGGCCGGGTCTGAAACGAGGACGTCCTTCAGCGGGACGGGAAACTGCACCACGATCGAGCGGCCGACGCCCAAGTCGAGGCGCTTCGACAGCGGGAATGCCGCGTTGGCCGGAATGCGCAGCACGGAATCGCGACCAACCTGGCCACCGGCTCCGGGTTGACCTTTCATGTCAGCCGCGCGGATGTCGCCGACGCAAGTCGCGACAAAAAACACTGCAGCCATACTGGCGCGAGCCCATCTTAGGGTCGTTCGCATGATCGAATTACCTTTTCGACAGCCGAGACTGAATCAACGCAACTCAGTTCACGCCGTATGCACGCGTGGGCACGCCATAGCGAAGTACGCGCACGACGCTGCCGCGTTCATCGTTCTTGGCCGCGGTGGGGCCCTGCCCCTTCTGGTCGGCGACGCTGCGCAGCGATAGGCTGATCTCGCCCGTCGAGTTGGCGCGCGCCAGCAGTTCTGCCTGTCCCGGGGTCAGCTCGAGCGTGGCCGTGTTGGCTGCACCCTCCGAAGACTTGCTGCCTTCCTTAGTGCCGATCTCCTGCCCAACGGCGAGGACGCGAACGTTTAAGAACAGGGTGTCGCTGACGAATTCGTCCTGCCCGTTTTGGCTTTTCACGCGGCGCGTGAGAATGACGTCGACGCGGTCGTTCGGCAGGATCAATCGGCCAGCCGATGTTTCTTCTTTGATGCGCGTAGATATGGCGCGCATGCCGCTCGGTAGAATCGCTGCAAGGACGCCGCCCTGCCCTGGCTTGATCAACTTCAGGCGGGTTACCGGCTCGCCCTCGAGCAGGGGAGCGCGCGCGATGGCGCCGGTCACCATCTTCATGCCTTCATCGCCCTCGGCCTGCGTGATGAAGGATGGCGTGATGGCGTCCGTTGGCCACGTCTGCCAGCGGAAATCGGTGTCTTTCGTAATCTCGCCGAGGGGAATGTCACGGCGCGCAACGAGAACCTCGCTCGCGTTGACGGGGACGGCAATCTGAGTGGGAGCCGAGGGGCCGCTGACGATCGAGCGCATGAGTATGAAGGCGAGGAGACCGGCTCCGCCCGCAATCGTGATGCCGATCAGTTGTGCCCGCTTCACAGCCGATAGATCCTGTTACCCGGCGTCACCCGGAGTGATTTTGTTCGTCAGTCGACACTGAACGACAAATGTCAACGCAACGTTAATTGCCGTAGCAGATTGACCCTTGGACCCGGCTAGGGGGCCAATAGCCTCGGCCAGCTTGTCAGCGGATAGACGGCGAGCGCTCCGGCGGCGATGGCGATACCGTACGGCATGCCCACCCCTTGCGCGTGCAGGCGCACCGCCCATGTCGGAAGCGGCAAAGCGGCGGCTGGAAAGCGCCGATAGGCCAGGAGGAGAAGCGCCAAAGCGCCACCAAAAGCCGTCACATAAAGAAGGAAGGGGACCAGCTGATCGTAACCGATCCACAGACCCGCGGCCGCCAACAGCTTTGCGTCGCCGCCGCCAACGAGGTTCAAGCTGAAGAGCAACATCCCTGCCAGGAGAAGCGAGGCGCCGACTGCGAGATGTAGCAGCATTTCCTGCACCGGCATGCCGGCGATCAGGGCGATGACGAGGAAGGCAGCGACGAGGCCAAGCGACACGCGGTTGGCGATGCGCATGGTCAGTAGATCAGACGCCGCCGCGTAGGCCATGACGGCTGGAAACACCAACAGCAAAGGATAGCCTGCCACCCCGATCTCCGGATCTCGACGACGCACGGTCAACCGCAAAATTGAGGCACAACCGTTAAGCGACCCTCAAGCGGCGCTCATACAATCACTGACACGGCAAGGCCGCCCGGCGGTCTGCACCGGGCGGCCCTTCTTTAGCTCTGCTGACGCACTTAATTCACAGCTGCGTCCAGCTTCGTGTTGACTTCGCCGAACAGGCCGTTGAGGCCGTCGCGGAGCTGCGTGAGGCCAGCGATAATGCCAACGCCGATGAAGGCGGCGATCAGGCCATACTCGATGGCGGTCGCGCCGGAGTCATCCTGAGCGAAACGAGCGAGAAAAGTCTTCATGACAGCATCTCCCAGTTTTTTAGGTCGCATATTTGGAAGCCCTGCAGCTTGGTGCCGCCTGACGGGCATCATTTGAGCGCTGAGTTATTAAACTGGGGTAAAACAGACTAACGTAAATATCTCCTAACATTCAGTTTTTTTCGCCGCATATAATCTATATAATTTTTTTGCGCCACGTCATCGTAAGTCGCCGCAATTCCGATCAAGCACGTTCAAGAGTATTCCTTGGCGGGGTCCGCGCTGCCGGTGCAACGACGCCCCATTCTAAACCGCCGTCACACCGCTAATACTCAAGACTTATTAGTAGGGCGACAATGTATACTTGCCGGCCCGCTCAGCGGTGCATGCCCCGCGGAGTCAAAGCCGCTATGAATGTATTGCTGCTCAGCCCGCGTTGATCACACGGGCCTAGAGATTTCCGCTTTCTTCACCATTTCCTGAAGTAATGCGCGTCTAGACCGAGGTTCGTTCGTGCATGCCCCGTATTAAGTCGTCGCCAGTTGCAGCATTGCGCCGTGTGGCGATCGCCGCCTCGATGGCGTGCTCCATCGTTATGGCATTTTCCGTCGATGCAGATGCCACCGACCTCGTCGTGCGTTACGACCAATCGCAGCTCATACGCCTGCCACGTCCCGTATCCGACGTCATCATCGGCAACCCCTCGATTGCCGACGTGACGGTGCAAGGGGGCAATCTCCTCGTCGTCACCGGCAAGACTTTCGGCATTACGAACATCATTGCCCTCGACGCTCAGCGCAACGTCATTCAGGACCAGCGCGTGGTGGTCGAAGCGGAAGACCGGCGCACCCTCGTCGTGCACAAGGGCTCGCTGCGCGAGACTTACACCTGCTCGCCGACTTGCATGCCGACGATAGTCGTCGGCGACGACCAGGTATTCTTCGACCGTGTCAGCAAGTCAGCAAAAACGAGACTGGAGACGTCACTACCTGGCGGCGGAGGTGGCGCCGCGCCGGCCGCCCAGGAATAGACGCGGCGAAGACCGAGGGATGCGGTTCGTCCTTTTGGGTTTACGCTTTGCTTACCGAAACAACTCAATTACTAACGAAGTAATACATAATTCAGGGACGCAAAGATAACGTCTCGGCGGATTTTCGCTTGAGACTGTAGATGCGTATGCGCCCGACCAAACGCCGCGGATTTTTCCTAAGGCCGCGTCTCCTGCGGCCGGGCTGGCTGCGCAATGAAGACGGCTTCGCTGGCGTAGATTTCGCCCTCGTGGCTCTGCCCTTCCTGCTGTTCGTGCTCGGCATCGTCGGCATCGGGCTGTACTTCTTGGCGTCAACCTCGCTGGAGAACAGCGTCGAGTCGGCGGCACGCAAAATACGTACGGGTGAAGCGGACAAAGGCGACCTGACGGTCGGCGCGTTTAAGGATCTCGTGTGTGATGCCGCCGGCAGCTACATCAATTGCGGCAAGGTCGCCGTCATCGTTCAGCATGCCGCAACTTGGAGCGGAATATCACCGCAAAAGTGCACCGATGCCAACGGCAATATGGTGAGCTCCACGGGGTCCAGCGACGAGCTCGTGTCGAAATATGCTGGCGCCGCCAGCGAGGTCGTTCTGGTGACACTCTGCTACAAGTGGGATCTCGCCAAAAACTTCGAGTTCCTGCAGCTGGGCACAGGGTCGAATGGCAGTGGACCGGCGATGATTCAAGCTTCCACCGCCTTCAAGAGCGAGCCGTTCGAGTGATGTCTCGGGGTCAAGTCGCCACGCGCTGCGCCAGCAAAGGCGCCGAAGTTCGCGGAAACCGTCGTTGCCGGTTCTGGCGGGACACGCAGGGCACCGCCGCCGTCGAATTCGCCCTCCTTGCACCGCTCTTGATGCTGATGCTGCTGGCCACGATCGAGACGGCGCGTGCTGTCAGCAACAATCGGCACTTTGCGTCGGCGGTAGCGACCGCCGGCGATTTGGTCGCCCGCGAGGAGTACCTCGGAACGAGCTCGGACGGGGCGAAAACCAATCTCGACAGCATGATGCTGTCGATCAAGCACATGATGCAGCCCTACGACGCTACGACGTTAAAGCTCGGCGTGTATTCGGTGCGCGCATCATCCACGAACGCAGCCGAGACGAAGGTTGTGTGGTCGTACTCGTACAACGGGATGCAGGTGCCGGCGAACTGCGCGTCATATGGCCTGCCGGCCAACATCGTTGGCAAAGGCGGCAGCGTGATCGTCGTCGACGCAATCTATACTTTCAAGCCACTTTTCGGCGATTTCGTCCCGGGCATCTCGGGTGCCATGACCTGGAAAAACAAGTCCTACCACAGCCCCCGCAATAGTTGCGTCGACTACGTTAAGGGCGACAACTGCACCAAAAGCTGCTGAGGCCGGGCCCTTTCCGCGCGCCGATCGTTGCTGGCGGGCCGTGCCCCGCGGCCAAGGCGCCCCATCACCCCCAAGAATTAGGTCAGCTACCAACTTAAATCAGCTTGCCCGCGCGCGCGCTCGGCATATTGTAGCGAATAGTCAGTCTTCAAACGACTAGCGTACGGACAAAAAGCAAATGGGCCGACGCTCCATACACACGCCCGATGAGTTGCGCGAACTGATCATCGAGGCGACAACCTCAATCGTCGAGCAGGACGGCCTTGAAGGCCTGTCGGCTCGTGAGATCGCCAAACGCGTCGGCTACTCCCCGGGCACCCTCTATAACGTCTTCGAAAATCTCGACGACCTACTCCTTATTATTGAAGCGCGACTGCTCGATCAGCTCGCCGGCCGGCTTGCCGAGACGGACGCCTCCGGCCCCCCTGGAGATCGGTTGCGGCGCCTCGCCGGCACCTACTTCGTATTCACCCAGGAACGGCCCAAGTTGTGGAACTTGCTCAACGAGCATCGCATGCCTGCCGGCCGCGAGGTACCCGATTGGTATCAGGCCAAGGTCGAGAAGTTGCTGATGCCGCTCGAGCAGGCGCTAGCGCCTCTGCTTCCCGATTCCGATGCGAGTTGCCAGAAGCGCCACGCGCGCACGTTGTGGGCCAGCGTGCACGGCATGACGGCTCTGTCGACGGCGGATAAGCTCTCCCACGTCACCGCGCATGCGGGACGCTCGCTAGTCGATGATTTGATCTCGACCTATCTCGCCGGCCTGCAGAAGCGCTGCGCAACACCGGCGACGCGCCAGTAAGGGCGCCGCCGGCCGAGAGCCAGACTACGGCGTCGCGGGTTTCGCTGTCGCTGCCGGAGCGGGCAGCGAGCCAGTGGTCTGTGGCACCGCATCGCCTGGAGCCGGTGTTGTTGCGACCTGGCGCTTGACCATCACCCCGAACCAATTGTCTTGCGGCAGCAGGCGCTGATGCAGCGACGCCCACATCGGGCGCGACGTGATGCCGTCATAGAACACGGTGATCGACGGCGTGAGGAACAGCAGCGCAACGGCGGCCACAGCCATCGCCACCGAGCCTGCTGGGTTGCGCATGTCGATAGGCTTGAAAGCCGTCCCGAACGACCTCTTGATGTGATTTCCCAGAACGTCGACGGAGTACATTTCATCGAGGATCAGGTGAGTCAGGAAGCCGATGAGCAAGAAACCGCCGCCGAGCCATGCAACGCCATCGGGGCGGTCGAAGACGTAGTAGAAGGCGATCACAGTCGCCAACGCACACACGAGGCCGGCAATGAGTGAATGCCATATGCCGCGGTGCGAGGTGAAACGATGGAACATCGTGTGCACCCCGTAGCGCACGAACAGTAGAGTACCGATCCATAGGATCCACATTTCGGCAATCGACAACTGTGGCGCGAAGTGGAACAGGAGCGCGAACGAGAAGAACACCGCTAGCCCCGCGAACAGCGCGCGGCTGGGACGGGAATCCTTCAAGTCGATGTCCGGCAGTACGGAGCCGAGCGATCCGGCCATGGTGACGGCGACGAGATTTTCCGGCGCGATCACGTCGGCCGCCAGCGTCAAAGTAGCGAGCGAGCCCGCCACGACGGTGCCGACGACGATATGGGTTGGGAAATTTGCCATGAATTGTGCCCTCCGCATCGGCTGCTTGGCGCACTTGCGGTGCGGGGACAGCCCAATCCCCACTCCCCATCAGATTCGCGGGCACTGCGGCAGTGAGTAGCGCCTCAGGCATGTGGAAAACGCCGCTGCGCCGGCGCCTGGTGCAGGGCAAAGGTTCTTGCCGCACGGCGGCATAGCCGCTTAATGACCCCATGAAGAGCCCCGTAGATCCCGCGCGCAACAAGCACCTCGTGATCGCCACCGTCAGTATCGGCGTTGCGCTCACGGTGATGGGCATCAAGTACATCGCGTTTCTGATGACCGGCAGCGTGGCGTTGTTTTCCGACGCGCTGGAAAGCATCGTCAACGTGCTGACGGCGGTCGCCGCGCTCATCGCCATTCGCATCGGCTCGCAGCCGCCCGACCGCGGCCACCCATTCGGGCACCACAAGGCCGAGTATTTTTCGGCCGTGCTCGAAGGCGCTCTGATCATCGTCGCCGCGCTGCTCATCTTCCGCGAGGCGTACCTGGCGCTGCTACATTCGCGCTCGCTCGTCGACCCAGCGGCAGGCTTGCTGGTGAACGGCCTGGCGACAGCGATCAACGCCGGATGGGCCTGGGTGTTGATCAGCCGCGGCCGGACGTGGAGCTCTCCCGCGCTGGAGGGGGATGGCCACCACCTCGTCAGCGACGTCATCACTTCGGTTGGCGTTTTGCTCGGTCTCGTGCTGGCGACGGTCACCGGTTGGGCCATCCTCGACCCGCTTATCGCCGGGGCGGTCGCCCTCAACATCCTGCGCATCGGCTACAAGCTGGCCGTCGAATCCATGAGCGCACTAATGGATCAGGCCGCCTCGCCGCAAATCGAATTGCGCATCAAGGAGGCGATCCGCGCCAACGGCGAGGGCGCACTGCAGGCGCACGATATTCGCACACGCACCGCTGGACCGCAGACATTCATCGAATTCCATCTTGTTGTGCCCGGCGATATGACCGTCGAGGCCGCGCACGAAATCTGCGACCGTCTCGAACTCGCGATCGAGAAGGAGTTGGCGAACACCGACGTCGTCATCCACGTCGAGCCGGACTACAAGGCAAAGCGCAAGGACGCCGTCGAGCTTTAAGCAAACCGTGCGATTGCCCTAGCCCCGCCAAACTCTCAAGGCCTTTATCCCGCCATGAAAACCCGTTTGCGCAGTTGTACCCTCGTCCTGCTCGCCATGCTTTGTCTGCTGGCTCCGCCGGTGGCAACCGGTTGGGCGAGCTCCGCCGACGAAGTGACGATCACGCTGGTCGGCGACGTCGGACTCAATCGCTCCAATCAGCCGGTTGAACCGGATGGCGTCCGCCGCGGCGCCTTCCAAACCTGGGCGGAGACGACGTCGCTCATCGACAACGACATCAACGGCGACCTCAACTTCATGAACGTCGAGACGGTGGTGACCGATCGCAACGATCTGACCGCCGATCGCAAGGAGCAGAGCGCGCCGTTCAACTTCCGCACGCACCCGAACGGCATCAGCCACCTCGTCTCGCGCGGCTTCAATCTCTTGTCGCTCGCCAACAATCACTCCATGGACTACGGCCTCGAAGGCCTGGAGGAGACGCTGAAGCACGTCGGCAAGCTGCAGAAGGAGCGCCTCGCGGTCGCCGCCGGCCTCGGCATGAACAGCGAGGAGGCGAGCCGTCCGCAGCGCGTCAGCGTCAAAGGGTCGGACATCGCCTTTGCGGCGACGGGCATCGTCACCAACAATCTCGAGCGTCATCGCGCCGGACCCGATAAACCGGGCCAGAGCGCCTACCGCTTCGACGACGACTACGCCGAGGTCCGCCGACGCATCGTCGCCGCGCCGGCTCAGTACCGCATCCTGTCGATCCACTATGGCGAGGAAGGCCGGGTGCGCGCCGACGCCAAGCAGTTCGCCGACTATCGCGGGCTCGCCGCACAAAGGGACGGCATCGATCTCATCGTCGGTCACCACGCGCATGTGGTCCGCGGCGTCGAGATCGCCGGGCAGTCGCTGATCTTCTACGGCCTCGGCAACTTCCTGCACCAAGGCACCGCCGACATGAACGGCAAGGGCGTGTGCCGCGACTATGGGCTGATGGCGCGTGTGCATCTGAAGAAGACGGCGGACGGCAAGCTCAAGCTGCGCGCCGTCGAGGCGATCCCCGTCTCCGACACGCATTTCCGCCCACGGCGGCTTACGGGCGAGGCCGGAGCTGCCCGCATCCACGCGCTGAACTATCTCGATGCGAACCTCGGCGAGGACGGGAGCGACGTGCGCGGGGTGGCCTTCACGCCGCAGGTGGACGGCACTGGGCTCTACTGCCTGGCGGGCGCCGACAAGGACGGCGGCAGCATCGGCGCCCTTTGCAAGGGATACAAGCAGGCGCCGCCAATACCCGGCAATTTGCTAAGCTCCATCGCCGGCTCATGCGCCCGCTAGCTGGCGATTGCGCTAGCCCGCCCCAGCTGGCTAATAGCGGCATGCGTAGCGACGATTTCCATAACGTGAGGCTGTTCGTCGAGCCGCCGCTGGCGGCTGGCACTGCCGTCGCCTGCACGCCCGAGCAAGCCAACTATCTCCTCAACGTGCTGCGGCTCGGCGCCGGCGCGGAGATCCTCGTCTTCAATGGACGCGACGGCGAATGGCGCGCGCGCCTGGCGGAGGTCGGCAAGCGGCGCTGCACGCTCGCATGCGTCGCGCAGACACGCCCGCAACAAGCCGGCCCCGACGTGCACTATCTCTTTGCGCCGCTGAAGCACGCACGCCTCGACTATATGGTTCAGAAGGCGACCGAGATGGGCGTCGCGCACCTGCAGCCGGTTCTCACTCGGCGCACCATCGCCGCGCGCGTGAACCTAGAGCGCATGCGCGCCAATGCCATCGAGGCTGCCGAGCAGTGCGGCGTTCTACGCGTGCCAACCGTCGGCGAGCCGCTGAAACTCGACGCCTTGCTTTCGGCGTTGGACCCCAAACGAAGGCTTATCTTTTGCGACGAGGGCGCCGACGTGGCGAGCCCACTGGCGACACTCGCCGACATTGGGTCAGGGCCGTTGGCGGTGCTCATTGGGCCCGAAGGTGGATTCGACGCCGCGGAGCGCGAGTTGCTGCGCGAGCACCCATGCGCGCTGGCGATCTCGCTAGGCCCTCGCATCATGCGGGCCGATACGGCGGCCGTTGCCGCGCTGGCGTTGGTCAACGCCGCGCTCGGCGATTGGCGCTAAGCCGCCAGCGGCAATCGAGGCCGCCTTCGCAGGCAGCCTCGCAACATCACTATCAGTGTTCCAGGGCTTACTTGCTGCACTTGTCGTCGAGCTTATCCATCGCGGCATCGTAGGTCTTGCCGTCCGCCGACTCCGGGTCGAGGTCAGCGCCCGACTCGAAGGCCGTTTGGAATTCGGGGCCGAGTGCCTTCATGAAACCGTCCATCTGCTTGTCGAGGGCTTCCGCCTTGCTGCCGTCCTCGGCATCGGCCGACGACATAACCTTGCTCATCTCACAGTAGGTCTTGAGCTTCGCCGGATCGTTGCCGACGTTATCGAACGTCTTGGCCGCCGTCTCGACAGCCGCGTTGGCGGCGAGAACCGGGGTGGCGAAAAGGCCGCAGAGGGCGCAGGCGGCCAGAAGCATTTTCATTGTGTTCTCCCATAGGGTTGTGAGCAAAGGTGGAAGCTATGCGGCGTGCATGCCACTGACTTGGACTCGGCATTGCATATACCCAACTACGAACGGCGGCGAGGGGCCAATCCGTCGAGGCGACAAAACGATCCAGCCGGCAATTCGTGGCGCGCAATAGTGTTTTTTTATGGTAGCTGCATGTGCCGCGCTGCAACGGCGGCATCGGGTTGCACACCCCACGTCGAGGCCTTAGAGGCTCGCGTTTCGAAACGCTCAATGGGTGGCGATTACACTTGGCGCCCGCTTGCGCTGGCGCCGCGCTGCCAACCCCTGGATCTGCAACAACTTCGCCGCACCGAACCCGAGGCTCGCTGAATGTCGACACGTCAAGATAGCGCGCCGGGCAGCCTCGTGCGATCGCGGGATGATCTGGTCGCGTGGATTGCCGCCGGTGAGAAACCCAAGCGGCAGTGGCGGATCGGCACCGAGCACGAGAAGTTCGTCTTTCACACCGACACGCTAACGCCCGTCGCCTACGAGGGCGAGCGCAGCATCTCGGCGTTGATGAAGTCGCTTATCGTGCGCTTCGGCTGGGAGCCCATCCTCGAGGGCGACAAGATCATCGCTTTGAAGCGTCCCGAGGGCGCGCTGTGCGGCAACATCAGCCTGGAGCCGGGCGGACAGTTCGAGCTTTCCGGGCGCCCCGTCGAAACCCTGCACGAGACGGCGGCTGAGACACACCGGCACCTGCGCGAAGTGCTGAGCGTCGGCGAGCCGCTCGGCATCGGCTTCCTTGGATTGGGGTTTTCGCCCAAGTGGACGTTGGCCGAAACACCCCACATGCCTAAGGAACGTTACTCCATCATGACGCGCTACATGCCGACCGTCGGCTCGCGCGGCCTCGACATGATGTACCGCACGGCGACGATCCAGGTGAACCTCGACTTCGCCGACGAAGCCGACATGGTCAAGAAGCTGCGCGTCTCGCTCGCGCTGCAGCCGATTTCCACCGCGCTGTTCTCCTCCTCGCCTTTCACGGAAGGTCGTCTCAACGGCTTCAAGTCGATGCGCAGCGAGGTTTGGCGCGACACCGATCGCCGCCGCACCGGCATGCTGCCGTTCGCCTTCGAAACGGCCATGGGCTATGAGCGCTACGTCGACTATGCGCTCGCCGTGCCGATGTACTTCGTTTACCGCAACGGTCGCTACATCGACGCGTCCGGCGCCTCGTTCCAGAATTTCCTCGACGGTAAGCTACCGCAGCTCCCCGGCGAGCGGCCGACGTTCGACGACTGGTCGGATCACCTGACGACACTGTTTCCCGAGGTGCGCCTCAAGCGCTTCATGGAAATGCGCGGTGCAGACAGCGGCCCCTGGCAGCGCATTTGCGCGCTGCCCGCCTTTTGGACCGGGCTGCTCTACGACGCGCAGGCGCTCGATGCCGCGTGGGAGCTGGTCAAGGACTGGACCGCCGAGGAGCGCGAGGCGCTGCGTAATGCTGTTCCCAAGAGCGCGCTGGCGACCCCGTTCAGATCGACAACGGTGCAGCAAATCGCCCGCGAAGCGCTGCGCATTTCCCGTCGCGGGCTGCGCGCCCGCCAGCGCATTAACGCCGCTAGCCAAGACGAGGCGATCTACCTCGACGTCCTCGATGAGGTCGCCATCTCCGGCTGCACGCTTGCCGACCGGCTAATTGAGCGCTTCGAAGGCCCGTGGGCGCGTGACATCGACCATGTCTTTGAAGAGTATACATTTTAAAGCACTGGCGCGACGGTTCAGCTTGTGTTCATCCTATCTCCCGTTAAGTGAAATTCAGGGCGCAAGGGGCATCATCTGTATTTCCGTTTCGACGGTCCGCAAGCGCGCCGCTAGCCGGCGGGAGAACGATTTGGTCGATCGCGCAAATCTTTTGGCTTTAGCAGCCGGCGCAGTTGCCGCCGCCTTTCTTGCAGTCACGTATTTCGGACCTGCTGAGGCGGAGGGCGGTTGCGGAGGAAGCTGCGCCCACGCCTACAATCAGTGCCGCATCCAGACCAAGGGCTCGGCATCTTGTGAGAAGCAGTACTCGAGCTGCCTGCAGAGCTGCCGTAACCGATAGCCACTCCGTCAGCCGTTCCCGAGAAGGAAGACCGCCAACCGTCGCGGGCCATGCGCGCCCATGACGATGCGGCCGCCGATGTCACCGGTACGCGAGGCGCCTGTGACGAGATTGAGCGTGCGCGGCATCGTTCCCCCGTTCTCGGCAAGCACCATCCTGCAGGCCTCCTCGTAGCCGCCGACGATGTTATCGGCGCGCAACACGACGAGGTGCGTGTCGGGCAGGAAGCCGAGCGAGACCGGATTGGCGGCGCCGGAGCAAAGCGCCAAGGTTCCCGTCTCGGCAATGCCGGCCACGGCGCGCGACAAGCCAGTCGTATCGCCATCCTGGGCTGCGCCGCTATCGACCGTGAGCGATGGCGCGCTGTCCCAGGGCATTGCCGCAAGGAGCGGGTCGGCACCGCGACGCAAACGCATCGGAAGCCCCAGCGCTTGCAGATAGCCAGCGATGGCGGCCGGGATCTCCGATGAAGCGGCGACCTCGATGACATCGACTCCGAGCGTGCGTTGGAAATCCTTGAACTGCTGCATCAGCTCACCGGCTGGCGGGCACGACCGGCCCGGGCGCGGATGCACGACCGGATGCGCGAGGCGCCTGGCAGTGCCCTGCCGTCGCGTGGCTTCGCGCGTGTCAGCATCGAGCGTGGTCCGGATGCCGCCAAGGATGCGATCGCGGCTCATGGCGCCGCACCCCGTTGCCGGCGCGCATAGAGGTCTAGAAAGGTGCGCCCCTGCGGCGCTGGAAAGTCCCGGTGGCGCGTCCAGCGCCCGCCGAATGGTAGCGTACGTAGTTTCCCGCTGCCGCGTGCCATCCCTGCGACTGCGGCAGCGGCGATTCTGGCCACCAATCGGTAGGCGCGCGGCCGCATGGCGAGAAATGCCCAAGCGCGCAACAGAGCGCGGCTGCGCCGCGACCCGGGCTCGTCGATCGCCACCTCGCGCCAGTGGCGCATCAACGAAACGAGCGGGATCTCGACCGGGCAAACCTCCTCGCAACGGCCGCAGAAGGTCGAAGCTTGCGCTAAGTGTGCCGTCTCCGCCGTTCCGGCCAGCGCCGGCGTCAACACGGCTCCGATCGGCCCCGGATAGACCGAGCCGTAGGCATGGCCACCGATGGAACAATACACCGGGCAATGGTTCATGCAGGCGCCGCAGCGGATGCAGCGCAGAACCGCGCGCAGCTTGCTGTGCAAAAGCTCCGAGCGGCCGTTGTCGAGGATGACGACGTGGCAGGCCTCGGGGCCATCGACATCCCCGGGACGCCGCGGTCCGGTGACCAGTGTCGTGTAGGCAGTGAACTCCTGTCCCGTCGCCGAGCGCGCCAGGAGACGCAGGAGCGGCCAGGCATCATTGAGCGTCGGTACGACCTTGTCGATTGAGGCCAGCACGATGTGCACCTTCGGCAGTGACATCGTCAGGTCGGCATTGCCCTCATTGGTGACGACGATGGCCGAGCCAGTCGAGGCTATCAGGAAATTAGCGCCGGTGATGCCGACCTCGGCCGCAAGAAACTTCTCGCGCAGCACGCCGCGCGCCTCGCCAACCAGCGCTTCCGGAGACGACAGATCGCGTCCCTGTTCCAGATGACCGTGGCGGCGACGAAATTCGTCCGCAACCTCGCTGGCACGCAGGTGGATCGCTGGGGCGATGATGTGGCTGGGCGTCTCGCCTCGGATCTGGATGATGTATTCGCCGAGATCGGTCTCGACGACATCGAGCGCCGCCTCCTGAAGCCGCGCGCGCAGCCCGACCTCTTCGGACACCATCGACTTGCTCTTGGTGACGACGCGCGCGCCCACCTCCCGGCAGATCGCCAAGATGATGTCGCAGGCGTCGGCGCCGGTCATCGCCCAGTGCACGCGGGTGCCGGCGCGCGTCGCGTTGGTCTCGAACGCCTCGAGGTAGAGGTCGAGGTGCGCCAGCGAATGATCGCGAATGTCGCGCCCGGTACGACGCAGCGCCTGGAACTCGGGAAGCGTGGCCTGGACCCGCGCTCGGCCGGCGACGAAGCCGGCCGGAACGTCGGCCAGCGCTGCCTGCAGCGACGGATTGGCGAGCGCGGCGGCGACGTCCGTCTCGAAGGCGGTCGTCCGCTTCACGGCGCACCTCGCGATGCTGCGTGGGCGATCGGCGGCTCATCCATTTCGCCGGCCAGTACCTCGGCGACGTGCCGGCAAACGACTGGCGAGCCTTGTCGTGACAGCTTACCGGCAACGTTCATCAGACAGCCAAGCTCCCCGGACAGCACCAACTCCGGTGCGACGCTATCGATGTTGGCAGTCTTTGCTGAGACGATGGCGTTGGAGATGTCGGGGAACTTCAACGAGAACAGACCGCCGAAGCCGCAGCAAGTTTCAGTGCCGGGTATCTCGATCAGCTCGAGGCCCTGTACCGCGGCGAGCAGGCGGCGCGGCTGCTGCCTGATCCGTAACTCACGCAAGCCCGAGCAGCCGTCGTGATAGGTGACGCGGCCGGCGAAGGTCCCCGGCACCGAGGTCATGCCGCGCACGTCGACGAGGAACGAGACAAGCTCGTGCACTCGCTCGGCGAAGGCGCGCGCGCGACGCTCGGCACTGTCGTCGCCGGACATCAGGCGCGGGTAGTGCAGCTTGAGCATCGCCGCGCACGAGCCAGACGGCGCCACGACGTAGTCGAAGACCTCGAAGGCGGCCATCGTCTGCAGGGCTAGCGATTTGGCGGAGCGCTCATCGCCACTGTTGTACGCCGGTTGGCCGCAGCACGTCTGCGCGCGTGGCACTAGAACCGCGCACCCGGAGGCTTCCAGCAGGCGCACGGCGGCGAAACCGACCGATGGCCGCATCACGTTGACGAGGCAGGTGACGAAGAGCCCGACGCGCGGGCGCCTTGCATAGCCTTCGGTCATTGGCGATCCGCTCGGTTTAAGGCAGCGCAGCTACTTGTGCAGCTTCAGGAAGGCGACGAGGTCGTTGACGTCTGCAGGGTTCTTGATGCCCGGAAACGCCATGACGTTGTTAGGCAGAAAAGTGTCCGGCGACTCGAGGAACTTCGCAAGCTGTGGCTCCGTCCACACGAGGCCGCCGCCGGCCGCCTCCTTCATCGCGTCGGAGTAGTTGAACCCCAGCACGCTCGCCGCTTTCTTGCCGACGATACCGGTGAGCACGGGGCCGGCCTTGTTCTTCGCCGCCGGACCGATGGCGTGGCAGGCGCGGCAGCGCTTGAATACGGCTTCGCCTTTGGAGGCGTCCTGGGCAGCGGCCGGCGCGATACCGGCGAGAAGCATGCCCGCGGCTGCGAGAATTGCCCTGCGCATCTTGCTCGCCCTCCTGTCCTCCAGCCACCTCAGCAAATGCCGCGGCGGCGATCAAGGCGGATGACCGCTGGAGCGGCGGGTTCCCGTCGCATTTGCGCAGGGGCGTGGCGCAAAGCTCAGCGGCTCGCCACAGCAGGGCTCGATCCTTTGCCAAGGCGCCGCGGAGCCGCCCTTGCAGGGGTACGCTCCGAGCACATCTTGTTGAGGTCCAAGTCCTTTTCCCAATAGGGCCGCGTGCCGTAGAGTTCGGCCAAAAACTCGATGAGGACATTGACCTTTGCCGGCATGAATTCGCGGCTGGGGTAGACCGCATGCACAGCGGCGTTCGCGGCGCCGCGGTACTCCGGCAGCGCGACGCGCAGGGCCCCGCTGCGCAGCGCCGGACCGATATCCCAGGTCGACAACAGACCGATGCCGACGCCGGCCAACACCATCTCGCGGATGAACTCGCCGGAATCGGAGCGCACGTTGCCGTGCGGATGGATCTGCGTATCGCCGCGTGGGCCCTCGAGGCGCCACACACCGACGGTGTCGGCGGCGAGGCAATTGTGCGCCTCGAGATCGGCGAGATCCGCTGGAGCGCCGTGCTTGTCGAGATAGGCAGGAGCGGCGCACAGGACACGCGTATCCGGCGCGATGCGGCGGGCGACGAGCGATGAATCCTCGAGCTCACCGATGCGGATGGCGAGGTCGAAGCCCTCGCGAATGATGTCGACGAATGCATCGACGACGTGCACGTCGAGTTCGATCTCCGGATAGCGGGCGAGGAAGCCGTCGATGTAGGGTGCGATGTGCAGCCGGCTGAACGCGTTCGGCATGGTGATCTTCAGAAGCCCGCGCGGCTTGGTGTTGCGCCGGCTGACAAAATCCTCCGCTTCCTCGCACAGGCTCAGGATGTCGACGACACGCTTGAAATACCCGGCGCCCGTCTCGGTCAGCGTCAGGTGACGGGTGGTGCGCTGGAACAGCCGCGCACCGAGTCGATCCTCGAGTTGACTGATGCGTTTGGACACGACGGCGGGTGAAAGCCCCATCTCGCGCCCCGCCGCCGACATGTTGCCGGTGCGTGCGACGCGTGCGAATATGTCGAGATCACTGATAGCAGTCACTTGTCCCCCGTGGGCAAAGCATCCCCGGCTGGCGAGTGCAACCGGCGGGTGGCAGACGAAGTAAATTATGACGGACAACGACAATAAAGTATCGGCTGCAAATCCGAAAAGCTGTACTGTCATACAATCCTTGCAGTATGCCAGCAATTGGCGGCAACGCCATACTCAATTCTAGACCTGCTGCCGCCTGCTGGAACTGCCGACCCGGAGAACTTCATGACGCTGTCGAGGATGCCGGAGCCCGACCGGTCCGTGCTCGACCGGAGCGGCGCCATCATCAAGGACCTCGAGTCGCTGATCGGTATCGCCGGAGTCATCTCCGAGGAGGAAGGTCGGCGCGCGTTCGAGGCCGATGCGCTCACCGCCTACCGGCAGGTGCCACTCGCCGTCGTGCTGCCGCGCTCCACCGAGGAAGTGTCGAAGGTCCTCAAGTACTGCTACCAAAATCATTTGAAGGTCGTGCCGCGCGGCGCGGGAACATCGCTGTGTGGCGGCGCGCTGCCGACTGCCGACTCTATCGTCATCGGCACCTCGCGCATGAACCGCGTCATCGAAACCGACTTCGTCAACCGCACGATCACGGTCGAGAGCGGCATCACCAATCTCGCCATCACCGATGCCGTCTCGGCCGAGGGTTACTTCTACGCGCCCGATCCCTCGAGCCAGCTCGCCTGCACCGTGGGCGGCAACCTCGCAATGAACTCGGGTGGTGCGCACTGCCTGAAGTACGGCGTGACGACCAACAACGTGCTCGGGCTTCGCATCGTGCTGATGGACGGCGAGATCGTCGAGATTGGCGGCCCGTACCTCGATTCTGAGGGCTACGATTTCCTCGCCCTCATCGTCGGCTCCGAGGGCCAGTTCGGCATCGTCACTGAGGCCACTTTGAAGATTATACCCAAGGCCGAAACAGCGCGTCCCGTGCTACTGGGCTTCAACTCCTGCGAAGCGGCCGGCCAATGCGTCGCCGGAATCATCGGTTCGGGCATCATCCCCGTCGCCATCGAGTACATGGACAAACCGGCCATCGCCGTCTGCGAGGCTTTCGCCAAGGCCGGCTACCCGCTCGACGTCGAGGCACTGCTCATCGTCGAGGTGGAAGGCTTCGAGGACGAAATCCCCCGCCTCCTGCGCGACATCATCGAGATCGCGCGAGCTTACGATCCGAAGGTCATCGAGGCCAGCACGTCGGCCGAGCAAAGCGCGCGCATCTGGAAGGGGCGCAAGGCGGCGTTCGGCGCCATGGGTCGCATCTCCGACTATTACTGCATGGACGGCGTTATTCCTCTGGCGCGGCTGCCTGAGGTGCTGAGCCAGATCGCGCAGATCTGTGCCGCGCACCGCCTCAAGGTGGCGAACGTGTTCCATGCCGGCGACGGCAACCTGCACCCGCTGATCCTCTTTAACGCCAACGACGCGGACGAGGCTCGGCGTGCCGAGATCGCTGGCGCCGAGATCTTGAAGCTTTGCGTCGCGGTCGGCGGCTGTCTCACTGGCGAGCACGGCGTCGGCATCGAGAAACGCGACTTGATGGAGGTGCAGTTCTCGCCCTCCGACCTCGCCGTGCAGATGCGGATAAAGAGCGTGTTCGACCCCCTTTGGCTTTTGAATCCGGGTAAGGTCTTCCCCCTGACAGCGCTCGAATCGAACGAGCGCCCGGCCGCGGACCAGGCGGCCTAAGGAGAATCAATTGAGCGATTTGCAGCGCCCCGGCGCCGACTGGGAGCTTCAGTTCGTCATCGCCGGCTGTGCCGAGAGACGCCTGCCGATCGAGATCGTCGGCTCGGGCTCCAAGCGTGCCGTTGGGCGGCCGGTCGACGGCGCGGTGACCGTCACCACCGCCTCGCTGCGCGGCATCTCGCTCTATGAGCCGAACGAGCTTGTCATGTCGGCTCGCGCCGGCACGCCGCTATCGCAGGTCGAGGCGGAGCTTGCCGCGCGCGGGCAGATGCTGCCCTTCGAGCCGATCGACCTGGCACCGGCGACCGGTGGGCCGCAGGGCACGCAGACCATCGGCGCGGTGTTCGCCACCAACATGTCGGGGGCGCGGCGCGTGCAATGCGGCGCGGCGCGCGACCACCTGCTGGGCGTCAAAGGGGTCAACGGGCGCGCCGAGCTGTTCCAGGCCGGCGGCCGCGTGATGAAGAACGTCACCGGCTACGACATCGCGCGCGGCCTCGCCGGCAGCTGGGGCACACTCGCGGTGATGACGGAGGTAACGTTCAAGGTCATTCCGTGGCCGGAGACGGCGGCGACGGTCATC
>DATBSP010000006.1:0-17541 GCA_036559705.1 Hyphomicrobium sp.
GCGCCTGCAGGTGTGCAGCCGCTGTGGATTTGCCCATGCCGATCGAGCCCGTGAGCCCGACAATCAGCATGTGCGGCCCTCGATGTCGACAATGAGGATGTCGCGCAACTTGTCGGTTACCTGTGGACGCACGCCGAACCAGCGCTCGAAGCTAGGCACAGCTTGATGCAGCAGCATGCCCAGGCCATCCACAGTGCGCAGGCCGTGTGCCCGCGCCTTCGCCAATAGCTCCGTCTCAAGCGGCACGTAGACGATATCGGAGACGACGCAGTCCTCATTGAAGCCGGCGAAATCCATATTCAGGGTGCCGGCCCCCTTGAGGCCCGCCGATGTGGTGTTGACTAGAACGCACGCTTCGCGCGCGCCTTCGCTGCGGTTGTCCCAGTCGAATACTTTGACGCGCGGACCAAACTCGTCGGCAGTTTGCTCGGCCCGTGCGCGCGTTCTGTTGAAAACGCGCACCTCGTCGATGCCCGCCTCGAGGAAGCCGTGGACGATCGCCCTCGCGGCGCCGCCGGCACCCAGCACGCACACCGGTCCGTCATGGGCTTTCCAGTCCGGCACTCTGTGAGCGAGATAGGTCATGTAGCCGTAGGTATCGGTGTTCGCCGCGTGCAGCTCTCCGCCTTCGATCCACAGCGTGTTCGCCGCCTGTACCGCGCGCGCCGATGCGTCGCGTTCATCGGCCAGCGAGTAAGCGGCCTCCTTGTGCGGCACCGTCACGTTGCAACCGACGAAACCTTGCGCAGCGAGCGAGCGCAGAAAGCCGGCGACTTCCTCCGGCCGCACGGCCACCTTCGTATACGTGCCATCGATGCCGTACTGCTTCAGCCAGTAGCCATGGATCAGCGGCGAGCGCGAATGCTCGATCGGCCAGCCGATGACGCAGGCGCGTTTCATTGCGCGATGATCCCCCGCGCGCGCAGCTCGCCGAGCACCGCCATCAGTGGCAGCCCGAGAATGGTGAAGTAGTCGCCTTCGATGTGATCAAAGAGTTGCACACCGATACCCTCGAGCTCATAGCCGCCGACCGACTGGCCGACGCGATCGCCGGCGCGCAATAGGTAGTCGTCGAGGAACGCGTCGGAGAAATCGCGCATCGTGAGACGCGCCGTTGCGACGTGCGCCCACGTCACCTTGCCCTTCTCGGCGAAGGCGACGGCGGAATGCAGCTCGTGCGTGCGCCCGCGCAGTTTGCGCAAAGCTTCGCGCGCCGCTTCGATGCTCGGTGCCTTGCTCAGCAACTCATTCCCGAGTGCGAGCACTTGATCGGCGCCGATGATGAGAGAGCTGCGGACCTTGCCGCTCACATCCTCGGCCTTGGCCGCCGCCAGCACCGCCGCGATCCGCTTCGGCTCGACGCTCGCGTCTTGTTTCAACATGCGTGCACGGATCGCCGGCTCGTCGACGTCGGCCGCCTGCACCGTGAAATGCACACCGGCCGCCGCCAGCATCTCGCGTCGCGCCCGGCTGCCCGACGCCAGCACAATCTCATGCAGTCTAGCCGTCGCTGACATCCTGAACCTCTTCGTTCCCCGCATCGCGATCGTGCATGAGCTTCAGGATCGTCGCCGCCGATTCCTCCACCGAGCGGCGCGTGACATCGATGACCGGCCACTTGTGTTGCGCGCAGATCTTGCGCGAGTAGGCGATCTCGGCAGCGATGCGATCGCGGTCGACATAATCGCCGAGGTTGCGGTCGGCGAGCATCATGGCGCGGTGCCGGCGCACTTCGGCGATGCGATCGGGACTGGCGATCAAGCAGACGACGAATGCCTTGTGCGGCTTCGTCAGCCGTTCGGGCAGCGGCAGGGAGGGTATCAGCGGCAGATTCGCCGTCTTATACCCGCGCTGCGCCAGATAGATGCTGGTCGGCGTCTTCGACGTACGCGAGATGCCGAGCACGATGATGTCGGCGTCGTTGAGATCCTCGGGCAGATGCCCGTCGTCGTGCGCCATGGTGAAGTTCAAGGCGTCGATGCGCCGGAAGTAGTCGGCGTCTAGCACGTGCTGGCCTGCTACCGTCGGTGTGCGTGGTGCGCCGAGATAGCTTTCCAGCACCTGCATGATGGGCTGCAGCACGGCCAGGCACGGGATCTTCAGCTCAGCACAGCGCCGCTCCAGCTCGTCGGAGAGCTCGCGATTGGTGATGGTGTAAAGCACGATGCCGGGCGTTTGCTCAATCTCCTGCAGCACCCGCTTCAGCTGCCGAGCGGTGCGCACCAACGGATGCACGTGCTCGATCGGTCGCACCAGGGCGTACTGTACCGACGCCGCTTTAGCGATCGTCGTCAGCGTCTCGCCGGTCGAATCCGACACGAGATGCAGGTGAAAGAAGCTCGGCAGGCCGCTTGTCATGCCCTAGTCGTTCCAGCGGGACAGCTTGTTGAAAACGGACCCAGTTATCCAGAGGGGCGATGCAACGCGGTCCCGTGTTGCAGCTACCGTGTAACCTCGTCCACCGAACCACGCACACTGGCGCCCGCTGGCATTGTTTAAACTGATAGCCGCGTCTTCTTGAGGATTGGTACCTTCCGCGGCACTAGTCCAGCGGCAATCAACAGGCGGAGCCTGCCAGTTGCAGCCGCACACCCGCCGCTAGGGCGTTGATCGACGATGGCTTTGCCGCGTTAGTGGCTCGGCCCTACCGCACGCCACCAGATCGGGGGGCCGCACCCTGCCCCTGTGCGCGACCCTAGGATTGGGCTAGGACAACGCGCTAATCCTCAGAACCCACGGCCCTAAGAGTAAGAGCAATAAGAGTCTAAGATTCTTAGATTGGTTTAAGAGCAGATGCGTTCCCCGGCACAACCCCTCCCAGCAGCGAGCGTCAAGCAGAGGCTCGTCAGCGTCCTTGCCGGTGAGGTGCTGTCGCCGCCACCCGTCTGGCTGATGCGCCAGGCCGGTCGCTACCTGCCCGAATACCGCGAGGTGCGCGCTTCGGTCGGCGACTTCCTCGAACTGTGCTACACGCCGGCACTGGCCGCCGAGGTGACGCTGCAGCCCATCCGCCGCTATGGCTTTGACGCGGCGATCCTATTTGCCGATATTCTGATCGTGCCCGACGCGCTCGGCCAGGGTGTGCGCTTTGTCGAGGGCGAGGGGCCGCGTCTCGACGCCATTGGGTCGGGCGCCGAGTTATCCCGCCTCAAACCGGTTGGCACCGGGGAAAAGTTTGGCCGCATCTACGAAACCGTGGCGCGCCTGCGCCAAGATCTGCCGCGCGAGACGGCGCTCATCGGCTTCTGCGGGGCGCCGTGGACGGTCGCCACCTACATGGTCGGCGGCGAAGGCTCCGCCGACCAGGCCGCCGCGCGGATCCTCGCCTATCGCGATCCGCAGACATTTGCCCGCCTCATCGACATCGTCAGCGAAGCCTCGATCGATTATCTCGACGGCCAGGTGCGCGCCGGCGCCGACGTGCTGCAGATCTTCGACAGTTGGGCCGGCAATCTGCCCGATGGGGAATTCGACGCTTGGGTGGTGGCGCCGACCCGTAGAATCGTCGCAGAGCTGAAGCGTCGCCACCCCGGCACGCCGATCATCGGTTTTCCGCGCGGGGCCGGCGCCAATGCTGAGCGCTATGTGCGCCAGACAGGGGTCGAGGGATTGGGATGCGATACAGCGATGCCATTGCGCGAGATGCGCGCGTTAGCCGATCGCGGCGGCGTTGCCGTACAGGGCAATCTCGATCCGTTGCTGCTTGCGGCCGGTGGTCCGCAACTCGATGCGCGCGTGCGTGAAACGCTCGAAATGCTGCGCGGCGCGCCATTCATCTTCAATCTTGGCCACGGTATCGTGCCGCACACCCCGCCGGAGAACGTCGCCCGCTTCGTCGAGCTCGTCCGCGCAGGCGGCGCCTGAACCATGCTCTGGCTGAAAGCCTTTCACATCATGGCCGTCGTCGCCTGGTTCGCCGGGTTGTTCTACCTGCCGCGCCTGTTCGTCTATCACGCCGACGCCAAGCCGGGCTCCGAGCTGTCTGAGACCTTCAAGGTCATGGAGCACCGCCTCCTGACCGCCATCATGACCCCGGCAATGGCTATTGTCTGGCTGTCCGGGCTGACGCTCGCCTATTGGGAGGGGGCCTTTTCCGACGGCTGGCTACACGCCAAGCTGGCCCTCGTCTTCCTACTCTCGGGCTTCCAGGGTGCCCTCAGCCGCTGGACGCGTGACTTTGCCGCCGACCGCAACACCCGGTCAGCGAAATTCTATCGCATCGCCAATGAGGTCCCGACCGCGTTCCTCATCGCCATCGTACTTCTTGTGGTCTTGAAACCCCTCTGATCCGAAATCTTGCAAGACCCGCTTTTCTCTTGCTTTTCCATCTGGTATACGTGAGTTGAATTCCGCATCGACTCGGGGCCGCTCAGGCCTATGAGTTGGTCGCCAATACCCCGTCTCAAGGGGTAGGGCCGGCCGCCCGTGGCGTTGGCCACGATTTCGAAATCCCCCGCCTTTCTGCCCGGCCCTCAATCTTCCCGCCCAGCCGCCGTGGCCCTCCCGGAGCGTTTTATGAAGGAAATGAAGCTTGAAGACCTGAAGCTCAAGTCTCCGACGGAGATGTTGAGCTTTGCGGAGGAGACTGGCGTGGAGAACGCCAGCACCATGCGCAAGCAGGAGCTGATGTTCGCCACGCTGAAGCAGCTCGCCGCCAAGGAAATCGAAATCACTGGCACGGGTGTCGTCGAGGTGCTGCAGGACGGCTTCGGCTTCCTGCGCTCGCCCGACGCCAACTACCTGCCAGGCCCCGATGACATTTACGTCTCGCCCTCGCAGATCCGCCGCTTTGCGCTGCGTTCGGGCGACACGGTCGAAGGCCAGATTCGCAGTCCCAAGGACGGCGAGCGCTACTTCGCCTTGCTCAAGGTCTCGAAGATCAACTTCGAGGACCCCGAGGCGACGAAGCACAAGATCCACTTCGACAACCTGACGCCGCTCTACCCGACGAAGTGGCTGAAGCTCGAAACCGAGGATCCGACGGTCAAGGACTTCTCCCCCCGCGTCATCGACATCGTCGCCCCGATCGGCAAGGGCCAGCGCGGCCTGATCGTCGCCCCGCCGCGCACCGGCAAGACGGTCCTATTGCAGAACATCGCCCATTCGATCGCCACCAACCACCCGGAGTGCTACCTCATCGTGCTGCTCATCGACGAGCGCCCGGAAGAGGTCACCGACATGCAGCGCTCGGTGAAGGGCGAGGTCATCTCCTCGACCTTCGACGAGCCGCCCTCGCGCCATGTGCAGGTGTCGGAGATGGTGATCGAGAAGGCCAAGCGCCTGGTCGAGCACAAGCGCGACGTCATTATCCTGCTCGATTCAATCACGCGCCTCGGCCGTGCCTACAACACGGTGGTGCCGTCCTCCGGCAAGGTGCTGACCGGCGGCGTTGATTCGAACGCCTTGCAGCGTCCGAAGCGCTTCTTCGGCGCTGCCCGCAACATCGAGGAAGGCGGCTCGCTGACCATCATCGCCACCGCGCTGGTCGATACCGGCTCGCGCATGGACGAGGTGATCTTCGAAGAGTTCAAGGGTACCGGCAACTCTGAAATCATTCTCGACCGCAAGGTCTCCGACAAGCGCGTGTTCCCGGCCATCGACGTGTCGCGCTCCGGCACCCGCAAAGAGGACCTCTTGGTTCCCAAGGACCAGCTCAAGAAGGTTTACGTCCTGCGCCGTATCCTCAACCCGATGGGTACCATGGACGGCATCGAGTTCCTCATCGACAAGCTGCGCTCGACCAAGACCAACGGCGAGTTCTTCTCGTCGATGAACACCTAGCGGCGCGCAACGCCGACACCGAAACGCGAAAGGGCCGCTTCACCGCGGCCCTTTTTGTTTCTGCGCTGGCGACGTCATCCCGGCACTTGTTGCCGGGATCATGATGGGCGGGAGTGCAGCACCCAGATAGATGGATCCCGGGCCAACCCCCGGGATGACGGTGAACGTGGGTGCCTACTCGGCGGCGTCGACGATGCGGCGGGCTTCTTGCGCGGGCGTTACCGGTTCCGCTTCGGCGGCCGGCTTGCGATAGCGCCCCGGCTCGCCCTGACCCGGCTTGTAGTGCAGCGGCAGGAAGAACTGCTCGACGTAGCTCTTGGGGAAGTTGGGCATCTCGTCGACGCCCAAGTCGCCAGCGGTGATCGGGCGTGACGGCGTGTCCTTGTAGGTGCCAATCAGCTTGTCCCACAGGGTCAGCAGGAGGCCGAAGTTGCAGTCGCCCTCGGTGCCCCAGTTGACGTGATGCAGGTGATGGATGCGCCCGATCGACAGGTGTCCCTGCAGCGGCCCGAGACGCGCATCGACGTTCGAGTGCTGCACGATCAGCGTCATCGAAATGAGGAAGCCGAGCAGCACCGCGACGGGGACGGGCATGCCCATAATGACCAGCGGGGCAGTGCCGATGATCATGTCGATGATCTGGTGCACCGGATGGCGCAGCACACCGTTCATGCCGTAAAGGCGACCGACGCCATGATGTACGGCGTGCAGCCGCCACAGCGGCGCGAACCGATGGCTGAGGTAGTGCATCATCATGAAGGCGAAGTCGGCGATGATGAACGCGATCAGCAGCTGGCCCCACAGCGGCCACTCGGTCGGCCACAATCCCTGGAACGGGAACAGCCAGACGATGAGCGGCATGAGCAGCACGCCGTTGATACTCTGCATCTCGTAGACGAGGATGTGCAGGAAGTTCGACGGCGTGTCACCGTGTGCGTCGTGATCGTTCCACTCGTCGAAGAAGGGTGCGGTACGCTCGGCAGCAAAGGCGGTTGCGTAGGCAAGTGCTAAGAGCGGCGCCAGCCACAAATAGGCCCATGGGTTGCCGCGGGCGAGGACCAGGTCCGACACCACCCAGTAGGCCACGCCGGTCAGGCCCAGCATCATGAAGGGCGCGTAACCGTAACGCACGATCGCGCGTAGTGCTGGCATCAAGTGGTCTCCGAATCGTAGCGTCGCGAAAGTGAAAACTCAGACATCCTGGAACAGGTTAACTAGGTACTCGACCCTGCATCTGACAACGCAGTGTGGCTAATCCCGTTCTCGGAATCACCTTACAAGTACGGAGATTCTTGTCACAAACTTCGTTGCGCTTTCAGCGTCTTGGCGAGTTCGGCAGGCTCAGTGAGCGATGGTGAGCATTGCGGTCCAATGCACACATAAGCAGTTGCACGCCGGTTAACAGCGTTTTTGTCACGAAGGCCCGGTAACGCGGCTTCATTCGGCGTGTCATCCAAAGCGTACTGTAACGTGCCAGGCAAAGAAATACTTCTGATGACCTTGATCAGATTCTCGCCGCCTTCCAGATGCTGTCCGGCAACCACTACTTGCTGCGGAGAAAGCAGGTCGAATGTGCTCGCCAGGAGCCCTGTGTATGCGACAATGTTTCGCCCCAGCTCGCCGGCAAAGGCGCCGAGGAGAGCCGTAGCGCGATCCATGTAGCGCGCCTCCCCGGAAAGTGTGCCAAGCGCCACCAGGTTGGCCAGCATGATGCCGTTGGCGTTGGGCGCGGCATCATCGCTGCCGAGCCGCAGGCGCACGATGACGTCGCGCGTATCGTCGGCAGAGGTTGCATATCCGCCGCCGGTCTCGACCCAGTAGTGTTTATCGAAAACGTCGACCCACACCTCCGCCTGCGCGAAATAGCGCGGCTCGTTCGTCGCCTCGTTGAGGCGTAGAGCGGCCCAGATCATGTTGGCGTAGTCGCTCGCCGTCGCCGGCGCCTTGGCTTTGCCGTCGCGATAGGCATGTAGCAGGCGCCCGTTCTCACTCATGCGCTTGGCGACGAAATCGAAGGCGCGCTTGGCAAGGTCGAGCCAGTCAGGTCGTCCAAAGACGACGGACGCGCGCGTCAGCGCGGCGATCATCAGCCCGTTCCAATCGGCTAACACCTTGTCGTCCCAGCCGGGGCGCACGCGCTTAGCTCGCTCGGCAAGCAACTTGGCGCGCAATCGTGCGAGCCGGGCCTCCTCCGCATCGGAGCGGAGCTGCAAGCGGCCGAGCCGGTTGAGGATGTTGTGGCCTTCCCAGTTGCCGTCGGCGGTGACGTCATAGACGCCGGCGAAATATCGGCCATCCTCTTCGCCCAGAACGCCCAGGACATTATCCAGCGTCCATACGTAGAACTTGCCTTCCTCGCCCTCGCTATCGGCGTCGAGCGAGGCGGCGAAGCCGCCGCCGTCGGCGAGCATCTCGCGCTCTAGCCACGCTACCGTCTCGGCGATGCGCGTTTTGTAAAGTGGTGAGCCCGTCTCGCGATAGACCTCGGTCATCAGTTCGATGAGCAGCGCATTGTCGTAGAGCATCTTTTCGAAGTGTGGCGCCAGCCAGCGCTCGTCGACCGAATAGCGCGCGAAGCCGCCGCCGAGGTGATCGTAGATGCCGCCCTGGCAGATGTTGTCGAGCGTCAGCACCACTGCCGCACGGGCCGGCTCGATTCCGTAGCGGATGCCGCCGCGCCAGAGCAGCCAGAAAAAACTCCACTGCGGAAACTTCGGCGCGCCCTGCAAACCACCGTGCACCGGATCGGTGGCCGGCACCATGCGTGTCGTGAGATCCTTCAGCAGCCGGTCATCGATCTTCGGCGCCGCCGAGGGTTGGTGCGGGTGCGCCAGCGCCTCGGTCAACGCCTGCGCGTTCTCGGCGACTTTCTCCGGCTCCTCGCGAAAGACAGTCGCAATGCGTTTCAGGATGTCGACGAAGGCCGGGCGCCCGTAGCGAAAGTCCTTGGGGAAGTACGTTCCGCCCCAAACCGGTCGCGCCTCGCTGTCGAGGAACATGGTCAGTGGCCAGCCGCCCTGCTCGCCCAAGGCATGCAACGCGCCCATATAGATGGCGTCGATATCGGGCCGCTCCTCCCGGTCGACCTTGATGTTCACGAACAGCTCGTTCATGACGGCCGCCGTCGCTTCGTCCTCGAAGCTCTCGTGCGCCATGACGTGGCACCAATGGCAGGCGGCATAGCCGACTGACAGCAAGATAGGCTTGCCGGTGCGCTTGGCTTCGGCCAAGGCCTCCGGCCCCCACGCCCACCAGTGGACGGGGTTGCTCTTGTGCTGCAGGAGATAGGGGCTCGTCTCTTGGCCGAGACGGTTTTCGCTCATGTCAGTCTCTAATTTGGAGCTCCGCGCTAACATGGGGGCTTAACCGCCTTACGACTAGTCGAAATGCATGGCTGATGCCCCGACCATCTTCGCGTTGTCGACCGCTCCCGGCCGGGCCGGGGTGGCGGTTGTGCGCGTGTCGGGATCCAGAGCCGGCGATGTCATCGACGCGCTGGCGCCGCCGCGGCCAAAGAAGCGAGTCGCTGCCCTCCGCCGTGTGCGCGATCCCCTGACGGATGAGACGCTCGATGAAGCCCTGGTGCTGTGGTTCGCCGCGCCGCGAACCGAGACCGGCGAGGACATGGCGGAGCTGCACCTGCACGGCAGCCCGGCTATTGTCAAAAGCGTTCTCGCGACCCTGAGCCGGCAGCCCGGGTGCCGTCTCGCCGAGCCCGGCGAATTCGCCCGGCGCGCCTTTCACAACGGCAAGCTGGATCTGGCGCAGGTCGAGGGCCTTGCCGATCTCATCGATGCGGAGACCGAGGCGCAACGGCGCCAGGCGCTCTCGCAGATGCGCGGCGCGCTGTCGGAACTCTATGAGGGCTGGCGCAACGATCTCGTCCGGGCCAGCGCGCTGGTCGAGGCGGCCATCGATTTCAGCGACGAGGCCGACGTTGCAAGCGATGCCTTTGCGACCGCGCGTAAGATGGTCAGCGAGCTACGTGCCACCATCGCCGCGCACCTTGCTGACGGGAACCGCGGCGAAATCCTGCGCGATGGATTTCGCGTCGTCCTTGCCGGGCCTCCCAATGCCGGCAAGTCGAGCCTGCTGAATGCCCTCGCGCGGCGCGAGGCCGCCATCGTCTCGGAGGAAGCCGGGACGACGCGCGACGTCATCGAGGTGCGCCTCGATCTCGACGGTCTGCCGGTCATTGTGTCGGACACGGCGGGGATTCGTGAGCCGCAAGGCGCCATCGAACGCGAGGGCATCCGCCGCACGCTTGTGCACGCGGGCGAAGCAGATGTCGTGCTGTGGCTGAGTGATGCGGCGGCCCCGCCCGTCCCGCCGCCTTCCGACGTTTCGGCGCGTGGGAACAAGCTTTTTCTGCCCCTCGCGACCAAAATAGACATCCCCGGTGTGCGGACGGCGCCCGAGATGTTGTGCGTGTCGGCCAAGACAGGCGCGGGGCTGCCGGAGCTCATCGGCCGCGTGGCGGCGCTGGCGCGAGAGCGGATCGGGAACTTATCCTCGCCCGCCATCACCCGCGAGCGCTACCGCCAGCAGTTGAACACGTGCATGAACGCGCTTGAACAGTTCATGTCCCTCGAATCTGATGCGCATGAACTTCGCGCCGAAGATCTGCGCGTCGCCGCGCACGCACTCGGGCGCATCACCGGCCGGGTCGACGTCGAGGACGTGCTGGGCGAAATCTTCGGCCGCTTCTGCATCGGCAAATAGCCGGGCAATGTTTCACGTGAAACCAGTTGTTTACCTTGTCTGCGCCCTTTGATTCTGCGCTCGGCTGCGGATAGGGTCCGCGCGAACCCCCGGATTTGCCCTCTATGCCTGAATCTAAGTTCGACGTGATCGTTGTGGGCGGTGGCCACGCCGGCTGCGAAGCCGCAGCCGCGGCCGCCCGCATGGGGGCGCGCACGGCCCTCGTCACGCACACCTTCGCCACGGTCGGCGAGATGTCCTGCAATCCGGCCATCGGCGGCCTCGGTAAGGGCCATCTGGTGCGCGAGGTGGATGCTCTCGATGGCTTGATGGCCCGCGTCGCCGATGCCGCCGGCATCCAGTTCCGGCTCCTAAACCGCTCCAAAGGGCCGGCCGTCCAGGGTCCGCGCGCCCAGGCTGACCGCAGGCTCTACCGCCAGGCTATGCAGTCGGCGATCCGCGCCACCGCCAATCTCGAGGTGGTCGAGGGCGGGGTCGAGGATCTGATTGTCGAAAACAGCCGCGCGAGCGGCGTCGTCACCGGTGACGGCCGTCGGCTGGCTGCTGGCGCCGTGGTGCTGACCACGGGCACCTTCCTCAACGGCCTGATCCACCTCGGCGAGCGGCAGATCCCTGCCGGCCGCTCCGGCGAACAACCGGCCCTCAAGCTTTCCGAACGGCTCTATGGGTTGGGCCTGCAACTTGGTCGCCTCAAAACAGGCACTCCGGCCCGCCTCTCGCGCTCATCGATCGATTGGGACGGCCTTGAGCAGCAGGCCGGCGACGACCCGCCGGTGCCGTTCTCCTTCCTGACCGAGCGTATCGAGACGCCGCAGATCGCCTGCGCCGTGACGCGCACCACGGCGGCCACGCACGCCATCATCCGGGAGAATCTCGGCCGCTCGGCCATGTATTCAGGCCAGATCGCTTCGACCGGCCCGCGCTACTGCCCGTCCATCGAGGACAAGGTCGTGCGCTTTGCCGCCCGCGAAACGCACCTGGTTTTCCTCGAGCCGGAAGGCCTCGACGACGACACTGTCTACCCCAACGGCATCTCGACCTCGCTGCCCGCCGACGTGCAGCAGGCTTTTATCCGCACTATGCCGGGACTGGAAAAGGCGGTCATCAAGCGGCCTGGGTATGCGATCGAATACGACTACGTCGATCCGCGCGAGCTCACCCCGGCACTTCACGTGAAACGTTTGCCGGGGCTGTTCCTTGCCGGTCAGATCAACGGGACTACGGGCTATGAAGAGGCCGCGGCCCAAGGGCTGGCCGCCGGCGTCAATGCGGCACTGTTCGCCGGCGGTTCTGTCCGGACCTTCGTCGTCTCGCGTGCCGACGGCTATCTCGGGGTGATGATCGACGATCTCGTCACCCGCGGCGTCACCGAGCCCTACCGCATGTTCACCTCGCGCGCCGAGTACCGCCTGCGCCTCCGCGCCGACAACGCCGATCAGCGCCTCACCCCGCTGGGTACCGAACTTGGCTGTGTTGGGGCTGCAAGACGAGTTGCCTACGAGGCCAAAGCCGCCGCCTTGAGCCATGCCGCGGGGTTGCTGAGACGGTTGTCACTAACGCCGACCGAGGCCGGCCGCCACGGCCTCGGTGTCAACCGCGATGGTCGCCGCCGCTCGGCCTTCCACCTGCTGTCGCTTCCGGGCGTCGATGTTGGCCAGCTGGCCGGAATCTGGCCGCAGATCGGGGCCATCCCTTCCCCCATCTCCGCCCAGGTAGCCGTCGACGCCCGCTATGCGTCGTATGTCGACCGTCAGGAGCTGGACGTTGCGGCTCTGCGCAAGGACGAAGCTCTCGCTATCCCGGCCGGCTGCGACTTTGACGCGCTGCCCGGCCTGTCGACTGAGGTGCGCCAGAAGCTGGGCCGCCACCGGCCGGCGACGCTGGCGCAGGCCGCCCGCATCGACGGAATTACACCGGCCGCCCTGTTGCTGCTTCTCGCCCACATCAAGGCCGCCCCCGCCAGGAAGTCGGCCTGATGGCGCGCGCCGCCACGGCCGCAATCCGGAATGCCGACGACTTCGCACGCCACTTCGACGTTTCACGTGAAACGATTGATAAACTTTTGGCTTACGAGACCCTGCTGCGCCAGTGGCAGAAAACCATAAACTTGGTCGCCCCCAGCACGCTCGAGGTCGTCTGGTCCCGCCACTTCGCCGATTCCGCCCAAGTCCTTGCCCTAGCGCCGTCCGACGCCAAGCGCTGGTTGGACCTTGGCACAGGCGCCGGTTTTCCCGGCCTCGTACTCGCAATTATGCTCGCCGGCCGCGACGGGGCCAAAGTCACCCTCGTCGAAAGCGATACGCGCAAGGCCGCCTTCCTCAGCGAAGTGGCACGGCAAACTGGAGCACCTGTGGACATCCGCCCCGAGCGAATCGAAAAAGTCGCGACTCAAACTAAGCTTGGCGCGGTCGACGTGATCACCGCACGCGCATTGGCGCCCTTGCCGCGTTTGCTCGAGCTGGCGGCACCGGCCTTCTCCGCCCAAACGATCGGGCTATTCTTGAAGGGCCGTGATGCCGAGACGGAAGTCGACGCGGCAAAGGAGCGGTGGGCGTTCGACGGCGAGCTGCAGCCCAGCCTTACGGACATGAGCGGCCGAATCGTCGTAATCCGCGCGTTAGAGGCCAAGACGCCTGAAGCCAGAACGGGGAATCAACCGCAATGAGCGCGACGAGAGCCGGGGAGACCCGGACACTGGCAATCGCCAATCAAAAGGGCGGCGTCGGCAAGACCACGACAGCAATCAATCTCGGCACGGCGCTAGCATCGATCGGCGAGCGCGTGCTGGTTATCGATCTTGACCCGCAGGGCAACGCCTCGACCGGGCTCGGCATTGCCATCGAGGGTCGCTCGAGGACCACGTTCGACGTGCTGACCGGTGGCGCGGGCCTGTTGGACTGTGCACTGCCGACCGCCATTCCAGGCCTTTTTGTCGTGCCTGCCAACAACGACCTCGTCGGCATCGACATGGAGCTGACCGACGCCAACCGACCGTACCGTCTGCGTGATGCGGTGGCGGGGCTGGCTGCCAGACAGCGCTCGCTGCCGGCAGATCAAAGCTTCAACTACATTCTGATCGACTGCCCGCCTTCGCTGAACCTGCTGACGCTCAACGCCCTTTCGGCCGCAAACGCGGTGCTGGTGCCGGTGCAGTGCGAGTTCTTCGCGCTGGAAGGCATCTCTCAGCTGAAGGAATCGATCGACCAGATCCGCGCCACGCTCAACCCGCGCCTCGAGATCCAGGGCGTCGTGCTGACCATGCACGACGCGCGCACTGCGCTGTCGAAGGAAGTGGCCGAGAACGTGCGCGCCTTCTTCGGGCCGAAGGTCTACGAGACGATTATTCCGCGCAACATTCGCGTCGCTGAGGCACCTTCGCACGGCAAGCCGATCCTGCTCTACGACTTCGACTGCGCCGGCAGCCAAGCGTACATCAAGCTCGCCACCGAAATCATCGAGCGCGAGCGCCGCAATCAGGCCGCTTAAGTCAACGCCTTCGAGGACCCCAAGAGGAACCATGAACGCCCCCCTGCCAAGTCGCCTCGGACGCGGGCTAGCCGCGTTGATGAAAGAACCGGTGCAAGGTTCGGCGCCGCTGCCCCCCGAGGGCCAGCAGCGTATGGTGGCAACGGCGGATGTGCGGCCGAGCAAGCTCAATCCGCGCAAGGATTTCCGTGACGAGGAGCTCGCCGAGCTCACCGAGTCGATCCGCTCCAAAGGCCTGGTGCAGCCGATCATCGTGCGTCCGGCCGAAGGCGGGTATGAGATCGTCGCCGGCGAGCGTCGTTGGCGTGCCGCACAGAAGGCCGGTCTGCACACGGTGCCGGTCATCGCCCGCGACCTCACCGACAAAGAGGTTCTCGAGCTTGCCATCATCGAGAACGTGCAGCGCGCCGACCTCAACGCCCTCGAGGAGGCGGCGGGCTACCGCGAGCTGATCGAGCGTTTCGATTACAGCCAGGAGCAGCTGTCCGAAATCATCGGCAAGAGCCGCAGCCACGTCGCCAATACGCTCCGCCTGTTGAAGCTTCCGGCAGGCGTACAAACCATGGTGCAGGACGGCCTCCTGACGGCCGGGCACGCGCGCGCCCTCATCGGTCGCGACGACGCCGAAGGCTTGGCGCAGCGCATCGTCAACGAGAGCCTCAACGTGCGCGAGGTCGAGGCCCTGGTGCAGGGCGGCGACGTTGGCGGCGGCAGCTCCATTTCGCGCACGCCGCGCGACAAGGATCCCGACACCAAGGCCTTCGAAAAGGAGCTGGCTGGCATCCTCGGCCTCAAGGTCGAGATCAAGCGCGGCTCCGGCGAGAGCGGCAATCTGGTCATCAAGTTCGGAAACTTCGACCAGCTCGACTACATCCGCCAGCGCCTTGGCGGGGGCTGAGCGACCTGCCCCCGCTTGACGCGCGGGCTGCCTTGCTGCATCTGCCGGACGCGTTAAGCCCTTGCGTCCGTTGAGGATCGTCCCATGAGCGACGACGTGCTGGTGCAACTTGCGGCGACCATCAGCGCCCGCCGTGCGGCGGCGCCCGACAGCTCATACACGCGCCAGCTGCTTGATGCGGGGCCGGCCAAATGCGCCAAGAAGCTCGGCGAGGAAGCGATCGAGACCGTCATTGCCGGCACCGGCGAGAGCGACGAACAGCTAAAAGCGGAAGCCGCCGATCTCATCTATCATTTGCTCGTCCTTCTAGAGAGCCGCGGCGTCGCTATCGCCGACGTGCTTGCCGTACTTGACAAACGCAGCGGCGTCTCTGGCCTGAAAGAAAAGGCAGAGCGCGGCAAGCGCTGATATAACAACAATAATTCCGGCTGCTGGCGTAGACCGCGATGTCCTATCCCGCCAACCTGCAGTTCTCGCCCTATCGCGTCTTCCAGCGCGAGGAGTGGGCACGGCTGCGCGCAGACACTCCCATGACCCTGAAAGAGAGCGAGCTCGAACAGCTTTCCGGTCTCCTTGAAGAGCTGTCGGTGGCCGAGGTCGAAGAGATCTATCTGCCGATGTCGCGCCTGCTCAATCTGTACGTGGCAGCGGCGCAGCAGCTGCATTCCGTGTCATCGAAATTCCTCGGCCGCACCGACGGCAAGGTACCCTTCATCGTCGGCGTCGGCGGCTCGGTGGCGGTGGGCAAGAGCACCACGGCCCGCGTGCTGAAGGCATTGCTGGCGCGGTGGCCGGATCATCCGCGCGTCGACCAGATCACCACCGACGGCTTCCTGTGGCCCAACGCCGAGCTCGAGCGCCGGAAGATTATGGACCGCAAGGGGTTCCCGGACAGCTTCGACACGGCTCGCCTGCTAAATTTCCTCGCCAGCGTGAAGTCCGGCGTGAAACGCGTCGAGGCGCCGGTTTATTCGCATTTCCACTACGACATCCTGCCCGACCAGAAAGCGGTCATCGAGAGTCCCGACATCCTCATCGTCGAGGGCCTCAACGTGCTGCAGCCGGCGCGCATGCCGCGCGGCGGCGAGGCCATTCCCTTTGTGTCGGATTTTTTCGATTTCTCGATTTATCTCGACGCCGATCCGGAGGTGATTCAGGAGTGGTATGTGGCGCGTTTCATGCGCCTGCGAACCACCGCCTTCCGCGATCCTGCCGCCTACTTCCATCAATACGCGAGCCTGTCGCCGGAGGCGGCGCGCATCCGAGCACTCGACATCTGGCGCAGCATCAACCTCAAGAACCTGGAAGAGAACATCCTGCCGACGCGCCAGCGCGCCAGTCTCATCCTGCGCAAGGAAGCCGACCATCACGTCGCCTCGGTCGCGCTGCGCAAGCTGTAGAGTGTTTCTGGAAAAGTGGAGGCCGGTTTTTCCGATAAGAAGCACGGCCGAGCAGATACAAAAAAAGGACCGCCTGGGGAGGCGGTCCGACAAGTAACGCACTCTAGCTTCTAGGTTAAGTGCAGGGAGTGCCGCTCAATGGATGCGCGGCTTCAGCGGTTTTCGCGGCGTGCATGCCGCGACGACGAAAGCGCCGATAGCGAGCTGACCTCGCATCGCGATCTCGACCGCTGGTAGTTGCAGCCAGTGCTGGGTCAGCACCGCTTGCTGCTCTATCGCCGTGCCGACCGCCCAAAGCCCAAGGTGACACCAGTTTGCGAGCAGCGGCGACTGCGGCAGCGCCTGGGCGGCTTCAACGGCGATAGTCTCTTGCGGCATCGCCACCGGCGCTGCCGAGATATGGGTGCGCACGCTGGCGAGCTGCCGGCGCGAGGGAGGCTGCATTGGGGCGGGGCGCGAGAGAGGGCGACCGTGGACGCGAAACCTGCGCCGCGCGTCGGCCAGGAGCTTCGCCTGATCGGAGTGAAACTTGTCGCGCAGCCGGCGGATGACGGACGGATCCTCGACGCCAAGCGAGCGGATGGCGGTGGTCGGCTTCAGACCCGGATTGGCGGCGAGCAACGCTGCAATGCTCTCCAGCTGACGGCTGTCGTCTACGCCGCTACCTTTCGGACGCCCGTAACGCGCGTTCGTGGTCGGCATGCAATCGGTCCCCATGACCTGCGAGATCCGCTCGAATCGTTATGGGGATTATGTTGGTGGGTCAGAGCGTTGCCAGGGAGAATAAATGTCTTGTAGCAGCGAGTTGGCGCAATCGGCGGTTATTGTGTCTCAATTGCACCCGCTAATTGTATCCACACGCTTCGAGATCCGAGGCGTCAGCCAGAAACAAGGCCTTCGGCTTGCGCGATGGCGAGCAGCGGCGTTTCGGGACGCGCGCCGATGTGGCTGATCACCTCGGCGGCGGCGAGGCTACCGAGGCGGCCGCAATCGGCCAGTTTCAGATTGCGCGTGTAGCCATAGAGGAAACCGGATGCATAGAGATCGCCGGCGCCGGTCGCATCGACGACTTTGGTGACGGGAGCGGGACGCACTTGCACCGTGTCGTTCGCCGTCACGATCAACGAGCCGGCCTCAGAGCGCGTCAGCACGGCAATCTCGCATTCGCCGCGCACGGCCGACAGCGCTTCATCGAACGAGTTCACCTCATAGAGCGCGGTGATCTCCTTCTCGTTGGCGAACAGAATGTCGATC
>DATBSP010000007.1:0-12550 GCA_036559705.1 Hyphomicrobium sp.
GCAGCACCCAAATTGGGAAATCAAGCGCTGGCGCTGCGCCGCGGCCGACTACCAAGATCTCTAACTGCGCAAATCGGAATCAGGGCGCGAAGAAATTCGGTCGGGCGGCGGCGGCAAAGGCGCGGCGTGCGCGGCTGTCCAGCTCGCTCACCTCCAGCACGAACTTCTGTCGGATGGCGCGGCCGAAATCGGCATAGCCATAGGCCGGCAGCACAAACGACCCCGGGCCACCCTTGACGCTGTCGCGAAACCACGCCTCGAGCGGATCGACTGTCTGCTTTTCCGGAAGGTACGACTGCGCCGACGGCGCGCCCGGCGTCACCAGCTCCGGACCCGCCCCTTCCAGGATCGGCAGGCCGTTCACGGTCACACCATACTTCACGAGCTCGTCGCGCACCTGCTCGATGGGCTCCTGGCCATTGCAGTTATCGCGACCGTCGCCCGAAATATCGAGCACTACCTTCACCGCCTTGGAGGGGATCTGCGGGACGATCTTGTCGGAAACGTTGCGCATCATCTTGGCCATGCAGGTGAACTCGCCGGTCTGGCGCGGCAGCGTGCGCACCTTCTTGGCCGCCGCCTTGGCGTCGGCCTCGCTGGCGATGTGCGTCCATGGCAGGTTGACCGTCATCTGATCGGCCCAGGTCACGAGCGAGAACAGGATGCCGCCCTTGGCGCCGCCGACGATCGCCTGGATGACCCCCGGATCCTCAAGCGCCTGGGCGATGCCTTCCATCTGCAGCTTGTAGCGCTGCTCGTCGACCGAGTTCGATACGTCAATTGCGACGACGAGCGCGGTGTCGACCTCATCGCTCGAGACCGCGGCGGCGACGGTCACCACCACCAGCGAAGCCAAAAGCGCCATTAGCGCCAATAACGCCGCACGCGGCGACGCCTGGAGCCGCGCCCCCGCTGTCCCGCCACGTCCCACCGTTCGCCGCATGCCGCTCATGATCCTGTTGGATCTTCATTGGTCGTTAGTTGTGGGGCTTCCGGCGCGAATGGGCAAGCGCACGCTTCCGCGCCATGGCACACACGCGCTCCGATGCGCTAGAAAAGCACCCACGCAACGCATGCGGGAGGCTGCACATGTACGCGCACATTCTGATTGCCACCGACGGCTCGGACCTTGCCCAGCGCGCCGTCGAGCAGGGATTGGCACTCGCCAAGACACTCGGATCAAAGGTCACGGCGGTGACCGTTACCGAGCCGTGGACGGCTGCCGTCTCCGGCGAATGGGCCGTCGCCTTTCCCGTGGAGGACTATGAGAAGGCCGCCGCCGCCAATGCCGAAAAGGTGCTCGACGCCGTGCAGGAAGCGGCCGTACGCCTCGGCGTCACTTGCAACGCCGTGCACGTCAAGGACCAGTATGCCGCCGAGGGCATCGTCGAGGAGGCCAAGGCACGCAGTTGCGACTTGATCGTCATGGCCTCGCACGGGCGTCGCGGGATCGCCAGGTTCGTGCTCGGTAGCCAGGCGACGCGTGTCCTCGCCCACAGCTCTATCCCGCTCCTCATCTGTCGGTAGCCTTTGCTTATCGTTATCCAGGCACGGGCCCCTAGTGCTGGTGGTGCATGTGGCCGCCAGCCTCGTCGCCACCGGCGGTTTTTACAGCGAATTCGACGTCGACCTTGCCGGCCTTCCTGAAGTTCAGTTGCGCCTTGAGCGTGTCGCCTTCCTTCAGCGGTTGCTTGAGCCCGATAAGCATGATGTGGATGCCGGCCGGCTTCAACTCGATGCTCTGACCTGACTGCAGCTCGACCGCGTCGAGCTTCTTCATGCTGGCGACGCCTTTGTCATCGATAGCCGTCTCGTGTACTTCGACGCGCTCAGCCGCGTCAGACGACCCGCCCGTCAGCACGTCCGCCTCGGTGCCGTTGTTGGTGATCTTCATGTAGCCGGCACCGATGCCGCCGGCGCTCGCCGCCGGACGTGTCCACGCCGCAACAACCTCGATGCTAGCCGGAGGAGCCGCGGCCTTCTCCGCGTGGTCGTGCTTCTCCTCCCTGGCAACCAGGATGACCTGCGGCGCCGGATGCTCGAGGCTGTGCGCGTCCTGCCCCTCGGCCGGCACCTCGCTCCAGCGCTGTTCGCCGCTGACGCACTTCTGCGTCACCGGAAAGTACAATTTGGAGCCCGGCTCCAGCTCGCCGGCAATGAAGGTCGAGAGCACGAACTGATCGAAGTATTCATCGGGCAGCGAACCGCCGCTCCATGTCACCTGCTTGACGCCGTCACTCTTCGTCTCGCCATGATGGAAGGCGTAGCTTCGTGCATAGGGGCCCTTCTGCAGCGACAGGGTCCAACCGGGCTTGGGCATTGGCTTCACGCCGACGACGCCCTCGGGGATGTCGACGATCACCTCGGTTGTGGGCGAGCCCTGACAACCATGCGGCACGCCGAGCACCGCCTTGTAGCCCGCGCCCACCTTCGCCTGTTTTGCTTCCAGAGAGACGTGCGCCGACGCCGCTCCACAAGAGCCGGCGAGGCAGAGGAGTGCAGCGGCGGCGCAGCGAATATCAACGACCATTCCAAGTCTCCCCACCTCAGTTTTTTTCTTCATCGTCACCACCGGACCTGCACGCCGCCATAGACGGCGCGGCCCGAGCCCGGTTCGAACAATGCCGTGTCGGCACCGTTCACATTGGCGGCTATGGCCGTTGAGGAAATGTAAGCCTCGTCCGACAAGTTGCGAGCTTCGACATACGCGGCTATCGGTCCGCCGTCATCGAAGCCTAGCTTGGCGCCCCATGCGGCATAGGACGCCGTGGTGAACGAATTGGCACTATCGACGTAATAGGACTCCGGCACCCACTCGATGTTCGGCCCGGCATAGACGCCCGAAGGGTACTTGTAGAGCAGCTCCGCGCGCAGATAGTGCCCCGGCGCGCCCGGGAGCTCGTTGTCGCCCCACAGCACATCATCGTCGTAGCGGAAATCGTTGAGGGTGTATGCCGTGTTCAGCCAGACCTCATCGGCCTTTCTGCCGCCGACGAACAGCGAGCGCACCACGGCCGCGCCGAAACCCAACTCGACGCCCTGGTGGATGGTCTTGTCGGCGTTGCCGACCTGGCAGGTGTTGTTCGACTGGCCAGGTGCCGTGAAGCAGATCAGCTCGTCGTCGATGTTGGCGCGGTAAAGTGACAGATCCCACGTGTAGTCCGCCGTGCCGCCGCGCGTCCCGATTTCGTATGTCGTCGCCCGTTGCACCTTGATGTCGAAGAACTGGATCGCCTGCAGCGCCACACTCTCGCCGAAGCTCGGCACCTCGGCGCTGCGCGAGATGTTGGCGAATATCTGCCAGTCGCGGCCGACGTCCCACAGAAATCCAACCTTGGGACTCCACAGATCGAAGTCGGTCGCGCCGCTCTGATTGCCGTTGGCGAGGAAGCGATCGCTGCGATCGCGCGTGGCGTGCAGGAACTGCGTTCCGGCGACGAAGGCGACCTCAGGCAAGAAGTAGAACGAGTTCTCGATGTAGGCGGATAGGTTCTCCGAATCATCGGTAGAGCTCGACAGCAAGCTGCCCTTCACGGCACCCGGCAGGTTCGCGTACTGCCGGTTGTCGATGGTGCCGTTCTGCAAGTTCACGCCGGCGACCAAATGGTTCTTGAAGGCGCCGATGCGGCTGTCATCAGTCAGTCGCACGAAAGCGCCGTAGTCCTGATACTTGTAGTCGAGCCACTGGAAAATAGGATGCATCAGGTGCCGGTCGACGCCGAAGGCGCCGAACTCGACCAGCGTTCCGGGCGCGATGCGCACCGCCGTCTTGTTGGCAATGCGCAGCGTGTCGATGTTGCGCTGCTGGTCGAAAGTGACGTTGCTTGCCGCAGCGGTTTCCGGAGAGCTGAGCGCCACCTTCTTCGTCACGGTACCCGGGATGCGCTGGCGCACCCAGTTGGCGTTCACATAAAAACGCGTCTCGGCGTCCTCCGACAGGCGATAGCCGACGTTCATGGAGCCGCGCATGCTCTCGCCCCAGCTGTGATCGCGAAAGCCGTCCGCCTCCTGCCAAGTGCCGGTGATGAAATAATCGGCCGGGCCAGCAACGCCGCCCGAGCTGACGGCCGTCTTGTGGAAGCCGAAGCTACCCAGGTCGACGCGGGCGCCAAAGGCGTCGGCGTCGTAGCCCGTGGGCATCACGAAGTTGATGGCGCCGCCCAGCGAGTTGGCGCCGAAGCGCAGCGCGTTGGCGCCTTTGTACACCTCGATGTAGCGGTAGGCGGTCGGGTCGATCTCCTGGAAATCGCCGTAGCCGTCGGCAGTGTTGATGGGAATGGCGTCCATGTAGAGCTGCACGCCGCGCAGATGGAAGTTGCGCGACAGGCCCGAGCCGCGGATCGACAGCCGCGAGTCATCGCCCCACTTCGGCTGCACAAACACGCCCGGCACATAGTCGAGCGCATCCTTGATGGTCGCCGACGGGGTCGAGGTCTTGTAGGCCGAGGCCGGAACGAGCTCGACGCCGCCGGGTGTCTGGTCGATCTCGGCACGTGCTTCACTCGTGTTTGGAACCGTGAGGCTGCCCGAGCGCGCCGCAGCGATGCCCAGTTGCGCTGCGGCTGCGCCTTGGCTCGGCGAAGGCGGTGGAGGAGCGGCTGAGACGGGCGCGGACGGCGATGACTTCTTCGCCGTGCCCTTCTTCTTCGCAGGCTTGGCTGGCGCCGGCACGGCGCTCTGCTCGACGACGACGGGCGGCAGCGGAAGAGTATCGCTCTTGGTTTGAGCCGAGGCGTCAGCCGCCACAAGGGTGACGCTCGCAACGATCGGCGCCGCACACGCAAGCGGCCACCAGGTAATCCGGAACATGTACGCAAGCTCCACGAGTACGCTCTTATGCACGCACCCACGCAAGGTGACAGGCGTGCGGCGAGGCAGGCGATACGAGTGCCAGTATGCGCGCGGGGGCCTGCTAGGGCCCATCAACGCGCGGCAAGCACTCAGGCGTGGAGAGGTGGGCCGCGGCTGCGCGGTGGCGGGATGGATGCCCGGGCCACGTCGTCTCGCAGGGCGGCGATGGCGGCCGAAGCATGCGGCATGACCGGGAGCGCGGCGAGTTCCGGCGGGACCATGGCCATCTGGAAGGCGGCGAGACCCTTGCAGATCGGGCAGCTCGTCGCCGGCATGGGCTTTGTACCCTGGTCGCCGGAAAGGCACATCGCGTCGGCGAACATGCCGACGTCGGCCTTGTGGAGCTGCGCGTTGAACTGCGAGGCGAGGTGCCCGGGGAGCAGCAGCGCATAGAACGCCACGCCGAGCAGCGCCAAGGCCGCCGCAACGCGCTTATGCTTACGCTGAACTCGCCACACCATGGCGGCGACCGTAGCGGCGAACTCGCGGCGGCTCAAGTGCCACCCCGCCACAGGGTCGACCGAACCAGCTGCCGAAGTGTCATCCCAGCCTGCGCCGGGATGACAGTCTGTATTCAGATGGGCATGACGGCGCCGAGGTGGCTCGGCAGCTCCGCCGTCGGCGTCTTGACGAGGTCCTTGTCGAGTTCGGCGTAGACGGCGTGCTTCACCGGCTCGGACAGAGCATGTCGCAAATCGCCCAGCGCCTGCGGCGGCGCGACGATGACGAGGCGGTCATACGACTTGTTGGCGAGGCCCTGATCGAGGATCTTGCCGAGGTGCTTGGCGAAATCGCGCTTCAGCTCGCGGTGCGGGTCGGTGCGCGGCTCGATGGCGCGGCGCATGTCGCCGGCCGACTCGAACGAGCGCCCTAACCCGTCGCGCACCAGCTCGCTATCGGGCCGGTGGTCGCCGTTGATTGCCTCCAACGCCTCGATGCCTTTGCCGGGGCCGTGGTTGGCGAACAGGCGCGCGTGCGCCCCGTCGGCGATGAGAATCCAAGTGGTTGTCGGCTTCATGACGTCACCTCCCTCTAGTATTTAGGGGCCGGAGTGTCGGCTGCAAACCTTGACCGGACATTGACGCGGCTATTGCAACCGTCGGCCGAAGGCAAAGATCGCCGCCAGTGGAAGGATGAATCCGAGAATGAGACAGATGCCGACGATGTACGGGAGGTTCGTGTAGTCGCCGCGGCCGACGACGAAGATTTCATTCAAATACTTCGTCTGTAGCGCCCCAGCGACGAGCGCGAGGTTCATCAGCGAGGCCATCAGCGCGAACCACGTGGCGCGATGCCCGGCCGGCGCGTAGATGGCGATGAGGGTCAACAGCGGGATCATGCTGAGCTGCGCGAACGGCGAGGTCGTCGCCGTGTCGATGATGGCGATAGTGCGCGCGCCGAAGCCGAACATTTCTTCGGTCCAGTTGGCGAGTCCCAGTGTCAGGCCGAACGCCGGCAGCGACAGCACGCTCGTAATTACCGTCAGCCACAGCAACACCTGCGCCACCGAACGACGCGTGATGGCGTCGGAGAACAGCCACATGCCGGCGAGCGCCAGCCCGGCACCGATCTGCGCCAGCAAGCCCTGGAAGGCTTCGTCGAAGCCAAGCACGTCGATGGTGAACCAGGTGTAGCCCTGCCCGGCGAGCGGCATGGCGCGATACACGAAGATGATGACGGACGCATAGAAGATCGCTCGCTGCGTCTCAGCATCGAGTGCGCCGACGACACGCCACAGCATGGCGCAGACCACCGCCATCGACACGACGAACACGATCTCCTGGTTGTACGGCACGCCGGCCAAGGCAAGTGTCAGCACGAAAGCTCCGAAGGCGATACCGCCGCCGAGAATGCGCCAGTCGATCGGCCGCCGCTCCACCGGCTTCAACGTGATGAGCAGCGCCCCGCTCACCGAGATCAGCGGGATGATCAGCCCGACGAGGAACACCGTCTCGTAGGTGTAGATGCTGGCAATCCAGCCGGCGAGCCCGGCGACGACGAATATGCCGAGCGACAAGGCGAGGCGCCCCAATACCTGCACCATGCCGAGCTCGCGATCGACCTCGTCCTTGTTGCGCGGCGTGCCGTCGACATTCTCGCGATCAACGACCTCGGTGCTCATGGCGTCGGCGGCGACGTCCTGAATGACGACTCCGAGTACGGTCACGAAGGCGCCGAGGCGATATAGGTTCTCGGTGCTGGCGAAGGTGAGCCAGCCGCCCGCCGCGCCGGCGAGCAGCAGCATGCCGGCGGCGATGAATGCGGCACCGATGAACACATAGGAGCGCCGCTGCGAGCCGAGGATCGGCACGCTGTCGACCAGCTCGCCGAACACCATCTTCACGGTCCACGGCAGCGTCGTCCAAACGGCGAGCTCGGCAAGCTGCGCCGGGGAAAGCGTCAGCGCCTTCTTGACCCAGAAGCTTTCGGCAACAGCGATGAGGCCCAGCGCGCCGTAGGCGAAATAGACCATCAGCAACGGCAGGTAGCGCGGCCGAAAGGCGCGGATCGGGTTGAGCAGCGCGGCCTCGAGCTGCCGCCAGAGGTAGTCGCCGCTCCAAACCTCTGTGGCAGCCATATGCGCGCGCTCCGTCGAATCGACGGAGCGATATAGGACCAGGCTCGACCCCGGCGTCTAGGATTAGGTGCGAAGCTTAGTTGGCCCCGGGGCGCTGTCTCGGCGCCACCCACGGGCTCTCGTCATAGCCCATCGAGGTGGGGTTTCTCATTCCGCCGCCGGAGTATACGCCGCCGCCGAACTGCAGACCTGACTTGGCGGCAGCTGCTGCCTTGTCGTCGGCTAGGCCGAGCTGGGCGCGCAGGTCGTGGTCGAGGCTGACGCCGGGGACCTCGGAGGCGTCGGGCGCGAGATTGGCCGTGCCGCCTGCCTGGCCGCCGCCATTCTGCACGTCGAACGCCGACGCAGGCGGCGCTAGCAGCAGGAACGCCAGCAGCACGGCAGCGGTGGGCGGCGCAAATCGCATCAGTCGGTCCCTCCAGCAAATTAACGAGGATTTTGACCCCAATATCGGGCACGTACATGGCCACTCAAGCCGCGCTCAGTATTAATCCACCAACTGTGTCACCGAGGCCACGCCGCATGCTACACGATGTGGCCGGAGCACGCCGCCCCGCGCATGCGGATTACCCACGATTGCCTGGAATAATGATGCCGGCCCTCGTCCGCTTTGTCCTCGTCACCTTTATTTTCTCAACCGTTGCCGGCGCAGCGCACGCCGCCCCCTACCTAATCGATCCGAAGCAGGCGGAAGTGCGCTTTTCCTACAACTTCCCCCTGTCGAGCGGGATCGGACGCTTCACCAGCGTCAAAGGCACCGCCGACATCGACGATGCTGCTCTGGCCAGGACAACCGTTGAGGCCGTTATCGATACGCGCACGCTGCGCGCCTCTGTCCAGATGGCGCAGAGTGAGCTGCGCGGCGCCGACTTCTTTGACGTCACCCGCTACCCGCAAATGCGCTTCAAAAGCCGTAGCGTACGCCCGAAGACGGCAACTACCGGCGAGATGACCGGTGATATGACCATCAAGGGCATCACGCGGCCCATCGTCTTGAATGTAACGTTGCAGCCACCGGGCAACGGCGGGACGCGCGCTTTCCGTGCCACGACGCGCATCAACCGCAGCGACTTCAATATGACGGCTTATGCGTTCCTCGTCGGCGAAACGGTCGATATCGAGATCCGCGCCGTCCTCCTCCCCGCCAAGTGATCGGGTTGCGGCGGCACTTGCTCAAAATTCGACAGCACATCACCCGGTGGTAAGTTTTTGCGCCTAGCCTTCTTCCCAACCTGGAGAAGCGCATGACGTCGACGCCCGAAACCCGGCTGCCAAGGCTACATGCCTCCCGTCTCGACTTCGACATCTCCATGGCCTTCCAGCCTATCGTCGACGTCGGCGAGCGATCGATCTTCGCGTATGAGGCGCTGGTGCGCGGTCCCGACGGCCCCCGCCGCCGACGTTCTTGCGCGGGTCAACGACGACAACCGCTACGCCTTTGATCAGCGCTGCCGCGTGCGCGCGGTGGAACTGGCCGCAGCCCTCGGCATGACGGCCAAGCTCAGCATCAACTCATGCCCAATGCCGTCTACGAGCCGAGCCGCTGCCTGCGCACGACGCTGGAAGCGGCGCACCGTACCAGCTTCCCCGTCGTGAACATCATCTTCGAGACGATCGAGGATGAGCGCGTCCAGGCTGGCGCGGCCAATGAGTAACTCGGCAGCTCCGTTACCTACCTTGATGCCATAGCTGTCAGTGTAGTTGGTGATGGAGACCGACGTGTAGCTCAGCTGTGCCTGCCGGCTGCAGCGTGAGATTGCCGCCGAAGGCAAAACCATAGCCGGTCTCGCCCGAAATGGTGCCGGCATAACCGACGGTCGATGCCGACGTCGAGCGGGCGGCCGAGGTCATGTCATGGTCGAGGATGTCGAGTTTCATGAAACCATCGAAGTAGTAGCCGGTACCGGGACGGCCGTTTTCCGAGAAGGTACCGTAGCCGCCGGCCGACCAGCCGGTCAGGTCTAGCTTCGAGGCGGAGTTTTTGGCCCCAGATTGTCGCCGTCACATCCACGTCGGAGTTGCCATATCCACCGAACAGACCAAACAGCCACTTGCCGCTGCCGTTAGCAGCGACAGCGGTGTCGACGCCCATCAGCACGCCGTCGGTCTTCTGGCTGAACCGTAGCCCTGCTGCGGATCGATGTCGTAGTCGCCGTAGAGGCCACGCGCCCACATGCTGCCGCCGCCGGCAAGCGTTGCCTGACGTTCGCAATACGTGTGTGGCGGATACGCGGTGCGCAGAAGGAACCGGTTGGATGTTCAGCGGACGGCTGCGGCGGGCGCCACAGTCGCCCCCCTCGTCGGAGCTAGAACGTCGGTTGCCACCGCAATGCCGCTGTCCCGGCGCGGGATCCACGGCGCGCTAGCGACGATGGCAAAGATGCAGGTGAGCACAAGGGTTGCCAAGAAGCCGGTCGTACCATGCGTATCGTGGGTGATGCGGGCCACGGCCCTTCTCCTCTGCGCGCCAGGACGAGTTGCAACGGCACGGCTGCCGAAAGGTTCCGCTCAATGTTACGGCGCCTCGCCGGAGAACGGCACCCTGGCCACGACCTGCCCCGACGCATCGACGATCTCGAACGTCGACTTCGAATGCGTCTGGCTCTCCTCGACAGCGCGGTCGAGCAGGATCTCGGCACCCGCCTTGCGGGCATCGGCGATCGCCTCATCGAGATTGTCGAAGTCGAGCCCTTGCGGGTCCGTCTCGAGACCGGTCGGTGACCGGACATGGAAGAAGTAGCGCGGCATGACAGGCCCATTTCAGCTGAACAAGGCACTAACCACTTTGCCCGCTGTCGGTTCCCGTGGTCCACACGGGCGTCACCATTGCGACCTAGGGTGTGGCCGTGCCGCCGGGTTGGAGGTCAAGGCCCCCTGGGATAGCATGCGAAGCAGATACTTAACGGAGATTGCCATGGCTGCGCCGCAGCTTCGCAAGCGCTGGATCGCCGCAACAGTGCTGGCCGTCGCTGCCCTGCCGCTGGCGGCGTTTTCGGCCCGCGCCGGGTCCGGCGCCGAGATCGGCGACGCGCGCACCATCGTCAGCATCGTCAAGGCCGACTTCGACAAAGAGGAGCGCGAGCTCACCATCGGCGACGTCGTGCGCCAGGACGAGGTCATCGAAGTCAGCAACGACGGCAAGGGCGAGTTTAGGCTGAACGACGATACCAAGCTGGCACTGGGCCCGGGCGCGCGCATGGTGCTCGACAAGTTCGTCTACGACAGCGACAAGAAAACCGGGACCATCGTCCTCGATCTGACCAAGGGCGCCTTCCGCTTCATCACCGGCGTCGCCGCAAAGCCGACGTATCTCATCCGCACGCCGAACGCCTCGATCACCGTGCGCGGCACCATCTTCGACACCTACATTCTGCCCGACAACAGCGCCTGGCTGTTGCTGCACGAGGGCGCCATCGAGGTGACCGCCGCCAAGAACGTCTGCCATGTGCTGGATCGGCCGGGCCAGCTCATCCGCGTCACCAGCGACGGCACCGTCGGCACGCCGGTCAATTGGCGAGATATGCCGGACCGCGATGCTACCTCTTTCGACACGGCCTTCCCGTTCGTCAGCAATACGCCGCAGATCGAGCCGGTTCCCGCGACCACGCGCGATGCGATCGAGCAGGCATCGCTACCCGACGCCGAGCCAAAGGTCTGCTTGAACCTAGGCAAGCCGAAGACGCAGAAGGCCGACGACAACGACGACAAGCCGAAGAAGAAGAAAAAGCGTCAAGCGTCGAAAGACGACAATGACTCTTCGCCGCCGCCCAAGATCGTGCGCCGAAGCAAGCCGAAGTATGAGAAGCAAGACGACGACTACGGCAGCGGCGGCGCGCGTGCCATGGACATCATCATCCGCGGTGGCGGCGGGATGGGTAGCTTCGGCGGCGGTCGTGGCGGCGGCGGGCGCGGCGGCGACGGTGGCGTTGGCAGCTACGGCAAAAACTAGAACCACGACGGCAGCCGTGGTTGGTGGGCCCTATTTCTTTTCGAGCAGCAGCTTGGCGCGACCGAGCAGCACCGTCTTCAGCGGCTCCCACAGCTTGAGCAGCAGGCCAGGCAGCACAACCTCGAGCCGCACTGTGTCATCGTCGACCTCGAGTGAGCCGGGCACCGACTGCCCCAGCGCGCGCACCATGAAGTTCATGCGGTTGTCGACCCAAGCCTGTTGCTCGAGCTTCAAGAGGCCGGCTTGCGGCATCCCTTCAAGTCCCGATTTCAAGCGCCGCAAGGCTTCCGCGCGGCCAAGCGCATGCGGGATCGATACGACCAGCGGAGCGGACATGCTGTACCTTTAATCGCCTCACGAGGGCTCGGACCTCGTTATAAGCGTCCTCTTGCCCGCGTCCTGTGTCAAATGATGTGGCATCTGACGTTATGCAGAGGCGCTCAGCACGCAATCAGCGCCCGCGGCGCTTGCGCGTTGCCGCCGCCTTCTTGGCCGACGCCGATCGTTCGGCTGCCGGGCGCGAAGCGGACGCTTTGCCGCCGAGGCGGCCGCCCGTGTGAGCCGCCGGGCGACCGGTCCGCTTGCCGCGACCCGAGCCGCCGGGGTTCTTGCCACCGCCGTCGTCCTTGTTGACGGTCGCCCAGGCACGCCGCTCCGCCTCCTTCTTGCCCACGCCGCGCTTCTCGTAACCTTCGGCGATGTGGTCGGCCTTGCGCTCCTGTTTGCTGGTGTACTTCGATGTTGCTCCGCGCGGCATGGCATATGCTCCTGCTATGACTGCGCTGGCTAATCCGCCGCCGGTGTTGGCGGTTCCCGCATGCCGAACCGTGACCCACCGATGAAGCTCGCCACCTTCAACATCAACAACGTCAACCGCCGCCTGCCGAACCTGCTGCAGTGGTTAAAAACGGCGAAGCCGGACGTCGTCTGCCTGCAGGAATTGAAGTGCACCGATGCGGCATTCCCGGCCGACGCGCTGGCCAGGGCGGGTTACGCCGCCGTCTGGCGCGGCCAGCGCACCTGGAACGGCGTCGCCATCCTATCGCAGGGCGCCGAGCCGGTCGTCACGCGCACATCCTTGCCGGGCGACCCGGACGATGTGCAGGCGCGCTACATCGAAGCCGCCATCGACGGCATTCTCGTCGGCTGCATCTACCTACCCAATGGCAACC
>DATBSP010000008.1:0-3234 GCA_036559705.1 Hyphomicrobium sp.
CCCGATGCCGTGACCTAGCCCCCAGATCACGAAAGTCCAACCCGCGCCGTGCCAAAGCCCGCACAGCCCCATCGTGATCAGCGTCGCGGCGATATAGCGAGCCGTGCCCTCGCGGCTACCCCCGAGTGGGATATAGATGTAATCCCTGATCCAGCGCGACAGCGTCATGTGCCAGCGCCGCCAGAACTCCCGGAGATTGATTGAGCGATACGGCACGTTGAAATTGACCGGCAGCATCAGCCCAAGCAGCAAGCCGATGCCCATCGCCATGTTGGAATAGGCAACGAAGTCGAACAGAATCTGGAGCGAAAACGCGATTGATCCAGAGGCGGCATCAGAGACGGCGGGCGTCGCGCTCGTTGCTGTGGTGAACACCGGATCGACCAGACCCGCCAGCCGATCGGCAATGAAAAACTTCTCGACGAAGCCGATGAAGAACAGGATCAGCCCGCGCCCGATCCGCTCATAGAGTCCGGGCCTGAGTGGATCGTAGGCGAATTGTGGAATGATTTCGTTGTGCCGCATGATCGGGCCCGCGATCAGATGCGGGAACAGCGCGATGAACAGGCTGAACACCCTGATGTTGTAATGCGGCGCCGTGCCCCGCAAACGATCGACGAGATAGGACACGAGCTCGAACGTGTAGAAGCTGATGCCGATCGGCAGCACGAGCGAGGCCTTGGCGAATTGCAGGCCGCTCACTTCAGCTAAGATGGTCGCGCCGAAATCGAGATATTTGAAGAGGCCGAGCACCGCGAAATTCGCGACAATCGCGAATTGTAGCGGCCAGCGCCAGCCTTTGCGCCCGGCAAGTTCCGCCAACAGCCAGGTCACGACGGTCTGGCCGATCAGGAGTGGCACGAAGCGGACATCCCACCAGCCGTAGAAGAACAGCGACGCCGCGATCAGCCACCACTCACGCGCCTCCTGGCGCTTGGCGAGCGCGTAATAGATGGCGACCGCGATTGGCAGGAACAGGAGGACGAATCCCTGGCTGTGAAAGAGCATCTGGGATTATCGCATCAGATGCTCGAGGGAAGAGGCGAGGGCGCCGGGGGAACCAGAACCCGCCAATCGCCGTTCGGATCGTCTTTGCCGGTGGTTAGCGCCTCGGCAAGATCCGCAACGATACGGTCCGCAATCGGCTCGCGATAATGCAGCCGGTCCCAATAATTGTCGTCATTCGAAGTAATCTTCGAATTGATGTTGAAATCGACGAGGGCCGCCTCGTGGCGCTTTGCCATCTCCGCGATGCGCGCCTTGCATTCTTCAGCGCGCGCCGCCTTCGCCGAGCCGGGCACGGCTTGCGCCGAGACATGCGCCGGCATAAAGGCAAGCACCACGCGCCCCGGGAACCTGGTCAGGATCTCGTCGAGCCAGGGGAGCGCGGGAAATTGCCACGAGGCGCGCTCGGCGTCGGAGGGCACATATGGTGGCGTGACCGCCTCGATCGGGTGCGGGCCCTCTTTGCCCCAGAGCTTGTTCCTGACCTTGACCTTGTCATACGCATTCTCCGGCGGTGTGAACACTTCATAGCCGTCGGGGAACCGCGCGGATTTAAGTCCAGCGGCGACGGCGAGGCGCCTGCCGCTGATCTCGACCGTCTGCTGGTTCAGCATGTAACCGAGATCGTTCCACCGATTGTCGTCATACATCCACTCTGGAAAGCCGCGAAACGTGACGCGCTGCTCGGCGGCGTCCTCGTCGCACCACACATGGTCGAGCCCCATCAGCAACATGCGGGGAGTGCCTGGCTGGCGGAGATAGAGATCGACGAGTCTGTATTGCTCCCAAGCCAGCCCCGCATTCATCGAGAGATTGGCGAAATGTCCGCCGAAAGCGTCGTCGAGGAATTCGGGCCGGAGCAGCCGCGCATCCGACGCACCCACCACGATCGAATCGTATCGGCCGGAGCGAATCAGCGAAGGATATTGAAACCGCTGATTGATGTCGGTGATGGCATGCTCGCTGAACAGGAGCTTCGGCAGATTGCCGTAAGGGTTCATCAGCACGATGAAGATCGCGAGGCAAGCGATGATGGCGCCGAAGCCGCCCACCACCGCCAACACAAAACGCCGCCAGCCGAGCATCGACGCAACCCCCACCCTATCCCTTCGAGCGCGCTAGCAGTCGCACGCGCAAGACGGTCAGGCAAGTCTCTGTCAGGAAAGGGCTAAAACCCTGTGCGCGGTGTCCAGCCTTGCATGCTGGGCGGCCAATTGGTCTGCGGATAGGCGCGCTGCAGGGCCTGCGTTTCGTAGTCGCCCTTCCGATAGGGCACGAAGCCGAAATAGAAGCTATAGCCGCCGGGGCGCCCGGGAGAATAATAATAGGGATAGATAGGCGGACGTCCGCGCTTGAAGATTTTGGCAGGCAGCACCGGCGAAGCAGGATAGTTCATTCCTGGCACGAGGGGAGCTGAATGCGCCGGTTCGAAAACGAGCAAACAGGCGGCCGCGAGCAAGATGCGAGATATTAGCTTGATCATTTTTTCTCCTATCGCACCAAACCATGGCAGAAAAAGGCGCAGGTTAATTCTGTAGAATACATATGAATCTCTCTCCCTTCGCAACCGACCTGATCCTCGCCGGCATCCTGACGCTGCTCGTCTCGCTGCTGGCGCTCGAAATCTATTTCAGCGCGACGCAACGCCCGGTTCAACTGGTCATTCAGGCAAGCGCCAAGCGCTTACGCGACGGCTGGTATCAGGCGACCATCACCATGACCAACCGCTCGCCGCAAGTTCTCTCCGCGGTTTCGCTCCGCCGCGTCAAGCCGCGCTCGGCTCGGCTGATGGCGCCGATCAGTTCGGTCAGCACCAATGAGGGTGACTTCCAGGTTTGGTCCGATCCATCCAACGACAAGAGATCGACCTCGATCCCGCTCGACATCGCCTTGGACTCGCGCCTGGGAAACGACGAGGCAAGGCTCATCGTCTGGATTTTCCTGCCCCAGAAGGCTGCGGCTGCGGAGCTAGTACTTGAGTTGACACTGAGCGATGAAGAGGAGAAGCTGCGCCGCTATCGCTTGGTCGCGAGACGAGAATCCTAGTTGCTACCGATTGCGCGCCAGCCAATGTCGCGGCGGCAAAAACCGCCCGGCCAATCGATCTTGTCCACCGCCGCGTAAGCGCGTTCTTGCGCTTCTGCAACCGTTGCTCCGCGCGCCGTGACGCCGAGCACGCGCCCGCCATCGGCGAGGATGCGCTTCCCATCGCGCTTCGTGCCGGCGTGA
>DATBSP010000009.1:0-3890 GCA_036559705.1 Hyphomicrobium sp.
GATAATACTTATATTTTGAATGACAACCATTCAAATCGTTCTTATTACGTACGCCTTTCGTGGGATATATACAAGCACTGAATTAAATATTTCTGTCACAACATTTTGGCATAGCCAACTTTAACAACGTTTTTTCTACAGTATAGTTTCAGCAATACTTGAACGCCCCCAGATCAAAGTGATCCCAGCCTGGACGAATTTCTCCCTTGGCAACCGCTTTGCTGAGCTTGCGCGCTCTCAGCAGCGCGCAGAAGTACGAGAGCCACCAGAGAGAACATCACAGCGGGATGTTGTCGTGCTTCTTCCACGGGTTCTCGAGCTGCTTGTTGCGCAGCATCTGTAGCGCCCTCGCGACGCGCTTGCGCGTGCCGCGCGGCAGGATCACCTCGTCGATATAGCCCCGCTCCGCCGCCACGAACGGATTGGCGAAGCGCGCCTGATATTCGTCGATGCGCTTCTTGATCTTGGCGGGGTCCGACAGCTCGGCGCGATAGAGGATCTCGACCGCGCCCTTCGCCCCCATCACCGCGATCTCGGCCGACGGCCAGGCATAGTTCACGTCGCCGCGGATATGCTTCGACGACATAACGTCGTAGGCGCCGCCATAGGCCTTGCGGGTGATGACGGTGACCTTCGGCACCGTCGCCTCGGTGAAGGCGAACAGCAGCTTCGCGCCGTGCTTGATCAGCCCGCCATATTCCTGGTCGGTGCCGGGCAGGAAGCCGGGCACGTCGACGAAGGTGACGATCGGGACATTGAAGCAGTCGCAGAAGCGGACGAAGCGCGCGCCTTTGCGCGATGCGTCGCTGTCGAGCACGCCGGCCAGGAACATCGGCTGGTTGGCAACGATGCCGATGGTGCGGCCTTCCATGCGGGCGAAGCCGGTCACGATGTTGCGCGCGAAGGTTTCCTGGATCTCGAAGAAGTCGCCCTCGTCGACGACCTTATGGATCAGCTCCTTCATGTCGTAAGGCGTGTTGGCATTGTTGGGGATCAGCGTATCGAGCGAGACCTCCTCGCGGTCCCAGGGATCGCGGGTCGGCAGCTCGGGCACGCCTGAGAGATTGCTCGACGGCAGAAAGTCCATCAGCCGCCGCATCTGCAGCAGCACCTCGACATCGTTATCGTAGGCACCGTCGGCGATCGACGACTTCGTCGTATGCACGATCGCCCCGCCGAGCTGCTCGGCGGTCACCTCCTCCTTGGTCACCGTCTTCACCACGTCGGGGCCGGTGACGAACATGTAGGAAGTGTCTTTGACCATGAAGATGAAGTCGGTCATGGCCGGCGAATAGACGTCGCCGCCGGCGCACGGCCCCATGATCACGCTGATCTGCGGGATGACGCCGCTCGCGAGAACGTTCCGCAGGAACACTTCGCCATAGCCGCCCAGCGCCGCCACGCCTTCTTGGATGCGCGCGCCGCCCGCGTCGAACAGGCCAATGATCGGCGCGCGGTTTTGCAGCGCCATGTCCTGGATCTTGATCATCTTGTTGGCGTGCGCCTCCGATAGCGAGCCGCCGAACACGGTGAAGTCCTTGGCGAAGACATAGGTGATCCGCCCGTTGATGGTGCCCCAGCCGGTGACCACGCCATCGCCGGGGACATGCGTCTTATCCATGCCGAAATCGATGCAGCGGTGCTCGACATACATGTCGAACTCCTCGAAGGAGCCTTCGTCAAGCAGGAGGTCGAGGCGCTCGCGCGCCGTGAGCTTGCCGCGCTTGTGCTGGGCCTCGATGCGGGCGGTTCCGCCCCCGGCCCGCGCCCTGTCGCGGCGGATTTCAAGCTCTTCCAGGACTTCCTTCATATCCGCTCCCCATGTGACGGGCCCCAGACGGTGAATAGCATGGGCCCAAAGGGACGCAAATGGCGTCGCATTCTGGCCTGCCCCTGCTTATCCCTTGCGTGGACCGGCTCCCGTCCCTGGTCTATTGTCGCCGCTTCTCCAATAATTGTGGCCTGGTGACTTCCATGCAGACCTGTGATGTCGCGAAAGCCTCGATCTGCGCGCTTGTCACCTTGCTGCTTATTGGCGCCGCGCCCGACGCCATGGCGCAGGACACGCCCAATGTTCGCAGCGCCGGCCGGAAGCTCGATCTGTCCGAGCTGCGCGCCCAGCCTGACACCAACCAGGTGGTGGTGAAGTTCCGCGAGGGGGAGAAGGTCAGGGTTGCCAACCAGAAGCTGACCGGCATGCGCAGCGGGCAAGCCAATCTGCTCAATAACGTGCTGCGCCAGGCGGGCGTCACCGAGACGGCTCTGACGCCGCTATTCGAGGCGCCGCCGGAGGAACTCGAGCGGGACCGCAGCGAAGGCCAGCGCCGCTCCGGGCGTGAGCTCGCCGATCTCAGCCTCTATTTCGTCATCACGCTGCCGCCGACGGCGAGCGCCGCCGAGGTCGCCAACAACCTCAACACGCTGCCTTTCGTCGAATATGCGCGGCCGGCGCTCAGTCCAGCTCCGCCGCCGATCTACAGCATACCTAAAGCCGCCGACCCGCTGCCCGAGGGCGACGCGGCGCGCGCGTCCTCGCCGAACCTCACGCCGTGGCAAACCTACAAGGGCAAGGCGCCTCCCGGCATCGGCCCCATCCCCAACGTCAAGGGCAGCGACGGAAGAGGCATGTCCTTCGCCGATGTCGAATATGACTGGACCCTGACGCACGAGGATCTACGCATCTCCTCGCTGCGGGCGCTCGACACCGAGCTGACGCCCGATCGCTTCGGCGGCCCCGAGCATGGCACGGCCGTGCTCGGCGTTCTCTCGAGCCTGCCGAACAGTTTTGGCGTCACCGGCATCGCGCCGGGCGCCTTGGCCTATGTTGCCGCGGCAAGCTCGAAGGAATTGGGCTATCAGCCGGCGCGGGCTGTCGGCATCGCCATGAACAAGCTTATGGCTGGCGACGTTATCGTCATCGAGCAGCAGGCTCCGGTCTGCGGGCTCGAGGATTACGGGCCCCTAGAATACTACCAGGACATGTTCGACGCCGTCTCGGCGGCGACCGCCAAGGGCATCGTCGTCGCGGCGGCGGCCGGCAATGGCGCCGTCAATCTCGACCGCGACACGTGCTTTGGAGCCTTCGATCGCAGCAAGCGCGACTCGCAAGCCATTATCGTCGGCGCCGGCTCATCGACCGACCGGAGCACGCTGAGCTTCTCCAGCTACGGCTCGCGCGTCGACGTGCAGGGCTGGGGCGAGAACGTCGCCACCACCGGCTATGGCGATGCCTATAACCCGACCAACGACGTGCGCCGCTATTACACCATGTCGTTCAACGGGACGTCGAGCGCGACGCCGATCGTGGCCGGCACCGTGCTCGTCATCCAGAGCGTGCGCAAGGCATGCGGCTTGCCGCCCGCGACGCCGCTCGAAATGCGCGATCTCTTGGTCCGCACCGGCGCACGCCAAGGCAGCCCGCGGGCGCGGAATATCGGGCCGCTGCCCAATCTAGAGGCTGCGCTCAAAGCCAGCGTGCCCGCCAATTGCCTGAAGCCCGTGCAGTCGGCGAGCGACGCCGCCGTGCCTTAAGTCTTCGTCTACTTTGGAAAGCGATCCTGGGTTAGCGCGAGAGCCCGCGTCGCCGCCGCGAAATCGCGCCACCTGTTCTTGCGGCGCTCGGCGGCTTCCGCATCCTGGCCCCATTTGCTGATCTGCCAATCCTCATCGACACGGGCGGCCTCCCACGCCGCTTCCGGCGTCAGCCGCCCTTGCGCCACGGCGAGAGCGAGCAGCGCCGAGCCCGTCAACCCGGTCATCACATGCAGGGCCGCCAGGCTGACGGCATCGCGGCCGAGTAGCGTCTCTCGCAACCGTGCGAGCGAGGTTTCCGGCTGCGCGACATGCGCGACGCCCTCGGTGAGAAACAGCGGCGCGCCCAGTGCGGTCCT
>DATBSP010000010.1:0-6206 GCA_036559705.1 Hyphomicrobium sp.
GCGCGCGTCATACAGCTCGCGGAACACTGTGCGTTGCGTCCACTCGGTAACCTCGTAGCAGTGCTCGATGGTGTGGCCCGAATGCGCTCCGTCCATCAGCACCTCCGGCTCGACGATCGGAACGATGCCGGCCTCCTGGCATAGGGCGGCGTAGCGGGCGAGCGCATGCGTGTTGGCCTTGATGCAGTTCCACGTCGGCGTACCATCGGCGATGGTGATGACGGCCCGCCACTTCGCAAATCGGGCACCGAGCTTATGGTATTCGGCGAGGCGTTCGCGCAGACCGTCGAGACCTTCCGTCACCGTTTCGATTTTGTCGTGCGGGCCGGCCAGCGGCTTCGCGCCCGAGTCGACCTTTATACCGGGTATCGAACCAGCGGCCTTCATGACGTCGACCAACGGCGTGCCGTCCTTTGCCTTCTGGCGGATCGTCTCGTCATAGAGAATGACCCCGGAGACGTAGTTCTTCATCCCTTCGCCGGCACGGAACAGCATTTCGCGATAGTCGCGGCGCGTGTCCTCCGTCGAGGTGACGCCGATAGAGTCAAAGCGCTTCTTGATCGTGCCGGAGCTCTCGTCGGCAGCAAGGATGCCTTTGCCGGGAGCAACCAGCGCCTCGGCGATTTTTGAAAGCTCTTCTGTCATGGGGAACCTCTCGTCGGGGAAGGCACCAAATTCGCTGCTGTGCACTTAGCGCCAAATCGCCGTCGGGGCCAGCCCCCAAGGTCCGCTAGTGCGGGCTTTCGCCGCCAGCGGTGGCATGCATAATTGGCGCCGCCACAGTCGGGGCAAAAAAAGGCTGTGAAATTTGGGCAGTGATGCCGCCCGATGGGAGGGACGATCGATGTCCGCAGCCGCCTTTCGCTCAGTAATATTCGGTCTGGCGTTGGCAATTGCCGGTGCCGGCGCGCCGGCCTTCGCAGAAACTCTGCGCTTTAAGGCCGATCTGTTGCCCGTCGCAGGCACCGGCAGCAAGGCTTCGGGTAACGTCATCGCCGATTATGACACTAACAGCAAAAAGTTCACATGGAGCGGCTCGTATAAGGACGTCGCGACGTACGCGACATCCGCGAGTTTCCACGGCGCGCCGGACGGCCCTCGCCGCGGTTTCGTGCGCATCCAGACCATCGATAGCCCATTTGAAGGATCAGCCATCCTTTCGGACAAGCAGGGCGAGGGTTTGCTCGCTGGCGAGTGGGGGATCGTCATCCGCACCGCCGGTGCCCCCAAGGGCGAACTGCGCGGTCAATTGCTGCGCGGCAACTAGCTTCGAGTGACGCTTCGGAAAAGTCGGCCCTGCAGGAACGCGGCATAGCTTTCGTTCTGCGCATCGGCGAGGCCGACCTTGTTCAGCACGGCATGGGCCGCCTCCGCATCCGGCGTCTCAATAGCAATGGTGTGCAGCTTGTCGTTGCCGATACGAAGCTCGCAAAACTCCGCAGTACAGTTGCCCAGACCATAAAGCGTGCGCTGCTTGTCGACCTTGACGGTGGCCAACGCATGCTGGGCCGACACGACCGCCAACAACGCGCCTTCGGTCAGCGCGCCGCCACTGCCAATCTCGAGGTCGAGACCCAGCGCCGGAATGACGATGCCTTCGACATCGTCGACCGATACAGGAAACTCGGCGTTCAGCGGGCGCGCCCACTCCTCGAGCATCTGCAGCCGGCCGCGCAAGATTTTCACCTGTAGACGCCCGCCGCGGATCTTGACGTTCGCCTCAATGTTTAGACGCGTCACGATGTAGGTCTCGCGGCTGGCGGGCTGCTTGTCGGCTTTGCCGAGCGCGGCGAAGCGATCGCGCATGACGCTGAAGTCCTCGCCGAAGCGGCGGAACTCGAATCGCGTTGCATCCTTCCACTTCATGACGTCCCCTCTAGCCACGAAACTGTGCCAGCACACCGAGCGCTTCGTCGATATCAGCCGTGGTGTGATCTGCTGATATCTGGAAGCGGATCTCCTCCTCGCCCTTCGGCACGACGGGAAACGCGAGGCCGGTGGCGAGGATGCCGCTGGCGCGCAGGTGCGCGACGAGTTTAGCCGTGCGGGTGGTGTCGCGCACCAGCAGCGGCGCCACTGGATGCTGGCCCTCGACCGTTTCAAGACCGAGCTTGCGCAGCCCGTCGCGGAATCGCTGCGTCATTGCTCGCAGATGGGCGAGGAGCGCGCGCCCCTCCTCGCCGTCGACGCGATCGACCGCCACACACGCGGCCTCCGCTTCGCCGGGTGTGATCGGGTTCGAGTAAATGTAGAACGGCGATGTCTCGCGCAGAAAGCCGACGACCGGCTGCGCCGCGACCACATAGCCGCCGTTGACGCCAAACGCCTTGCCGAGCGTGCCGATGAGGACGTCTACCTTCGTGCCCACGATCTCCTCGGTGCCGCGGCCCGTCGCGCCAAACCCGCCGACGCCGTGCGAATCGTCCGCGACGACGATGACGTTCTCTGCGTAGCTGGCGTCGTACTTGGCAGCGATCTGCATGATCTTGCCGAGATCGGCATGATCGCCGCGCATGCTGAAGACCCCGTCGGTAACAACGACGGCACGCGCGCATGCTTTCGACAGGCTCGCCAGGTGTCGCTCCAGCGCGTCATAGTCGAGATGCGCATAGATGCGCTTCTCGGCCGGGCGCGACAGCGAGATGGCGTTGATAATGGAGTTGTGATTGAGGGCGTCGCTGATCACCGCCGTCTTGTCGGTAATGAGGGGCGGCAGCACGCCCATGACGGTTGCGTAGGCGGAGCTGAACAACATCCCCGCTTCACGTCCGTGAAAGGCCGCGAGCCGTGCCTCGAGTTTCACGTGCGGCGCCCACGTGCCGCTAATGAAGCGCACCGCGCCCGGGCCGATGCCGTAGCGGCGCACCGCCCCCTCCTCTGCCTCCATGACGCGCGTTGCGAACGACATCCCGAGGTAACTGTTCGAGTTCATGCGCAGGAATGGGCGCTGGCCGTGCCCTTCAATAAGGAAGCGCGGCCCCTTGCCGTCAGCCGGAGGCAGCACGCCGACGCTGACGGCTTCGGCGCCCTTCAAGCGGCCGGTCGTGCGCAACTCATCGAGCCTTGTCTGCAGCAACGGAGTCAATCGGTCGGTCGGCATGTCGGTCTCCGGCCTTAGCGCTCGCGGCGGCGCGCGACTTTCAGCTTCTCTTTCAGGCGCGCGAGCATGTCTTGCGTCATGGCGGCGAGATCAAAGCGCGGCTTCCAATCCCAGTCGGCGTGCGCGGCGGTGTCGTCGAGCGAGCGCGGCCAGCTGTCGGCGATGGCCTGGCGCACGGGATCGATGTCGTAATCGATCTCGAACCCCGGTAAGTGCTTGCGGATGGCGGCGGCGATCTCCTCCGGCGTGACGCTCATCGCCGTGATATTATAGGCGTTGCGGTAGCGCAGGCGCGCGGGATCGGCCGCCATGAGATTGATCATGCCCGCGATGGCATCCGGCATGTAGGCCATGTCGAGGCGCGTGTCGGCCGACAAGAAACACGTGTAACGGCCATAGCGAAGGGCGTGATAAAACATCTCCACCGCGTAGTCGGTGGTGCCGCCACCCGGGGCAGCCACGTACGAGATGAGGCCGGGCAAGCGCAACCCGCGCGTGTCGATGCCGAAGCGCGCGGCGTAGTAGTCGCACAAGAGCTCGCCGGCCACCTTGGTCACACCGTAGATGGTCGTCGGCCGTTGCACCGCCACTTGCGGGGTCGCATCGCGCTGCGTCTCGGGACCGAACGCGCCTATGGAGCTCGGGAAAAACACTTGGCAGCCGTAGCCGCGTGCCACCTCCAGCACATTATACAGGCCGCTCATGTTGACGGACCACGCCAGCTGCGGGGCCGCCTCGGCGGACGCCGAAAGCAGCGCGGCGAGATGATAGATGCTGCCGACATCGTAGCGGCGCACCGCCTCGTGCATTTGATTGGCGTCAGTGCAATCGAGGTGATCGTAGGGTGCAATCGCGGCCGCACCGCTCGGCGGCAAAACTTTCAGGTCAGTGGCAATGACATTGTCGGCGCCGCAGCGCTGACGCAGCGCCGGCACGAGCTCGGAGCCGATCTGGCCAAGCGCACCGGTCACCAGGATCGTTTTCATGCGGGCCTCCGCGTGTCGCTAGTAACGCTCACGCGCCATAATAGTCGCGATACCACTTAACGAAGCGGGCGACGCCGTCCTCGATGGGCGTTGCCGGCGCAAAGCCCACGTCGGCCACAAGATCGTCGACATCGGCGCAAGTCGCCGGCACGTCTCCCGGTTGCATGGGGAGGAAATTCTTCTTGGCCTCGCGCCCCAGCGCCCTTTCCAAGACGCCGATGAAGTGCATCAGCGCGACCGGCTGGTGATTGCCGATGTTGTAGATCCGGTAGGGCGCCGACGACGTCGCCGGATCGGGGTGCGCGCTGTCCCATGTGGGGTTGGGCGGCGCGATGCGGTCGGCGGTGCGCAGCACCCCCTCGACCACATCGTCGATGTAGGTGAAGTCGCGCGCGTGGTGACCGTTGTTGAACACATCGATCGGCTCGCCGGCGAGAATGTTGCGCGTGAACTTGAACAACGCCATGTCGGGCCGCCCCCACGGTCCGTACACCGTGAAGAAGCGCAGTCCCGTCACCGGCAGGCGGAAGAGATGCGCGTAAGAGTGGGCCATGAGCTCGTTTGCCTTCTTGGAGGCGGCGTAGATGCTCAAGGGATGGTCGACGTTCTGATGCACGCTGAAGGGCATCATGGTGTTGGCGCCGTAGACCGAGCTCGACGACGCAAAGACGAGATGCTCGACGCCGGCGTGGCGACAGCCCTCCAGCACGTGCAGCGTGCCGACGATGTTGGCGTCGACGTAGGTATGCGGGTTTTCCATCCCGTAGCGAACCCCGGCCTGAGCGGCGAGGTGAATGACCCGCTGTGGACGCCCCTCGGCGAACAGCCGCTCCATACCAGCACGGTCGGCGAGGTCCAGTTTGTGGAAGGTGAAGCCCTGGCGCCCCTGAAGCTGGGAGAGCCGGTCCCCCTTTAGTTTTACGTCGTAGTAGGTATTGAGATTGTCGAGCCCGATAACCTCATTGCCGCGGTCGAGCAGCACCTTAGCGGTATGGTAACCGATGAAGCCGGCGGCGCCGGTGACCAGCACACGCATATGTCATAGTCCCCGCGTTGGGTCGTCGCGCCCGCGTCTCGATGCCGCCGGGCAGTACCGCCCGCCGCCGCTAAGTGATTGAAGTGCTGGTGTCAAGCTGATACCGCGTCTATTAGACCATCTCTCGGGCCGGTTGCGCTCTCAGCGTCGACACCCTTGTGATTCTGGCGATCGGCGCGGATAACTGAGTGATGACAGACGTAGGAAGACCGCCGGATCTGCCGACCGTGTGGACTTTGATCGCCCCGTCCGGATTTCAGTTCATAGCAGTGATGGACGCCGCAAGTGTCGCCGGCCGCTGCCTGAGGTCAACAGCGAGCTAGAGAATGTGCGGCATCGTGGGATTTATCGGCGGCGGCGGAAGTGCGGAGCATAGAGGTGCCACCGCGGGCCGCATGGCGGATGCAATTGCACGGCGTGGTCCCGACGACAGCGGAATCTGGGTCGACGCAGACGCGGGGCTGTCCTTCGGCCACCGGCGGCTTTCCATCGTCGACCTGTCGCCGGCCGGCCACCAACCAATGGTGAGCAGCTGCGGGCGTTGGGTCATCACCTTCAACGGCGAAATTTACAATCACGCCGAGCTGCGCGCCGAGCTGGATGGCGCGGGCATGGCGCCGGAATGGCGCGGCCATTGCGATACCGAGGTGCTGCTCGCGGCCATTGCGGCATGGGGCATTCGACAAGCGCTCCAACGTTGCGTTGGCATGTTTGCATTTGGACTTTGGGACAAGAGGGAGCGCACCCTAACACTGGCGCGCGACCGTCTGGGGGAGAAGCCCCTCTACTTCGGTTGGGCAGGAAAGACCTTTCTGTTCGCTTCCGAGTTGGCTGCACTCCAAAAGCATCCTGACTGGCAGGGTCAGATCGACCGCGATGCCCTCTGTCTTTTCCTGCGTTTTAACTACATCCCCGCCCCCCACACCATCTATCGGGGTATCCGCAAACTTTTGCCCGGAACCTATTTTGAGCTGCGTGCTGGCGACCGCACCGGCACCGCGCAGATTTACTGGGACTCATCCGAAGTTGCCGCACGCGGCGCGCGCGAGCCGTTTCAGGGCTCTCCCGATGAGGCCGTGGAGCA
>DATBSP010000011.1:0-28635 GCA_036559705.1 Hyphomicrobium sp.
GCCGCCTCACCGAAAATGAACCCGGCAATCACATTGCCGTAGCTCGGCACCCAGCTTAGGGCGGCGATCGGCCAATCCGACAGCGGCATAGCGTTATAAGCGACGCGAAAAGACAGCAGCAGCCCTTCCGACTGATCCGCCAGCATCGGATCGCCGAAGAGATAGAGATTCCGCGCCATCCAAGGGGCGACGACGATAAACCCACCAAGCGCAAACGCGCCGAGCCGCCACGCATCGTGATGCGATCTCGCCGGCATTTTGTCTAGCGCCATCGACTGGATAGCCGTCAGCGTCAGCGGCAGGGCGACGATCGGCATCGCTAGAATGGGGTAAAAGAGCGCGGCGGTGCCGAGGCTTGCGCCCGCGAAGCCAAACAACGCCGTCTTTTCTCTGCGGTAAGCGAGAACGAGTAGATAGAGCGACAGAAACGTCGCGAAGTTTCGAAAATTGTCTGGCTCGATGATGCGTGAAAACTCTCCCAGTTTGCCACCGATCACATAGAGGACGACGCTCGCCATGGCGATCGTACGGACGCCCATAAGAGCGAGGGTAAGGTGGTATACGAGAATGAGAATGCCGATTCCGGCGACGGCCTGGAGTATGCGCAGGGTTTCAAAATTTCGACCGGACGGGTGCTCGGACAGCGAAAGACCGGCGCAGTCGACACCTTGTGCAATCCGCGGATCAGCCTTCGCCAAAGTGGCAATGAGAGCAGGGTAGGCCGGAGGCATAGGTCGCTCGCTCATCACTTGAGCGCCCGCGCCTGCAGGTTGTTGCCTGCTGAACGTGCCATGCTCGAGAAGGTTGTGTGCAATCCGGAATGCGGGCGGGCAGCCACCCGGTGTGGCTATCGGTTTGCGATAGGCGCCCGAGAGAACAGCAATCGCAATGATGAGCAGGAGGACACCCGCCACACGAAGCGGATGCCTTTGTTCGAAGGCCGCTAAACGGCCGCGGACTACGGCAAATGACGCAAACATGAGCCTCAACGCAGAACTGACTATAGGCTCCCCAAACTCTTCAAACTGAGCGGGATGCAGGAGGGTGCTTCCCAAGATTAGAGGTGTCTAGAAAATCCAGTGACTGATGGGGAAATGCGGTGCTGCGTGTTGCACTCACGCACCACCCCTTGCGCCCGTAGTCTGCCGAGTAAGCGCTGCGCCTAAAGTTAGCTGCAGCGGTCAATAGCAATGTCACAGGTTAGTGCGGAGTTTCTGGGTTCCGCGGGTAAAATTCGACATCGTGAGCCGGTAAATAGTCAGTATACGGAGTATTATCGGAATGGCAGAACGAAGCCAATCTCGTTTGCATAGCGCGAGGCACCCCAGACAGTGGCCCCATCGCACGCGATCTTCGCACTTGGACACCTGCACTGATAGATGACGTCGTCGGAGCTCATTTGTGTCGGCGCCGCTGCCGCCGTGCGCCTAGCGTCAGCCAGCGACAACGATATCGAAGGTACCCATGAGCGCCGACGGCTCGAGGCGTTCGCCCGGCTGCAGGGTTACGATAACGCTGTCGCGCTGGCGCTTGTCGCGGATGCCATTGAGGATGCCGTCGCGCTCGTTCTGCGCTTCGCCGGCGACGTACATTTGCGTGATCAGCGGCTCGCGCCCCGGCGCCGTGATGGCGAAGTGGATGTGCGGTGTGCGATCCGGGTAGGCAACCGGCTTGATCGTGCGGAACGCGTAGGCGCCCTGCGCATCGGCCGTGGCGCGGCCGCGGCCCTGGAAGCTGCCATCGCGCTCGCGGAACCAGTGCGCGTCGCGCGGATGCCGGTAGATGCCGCTCGCATCGCACTGCCAGATCTCGATTTCAGCACCGGGAATCGGGGCACCTGACGTATCGAGCACGCGGCCGAGGATGTGCGTGATCCGCCCCTGGGCCAGCGCTTCCTCGCCGATGACACGTACGAGGTCGTTGTCGACATCGCCGCCCCAGTCGGTTGGGTAGAATGGACCTTCGGTCTGCGCAGGCGTGGCGACGCGTTGGCCCGCCTCCAGTGCGTTGCCCACTTTTGGTACCAGAGCGGCGGTGGTGACGGCCGCGAGGCCGCGCATAACATGGCGGCGACCGATCTGCGGCGTGAGGAGTCGTGTCATTGACCTCTCGTGGTGGCCAATCGAAAGAAGGTGGGGCATGCCCCGCGGTCCTGCAACCCAACCCGCCGGGCCACGATCTTCACGTCTCTCCAATGATTTTGCGGCAGCTCGACAGGCGATGACCGCTCCGTTTTACTCCGGCGCTTGAGCCACAGGAGCCCGACCGCAATGTCCCTGACGATGCCGCCGCAAGTCATGCCTATCGTGCTTCTGTCGCTTTCCAACGTCTTCATGACCTTCGCCTGGTATGGGCACTTGCGCTTCAAGGAGCAGCCGCTGCTCCTCGTCATCATCGTCTCCTGGCTCATCGCCTTCTTCGAATACTGCCTCGCCGTGCCCGCCAATCGCTACGGCAACGCGGTTTATTCGGCGGCCGAGCTAAAGACTATCCAGGAAGTGCTGACGCTGTCGGTGTTCGCGATCTTCTCGGTGCTCTATCTGAAGGAGCCGATCGGCCTCAACCAGGTGATCGGCTTCGCTTTCATTGCGCTGGGTGCATTCTTTGTCTTCTCGGGGCGGCCATGAAGCAGTTAGTGTCGCATCCATAACAAAAGCGCGGCGCGGCAGCCCTAAGGAGACCCCATGGCCGAAACACGTATTGCTCTGGTCACGGGCGCCAACCGCGGCATCGGGCTGGAGATCGTCAAGCAGTTGTCGCGCGCGGGGTTGATGGCGGTGCTGGCTTCGCGCGACATCGGCAAGGGGCGCGAGGCGGCGGCCAAGCTCGCCTCCGAGGGGCTCGAGCCGCCGGCCGTGGCACTCGACGTCAACGACGAGGCTAGCATCCGGGCGGCGGTCGATGAGGTGCTGCGCCTGTTCGGCCGCATCGACGTTCTGGTCAACAACGCCGGTATTCTGCGCGAGGGCTTTACGGTCGAGGAGACGAGCGTGCTCGAGGTCTCGCCCGATGTTGCGATCGAGACTTACCTCACCAATACGATCGGGCCGCTACGCATGATCCAGGCGGTGGTGCCGATCATGCAAAGGGGCGGCTACGGGCGAGTGGTAAACTTGTCGTCGGGCGCCGGACAGCTGGCGGAGATGGGTGCGGGCTTTCCCGCCTACCGGATGTCCAAGGCGGCGCTCAACGCATTGACGCGCGTGACGGCAGCAGAACTCGGTCCGGCGCCGATCAAGGTCAACGCCATGTGTCCTGGATGGGTGCGCACCGAAATGGGCGGCCCCAATGCCACGCGCCCCGTCGACAAGGCGGCGGAGACCGCAGTGTGGCTGGCGACGCTACCCGATACTGGTCCGACGGGTGGGTTCTTCCGCGACAAGGCACCGATCCCGTGGTGATCGGCAAGCGACGCGGTTGGCCGCGCCTCAGACGCCGCGCACGAGGTTGCCGACCATCAGCGTGATGTAGGCGGTGATCGCCAACCAGAACTCCTGGTGTGGCAGGTAGCGCGGGACGCCGACGAAGCCCAGCTTAGTAATGAGGGCGAGGATGGCCAGCGTCAGCGAGATGAGGAAGATGGTGATGGTCGGCGGGTTGAGACGCATGGCTTGAACTTCCCCCCAATTGGCAAGCGTAACGGCCGGTCGTCGCCGGCGCGTTGGTCCCCTCGATTGGGGCGACCATACCATGGGGAACCTGCGTGAAGGCAATACGTCAGTCGCTCTGACGCGGCCTGACACGGTCAGCGGAAGCTAGGGCAAAGGACTTAGAGGACGCGGGCGGCCTTTGCGGACGACAGCGCGGGAAGCTCATCGCCGGCTTCGATCAAGAACCGCACTGGGCGGGCCTCGGGTTCCGCAACATCGCGGCACGTGACCAGCAAAAGTGGCGTCGGCCGCTCCGACGAGATCGACAGCACCTGGCTGTCGAGCTTGTCGATGGTGACGACGTTGAGGACGCGCTCGCGGCCGTTCGAGCTGATGGTGATGCGGTCGCCCACGCCGACCGGCTTGGTGATGGCGGGGCCGGCGTCGTGCACGAGGTGGGTCAGCCAGAACTCTTCGCTGCCGGCGACGACGGGGAGTGGCTTGCTGGGGGCGCTCTGGCCGTCCATGTCGGCAAGGGCACGCTGGAAGCCGCGCTCGACCACTGCGTCACCATTACCGAGCGTCATCGCCGCGGCACCGAGGCCGACGGCCGCGAAGCCCAAAACGGCGACCGGGAGGTTCTTACGAATGGCACCGTTGCCCATGTCCAGCTCCGCTCTCTTTCCCGTTCCCGGTCTGTCCGGGCCCTGACCTTAACCTATAGGCCGAGTACAATAACTGCATTACCGGAATGTTAGGAGTGGAGGAGGGACCGTCAAGGGCTCCCAGCAGAGCCGGGCCCCCCCTCCACGCACCTCACCGCGGGGAGGCGTACTCGCGGCGAAGGTGTCTGAAGAACGCAAGGTTAAACGCGACAATCATCGAAAAGATGGCGCCCAGCAGCATGATTGCACCGCCTTTGGTGACCTGGCGGGGCGCGCTGAGGGCCGCTGCCTGCTGGGGCACCGGTACGGCTGTCGCCACGACGGCGGCAGCGATCAGCGGGCTATCATCAAGCGTGAATTTGAGCAGTTCGCTCGCACTGGAGCTGACCGAAAGCAGCCCGCCGAGGCGGTGTGTGGCGGCCGAGGTGCGCTCATGCGCGCTGATCGCTAGAGCAAAACTGACAAAGAGAATGAGGCCGATGCACGCGTCAGCTACGGTCCGTAAGACCAACCTCAAGGGTCCAGCACTGGACATCGCATGAGACCTTTTGTCTGGCGCCGGCGCCTGGAGCCGACGGCGTTCCGTCATGGGAGGATGTTCACGCGGGTTCGTGGCGGGTGTGGGGACATATTGTGGCGATGGCGGCGTATTCTTTTGATTAATGTGAGTCGCCGTGCGGTTGTTGCGTCGGGGTCACTTGCCGCCGCGTCACCCCGCGAATCGGGGGATCGAGGCGCGCTGAAATCGCCACGCGCGATGTATTGAAGTCACCGCGCGCTGCAGATAGTGTCCGCGCCGCTCGCCCCAAGCGAACGATTTTGCGAAAGGTTTTGACCGATGGGCTTCATCGCCGACAGCTTGAATCGCATTCAGCCCTCCGCGACCATCGCGGCGTCGATGAAAGCACGCCAGCTCAAGGCCGCCGGTCGCGATATCATTTCGCTGTCGGCGGGCGAGCCAGACTTCGACACGCCCGACAACATCAAGCAGGCGGCGGTCAAGGCGCTGGCGGAAGGCAAGACGAAGTACACCGACGTCGACGGGACGCCCGAGCTTAAGGCGGCGATCGTCCGCAAGTTCAAGCGGGAGAACAACCTCGACTACAAGCCCAACCAGATCTCGGTCGGCACCGGCGGCAAGCAGGTCATCTACAATGCGCTGCTGGCGACGCTGAACCCGGGCGATGAGGTGATCATCCCGGCGCCATGCTGGGTGTCGTACGCGGACATCGTCATGCTGGCCGATGCCAAGCCGGTGTTCGTCGACACCAAGCTGGAGGACGGCTACCGCCTGAAGCCGGCCGCGCTCGAGGCCGCCATCACGCCGAAGACGAAGTGGCTGATCTTCAACTCTCCGTCGAACCCGACTGGTGCGGCCTATTCGAAGGACGAGATCAAGGCGCTGACGGACGTGCTGCTGAAGCACCCGCACGTGTGGATCATGACCGACGACATCTACGAGCACCTGCTATACGACGGGCTGCAGTTCGCCACGGTCGCCGAGGTGGAGCCGGGTCTCGTGGACCGGACCCTGACCATCAATGGCCTATCGAAGGCCTACTGCATGACCGGCTGGCGTCTCGGCTACGCCGGCGGCCCAGTCGCGCTCATCGACGCCATGCGCAAGCTGCAGTCGCAGTCGACGTCAAACCCATCCTCGATCACGCAGGCGGCGGCCGTCGAGGCGCTGGATGGTCCGCAGGACTTCATCGCCAAGAACAATGCCAAGTTCATCGAGCGGCGCGATCTCGTCGTGTCGATGCTGAACCAGGCGAACGGCCTGCGCTGTCCGAAGCCGGAAGGCGCTTTCTACGTCTACCCGAGCTGCGCCGGTGCCATCGGTAAAACCAGCGCGGCGGGCAAGACCATCGCCAACGACGAGGACTTTGCCACCGCGCTGCTGGAAGAAGAGGGTGTCGCCGTCGTGCATGGCGCGGCATTCGCCTCATCGCCGGCGTTTCGCGTGTCTTATGCTACGTCGAAGGAAATTCTTGAAGACGCCTGCCGGCGCATCCAGCGCTTCTGTGGCAACCTGCGCTAGGTATGAATGGTAGACCGCTCGATTGAGCAGAAGCCATGCGCCGCGTGCTTCATGTGGCGCCTGGCGCTGGCCGTGGTGGCGATTGTTCTGCTGGTGAGCTGGTTAACAACGAAGCAATAGCGCCAAATATACGAAGGGCGCGCCAAGGCGCGCCCCCAAACAATGGGTCTTGTGGCTATTCTCTAGGCCGCGGCGCGGTGACCCCAATGGTCGCCGGACCAAGCCCGCAGCCACATCCGCCGCAATGACCGCTGCGCGCTGGCGATCACGCCCCGGTGCGGAGCATGACGCACAACGACGGCAGTCGAATGCGATGCGCGCACCACCACGGGGCGCGGTTCGGAGACGTCTTCAGCTGCCATGGCATAGCCCGCCGCGTGGGCCGCCGACATCAGCGTCTTCATACTCATCGCACGCCTCATTCCTGTGGGTCGAAGCCGCTCAACGACCCTACGGTTCGCCAAATTGGCCTCGAACGAACCGGTAATTCATAATGCTTCAAAAAGGTTCCGGAGCAAGTATTTTCCATTGTGCTGCTGCGAATTGGAAGGCCGAATTCTTGCCGATCGTTGTGCGTCGCAATATTCGTCTAAACGACTTAGACCGGCAACTTGAGCCAAGCAGTCGGGCAAGATTTCATCCGCCGGGGCTTGCGCCGCTTCCAGCACGGCGCGAACATGCGACTAGTCGCGTTCCTCCCAGAGGCGCGAGGCGCGGCGGGTCGCGAGCGCGCGCCTCCAAACCTTGGGAGGAAGCACAATGGCGCAGTCGGATGGACCTAAAGCGGGAGTCAGTGGGAGCTCCCGCTCCCGCTGCATCGCACTCGTTGGACCCTATCTCAGCGGCAAGACCACGCTGCTCGAGGCCATCCTGGCGCGCTGTGGCGCCATTCTCCGGCCCGGAAGCGTCGCCGCCAAGTCGAGTGTCGGCGACGCCAGCCCAGAGGCGCGCGATCACGGGATGAGCGTGCAGCTCAACGTGGCCGACGTCTCGTTTCTCGGCGACAACTTCACCTTCGTCGACTGCCCAGGTTCGATCGAATTTCAGTATGAGGGGGCCATGGCCCTCACCGCTTGCGATGCGGCCGTCGTCGTCTGCGAGGCCGATGCCAAACGGGTCCCGGCGCTGCAGGTCATCCTCAAACAGCTCGAGGATCGCGGCATTCCCCACGTCCTCTTCCTCAACAAGATCGATGAATCCGAAATCCCCTTGCGCGAGCTGATCCCGGTGCTGCAGCCGGCCAGCACAAAGCCCCTGGTACTGCGGCAGATTCCCATCTGGAAGGACGGCGTCGCCACGGGCTTCGTCGATCTCGCCTCGGAACGCGCCTTCGTCTACCGCAACAACGCGCCGTCCGAGATTATCGAGCTCCCCGAGGCGGTGACCGAGCGGGAGAAAGAGGCGCGCTTCCACATGCTGGAGCAGCTTGCCGACCACGACGACGAGCTGATGGAGCAGCTGCTTTCCGACGTGCAGACGTCGCGCGACAAGATATTCCAGGATCTGACGCAGGAGTTCCGCGACGGTCTCATTTGCCCGGTCCTGCTCGGATCGGCACGCGACAACCACGGTATCTTCCGGCTGCTGAAGGCGCTGCGCCACGAGGCGCCGACGGTCGATGTGACGGCGCGCCGCTTGAAGCTCGAGAACGCCAAATCCGCCGCCTACGTGATGAAGTCGCTGCACACCGCGCACGGCGGCAAGCTTTCTTTGGTGCGCGTGCTGACCGGCGAGTTCGGCGACGGCACGGTGGTGACCGGCGCTGACGGCAGGGAGGAGCGCGCTGCTGGCGTATTCGCAATGCGCGGCGAGGAGTCGGTGAAGCGCAGCACCGGCAAGGCTGGCGACACCGTTGCCTTGGGCCGGCTCGAAAACATCAAATCAGGCGAGACCATCGGCGCCGAGAAGGGCGGCGTGGTACAGGTCAAGAGCCCGGCGGCACCGCCCGCGGTGTTCGCCACCGGGCTCGGCCTCAAAGATCGCAAGGACGAGGTGAAGCTGACCTCGGCGCTGGCCAAGCTGATCGAGGACGATCCATCGCTGCGCGTCGAGATGAATGCCGACACGCACCAGATGCTGCTGCTCGGCCAGGGCGAGATGCACTTGCGCGTCTCCGTCGAGCGGCTGCAGCGCAAGTATGGCGTCGCCGTCGAGCGGCAGGCGCGCCTCGTGCCCTACAAGGAGACCATCCGCGCTGGCACGCAAGTGCGCGGCCGCCACAAGAAGCAGTCGGGCGGGCACGGTCAATTTGGCGATGTGGTGCTCGACATCCAGCCGCGTCCGCGCGGCGCCGGCTTCGAGTTCGCCGAGAAGATCACCGGCGGCGTCGTTCCACGCCAGTTCATCCCGTCGGTAGAGATCGGCGTCAAAGACTACCTGCAGCATGGGCCGCTGGGCTTCCCCGTCGTCGACGTCGCGGTGACGCTGCTCGACGGCTCCTATCACACGGTCGATTCCTCCGACATGGCGTTTCGCCAGGCGGCGCGCATCGGCATGTCGGACGGGCTGCCGAAATGTTCGCCGGTGCTGCTGGAGCCGGTGATGGCGGTGGAGATATCCGTTCCCAGCGAGGCGACGGCGCGCATCAATGCCATCATCGCGCAGCGCCGCGGGCAGATTCTCGGGTTCGATTCGCGCGAAGGATGGAACGGCTGGGACGTGGTGCAAGCACAGATGCCAGCCTCGGAGATGGAGAACCTGATCATCGATCTGCGCTCGGCGACATCGGGCGTCGGGACCTATACCTCGCACTTCGATCACCTCGCCGAGCTGACCGGGCGGCTTGCTGATCAGGTGCTCGCCGCACATCGACAGGCGGCGGAGTAAGTTCGAAACTAGATTGGTTGTCGCACGCCGGCGGCTAGGCCAGCCGCCGGCGTTCGCGTGCTAAGGTCGTCGCGCGATTAGCGCCACTGAGGGGAGGACGCGTGCAGGCCTATTTCTGGATCGCCCTTGGAAGCGCACTCGGCGGCATGGCGCGCTATTGGTGCACCGGTGCCGCGACGCGTGTGTTCGGCGAGACATTTCCGTGGGGCACACTGTTCGTCAACATTTTTGGCTCGATCATCATCGGCTTCTTCGTGGCGCTTACCGGTCCGGAGGGCCGCTACATCGTCGACCAAAACATGCGGCTATTCGTAGCCGTTGGGCTGTGCGGGGGCTACACGACATTCTCCGCCTTTAGTCTGCAGACTATGGTCCTCATGCAGGAGGGCGAGTGGCTTCAGGCCGGCGCGTATGTCGGCGGCTCGGTGGTGATTTGCCTGTTGGCAGTCTATCTCGGGCATGTGATCGCCACACAGTTGAGCGCCTTGTAAGATCGGTCTTGAGGCTTCGTTTGCGCTTGCGGGTGCAGGGTGACGCGCATGGCAGGTTCCGAAAGGGCTTCCTACGCGGTGGGTTTTGCCGACCTCAACAACGAGGTCGAGCCGATGCGCCTGCCGTTGCGCGGCGCCTTTCCCGGATGGCTGAGGGGGTCGCTGCTGCGCACTGGACCAGCCAAGTTCGATGTCGGCAGCACCACCGTGAACCACTGGTTCGATGGGCTCGCCATGCTGCATCGCTTCAGCTTTGCTGCCGGTGCTGTGACTTATGCCAACCGCTTCCTGCGCTCGGACAGTTACTGCGAGGCTGCGGCGAAGGGTGCGCTAGCGCGCGGCGAGTTCGCCACCGATCCCTGCCGAACGCTGTTCCAGCGCGTCGCCGCCGTGTTCTCGCCCCAGCTAACCGACAACTGCAACGTCAATGTCGACATGTTCGGCGGCGAGCCTGTCGCGCTCACCGAGACGACGCTGCCCGTGCGCTTCGACGCCGAAACGCTGGAGACGCTAGGGCACTACGCGGCAAGCGCCGGTGTCGGCGGCATGGTATCGATCGCGCACCCACATTATGACGCCGCGCGCGCCTGCCGCTTCAGTTACGTCGTCGATTTCGGCCGCAAGTCGCACTACCGGCTGTTTGCCATTCCCGATGACGGCTCGCCCGAGCGCGTCGTTGCCGAGATGCTGGTCGACAAGCCGGCCTATATGCACTCGTTCGCCATGACCGAGCGCTATCTCGTGCTGACCGAGTTCCCGCTCGTCGTCGATCCGTTGCGGCTGATGCTCGCCGTCACTCCGTTCATTCGCAACTACCGGTGGCTGCCGGAGCGCGGTCTGCGCTTTCACGTGTTCGACAAGGACAGCGGTGCCCTCGTCGCCTCGCGCGTTGCCGATGCCGCCTTCGCCTTCCACCACGTCAATGCCTACGAGGAAGGCTCCGACCTCCTCATCGACGTCATTACATATGATAACGCCGGCATCATCGATGAGCTCTACCTCTCCCACCTGCGCGCCGGGGAGACGGTAAATGCAACCGGACGCCTGACGCGCTGCATCGTGCCGATCGATGGTGCTGAGCCGATCGAGGTCGTGCCGCTCGCCGACGAGATGATCGAGCTGCCGCGCATCGACTACGACCGCTGCGCCGGCGGTCCCTATCGCTTCGTGTGGGGCACCGGCCGGACGCCAGGTGCCGCCTTTCTCGACAGCATCGTGCGCATCGACGTCGCCAGCCGTGCGGCCCGCAAGTGGCATGCCGAGGGCTGCTATCCCGGCGAGCCGGTGTTCGTCGCCGACCCCGGTGCCAACGAGGAAGGCGAGGGCGTGCTGCTGTCGGTGGTTCTGGATGCGCGGCGCGGCACGTCGTTCCTGCTGGTGCTCGACACACATTCGCTTGCCGAAATTGCCCGTGCCGAGTGCCCGCACCACATCCCCTTCAGCTTCCATGGAAACTTCTTCGCCACGGCTTAGAGGATGCGACATCCGGGCACGGGCGACATTGACACGAACCCGTCAGGGGCAACGAATAGGGTCGAGGAGCCGGGGTCCATGGGGCCGCCGGCAGGGATCAGGGAGACATTGATGCGCTCTTTAAAACTGCTGGGATGCGGTGCCCTTGCGCTCGGCCTGGCCTGCGCGCCCTCGACGGCGCAGGAGGCGCAGCCTGAGGATCTCGTCAACGCTTTGAATGGGGTGTTCGGCGCTCATGCCAAGATGCGCGCCGCCCACACCAAGGGCATCTGCGTCAAAGGCAGTTTCACGCCGACCGCTGAAGCCGCAGCGCTGAGCAAATCACCGGTATTTGCCGCTCCGGTTCCGCTGGTCGGGCGCTTCTCGCTCGGCGGTGGCAACCCGATGGCCTCCGACGGCCAGAAGGATAATGTGCGCGGCATCGCCATGCACTTCCAGCTGCCCGATGGCGGCACGTCCGACCTGTTGCTGATCTCGGCGCCGATCTTCTCGGCCAAAACGCCGGAGCAGTTTCTCGAGTTATTGAAGACCGTTGCCACGAAGGACAAGGAAAAGATCGACGCCTTCTTCAAGGCCAATCCGGATTCGACCAAGCAGGGTGCATGGCTTAATGCACGGCCGACGCCGGCGAGCTACGCCACCGCAGACTATTTCGGCGTGCACACCTTCACGCTGATCAACGCCAAGGGCGACCGCCAGCCGATCAAGTGGAAGGCAGAGCCGGCCGGCGGCTTCGCCGGCCTCTCTGACGCGGAAGCCGACGGCAAAGGCAGGGACTTCTACGCCGGCGAGCTCAATGACCGCTTCGCCAAGGGCCCGGTCGACTTCAATCTGTTTGCTGTCATCGGACAGCCGGGGGATCAGGACGATGACCCGACGTCGGAGTGGCCGGCGGATCGCAAGAGCGTGAAGATGGGCACCATCTCCATCACCGGGCTAGAGCCGGCTGAATCGTGCGACGTCGGCATCTTCGATCCGAATAATCTTGCCGACGGCGTCGAGCCCTCGAAGAACGACAAAATCCTGCCGATGCGCTCGCTGGACTACGCCGTTTCGTTCGGCCGCCGTACGAACTGACGCGATTTGGCGCGGCGGCGCTCAGTGCGCCGCCGTGTCGGCTTCTGCTCCCCAAATTTCCTTCAACCGCCGATCATGGCCGCAGCCGGCGCGGTAGCGCTTGTAATATTGCGTGTTCGTGTTGTGGAAATTCTGGTGGTAGTCCTCGGCCGCCGTGAACGGGCCGGCATCGGCGATCGCCACGGCAATCGGCGTCGAGAAGCGGTGGCTAGCATCTAGCGCCGCCTTGCTCTGCTGCGCCGTCACTTTCTGCTCCGGAGTGTGAGCGAAGATGACCGGGCGATATTCGTCGCCGCGATCGCAGAACTGCCCGCCGCCGTCGAGCAGGTCGATGTGGTGCCAGTAATAGTCGACGAGCTGTGGGTAGCTGATGACCTTCGGATCGTAGGTGACCTGTACGCTTTCCGCGTGGCCCGTGTTGCCGTGCGAGACTTGGTCATAGGTCGGGTCCGGCGTCGTCCCGCCCATGAATCCGGACACGGTTTGCTTGACGCCAGGAGCGTTGTCGAATGCGTACTCCATCGACCAGAAGCAGCCGCCCGCGAATGTTGCCACCTCCAGCCCTGCCGTCGGCATGGCGGACGCCTGCGGAGCCGGCGGAGCGCTGTGCGAAGGGTGGGTGATAGCGAGAGCCGCAGCGACGACGAGGGCTGCGCCGGTGGCGGCGACAAGGCGTTGCATGACGAGCCTCCTTATGTTGGCGGTGCGAGATAGCGGATGACCGCGCCAAGAGCGACGAGAGCGAGACCGACCCAGATGGCAATGATGACGGCGGCGGCGCCGCGGCTCGGCTGCATCGGTGCCGCAGTAGCGGTGGCGCGGTGCTCGGCGAAGACGGCGGGCGGAATGAGCCGCACGGCCAGCAGTATGCCCAGCGGCAAGATGATCAGCTCGTCGAGATAGCCGAGCACCGGGACGAAATCGGGAATGAGATCGATGGGCGACAGCGCGTAGGCGGCAACGGCGAGCGCCACCGCCTTCGCGTACCACGGCACGCGCGGATCGCGCGCCGAGAGGTAAAGTGCATGCACGTCGCGCTTGAGGCTGCGCGCCCACCCGCGCAGCCGCTCCACCATGGAAGCGTTGCTGGATGCCGTCATGGTGGTGCTTTGCTCCATCGTCGCGTGCGGATCAGCCCGTCGCCTTGGGGACGAACTTCAAGGCGACGCCGTTCATGCAGTAGCGCAGACCGGTCGGCGGCGGGCCATCCTCGAACACGTGTCCGAGGTGGCCGCCGCAGCGGCGACAATGAACTTCGGTGCGGGTCATGAACAAGCTCTTATCGACGGTGTTGCCGACCGCATTGTCGAGCGGCTTAAAGAAGCTCGGCCAGCCTGTACCGCTGTTGAACTTGGTATCCGAGGAGAAAAGGGGCAGATCGCAGCCTGCGCAATCGTAGGTGCCGGCGGCGTAGGTCTTGTCGAGCGGGCTGGTGCCGGCGCGCTCCGTGCCGTGCTCGCGCAGGACGTAGAACTGCTCGGGCGTCAGGATCTTGCGCCACTCCTCGGGGGTCTTGGTGATCTCGAACGGGGATTTGTTTGTTGTTGTCATTGCTTCCTCGTTGGCGTGGGAACTCGTAGAGCGCCAGCCGGTGGCGGCGACGGCAAGGCCGAAGCCGGCGAGACCGAAGTTGCGACGGGTAAGCATAATGCGTCTCCGGGATGGAGGTTCTGCGGCTCGCCTCGATGAGCGGCGCGGTTCACTGACAAATACGCGCGCTCGCCCCATTAGTTACAGAGGGCGCCGGGCCCGAGCATTACAATATCGTAGACTGCCAGCCGCTTGGTTCGAGGCGGTCGCCGGCGTCTAGCGCGCGACGCGCACTGCCTTGTCGACGGTGATCTCCTCGGGGCTCAGGCGGCAGCGATAAGCAAGTGTCTCGACGCCTGCGTCCGTCGCCAGCTTGAACGCTTCCGCGTATGCCGCATCGAAGTCGTCAGCGATGGAAAAGCTTTCGGCGTCGGCGCGCTGAATGAGATAGAGCATTACCGCGCGATGTCCCTGCGCCACCATCGCGGCAAGCTCGCGCAAATGCTTGGCGCCGCGCGTTGTCACGCCGTCGGGGAATTCGGCACGCCCGGCTGCGCGCATGAGGTGTACATTCTTGACCTCGACGTAGCAACGGCCCTTGCGCCCGTCCTCGAGCAGCAGGTCGATGCGGCTCGCCTTGCCGTACTTTACCTCACGGCGCAGCGTCTCATACCCGCCGAGCTTCTTGATGCCACCCACGGCGATCGACTCGGCGACGAGACGATTGGGCTGCATCGGATTGATGCCGACGAGCGTCGCGCCGCTTCCGAGGTCCGCCTCGACCATCTCCCAAGTATGCGGGTACTTGCGCGTTGGCGCCTCGCTCTTCGACAGCCACACGACCGATCCCGGCGCCGTCAGCCCGACCATGGCTCCGGTGTTGGGACAGGCCGCGGTGATGTGCTGGCCGGTATCCAGTAAGACGTCGGCGAGGAACCGCTTGTAGCGCTGCACCAGGCGCCCGCGGGCGAGGGGGGAGGGGAATCGCATGACGCGAGCCTAGGGTGATGATCGAGAAATTCGCAATTATGAGCGGCGAGGCGCCGAGTTCGCTGCTGGGGCCGGGGGCGAACTTCGGATTTATGAGGAACACACTAGAACTCTGGCGAACTTCGGAATCGGGACGCTAGGTGCTAAGAGACGCGCTCGCCAGACGACACGGAGATGAGCGTTGAGCGGCGAAGACATCGTTACGGCGGCGGTGCTGGTGATCGGGGATGAGATACTTTCCGGCCGCACGCACGATTGCAACACCAACTACATCGGCGCGCATCTAACCCGCGTCGGCATTCGACTGCAGGAAGTGCGCGTGGTTGCCGACGACGAAACGGCGATCGTCGAGGCGGTTGACGCATTGCGGGCGCGCTACACGTACGTGATCACCACCGGCGGCATTGGCCCGACGCACGACGACATCACCAGCGATGCGATTGCCAAGGCGCTGGGCGTCCCGATCGATCACGATCCACGCGCCGTCGCGTTGCTCGACGCGTACTTCACCAAACGCGGTGTTGAGCCGACGCCGGCGCGCATGCGCATGGCGCGCATTCCGCATGGCGCCGAGCTGATTGCGAACGCCGTTTCGATCGCGCCGGGCTTCATGATTGGCAACGTCATTGTGCTCGCCGGCGTGCCCGATGTGATGCAAGTGATGCTCGATGATGTGACGCCGCGACTGCGGACCGGTGCCAAAATGCTCACCGCGACGATCAAGCTTTCGCGTGCAGAAGGTGACGTCGCTGATTTATTCGCCGCGCATCAACAAACATTTCCAGATGTTGCAATGGGCAGCTATCCGTCATTTGCCGAAGGCCGCGTGTCTACTCAACTTGTTCTGCGCTCAATAGATTCAGCGGCGCTGGAAAGCGCGCGCGCGAGTCTCGAAGAGAAATTGATCGCCCGCGGTCTATTGAAAATTTAGCGGCCATGCGTCGCAGCGACGGCATCGCGCAGTGACCTGCCGAATTATCTCCTCTTCCTCCTGGTTGTTGCAGGTCGCTCCGGGGGGCGATGGCTGCGGAACCGATGGTTCTGCAGCTCCGTTCTCGCGGTCGCAAAAGAAAACAAACACGGAGTTGTGCAAATGGCGTTGAGCAAATCCACCTGGGCGAAGCGCGTTCGCCTGGCGTGTATCGCTTCGATCGCTTCTGCGGTCGCCGCGGTGGCCATTCCGGCAACTATGACATCGCCAGTTGAGGCGAAGACGCCGGGAAAGACCTATTGTTTCGTTGGCAAATGCCATCGCGTTAAGACCATTGAAGAAACACAAGCGCTAGTCGGCAAAGAAGAGGCGATCACCGCCTCGCACTACGATGATTGCAGCAAGGACCGCTACAATCCGTGCGGCCTCACTTCATCGGGGGAGCGTTTTCATCCCGACCGTCCCGACAACACGGCAAGCCCGATCTATCCCGACGGGACGACGTTGCTCGTGTGGAGCCCGCAGAACAAGCGCGCGCTCGTCGTGCGCGTGAACAACGCCGGTCCCTATTGGGGCAACCGCACGCTTGATCTGTCGCGTGCCGCCGCCGAGAAGCTCGGCTTCGAAGGCGAGGGCGTCGCCCAGCTCAAGGTGCGCGTGGTCAAGGCGCCGGAAGAGGCCGAGACCAAGTACGTCGAAAACCGCGCCTACGACCCGGTTCCCGGCGATATCGGTCAGTACGCCAGTCTCGATGACGCGCAACGCGGCATGGCCGTGATGCTGGCCTTCAAGGCGACGACCGGTTCGCCGTTCGCTCCAGTGACGACGGCGAACGCGTTCAAGGGCCAGGGTATCGGCTCCGAGATGCTGGTGGCCGAGGCGCCGCAGGCCATGGGTCGCAAGTTGACCCTCGCCTACGGTGCGGACGACAAGGCGCCGGTCGCTTTCGGTGGCTTCAAGACGCAGAGCCCGGCCAACGCGGCGCAGTCGCGCGGCGAGCAGCAGGCGGTCAACCAGTCCACGTGGGATGAAGATCGCGTCATCGACGAACCGGCTAAGGTCGCCGCGTCGGTGACCGAGACGTCGTCCATCACGGAGCAAGCGGACGCGCCACGGAGCACGGTGGAGGCCCGCGAGGCGCCCGAGGCGAAGCAATCGCCGAAGGCCAGGCTCGCCGCCGCGGCTGAAGAAGATGCCAAGCCGCGTAAGTCTAAGGAGAAGGTTGCCAGCAAGAGCGACGACGACGGCAACAGCGGCAAGAGCAAGAAGAAGGTCGCGCGCAAGAGCGACGAAGACGAGGACGGCAAGTCCGAGCGTCGTCGTTCGCGTCGCGAGGTTGCCGGCTACGAGGAGCGTCGCAGCTATCGTGCCGAGCGTGACTATCAGTACCGCTCGCGCTACGCCCAGGTGGAGCGCAACTATGGCAGCGGCGGCAATAGCGAGGGCGGCCGCAGCGCCGGCCAGCTGATGTCGGACAATTTGCGCCCGCTCTAGAGCGGCACAGCGCGTCTCAACGCAACAGAGCGGCGGGAAGGCTGGAGGCCGACCCGCCGTCTTTGTATGTGACGAACAGATCGTATTCGGCCTCGAGCGTGTCGAGGAACGTGGCGATGAGATCGAGCAGCGGCCCGAGCGGGATGCGCCGCACGACGAGGAAGTCCTCCCCCGCCACCAGTGGCGCCGTGTCGGACAGTGCCGCGGCATCTTGGGCGATCAGCCCGCGGCTGCGCATATAAGCCAGAAGGCCGTCGCCGGCATCGAAGTCGGCGGCGCTGATATCGGCGCACTCTCCAATTGCGTCGAGCAGGATCACCGTGCCGCTGAGGTAGAGGCGCGCCATCATGGCGAACTTCTCCTCGCTGAGGGCCAGCTCGGTGGCCCAGTCGCGGCCCTTGATGACGCGCGACAGCAGCGCCAACTCGAAGGTGCGCATGCGTTCGATAGCGTCCCGCTGCCCGGCGCGCAGTTCGGCGATCTCGTCGGCCTCGCGCGGTGGCGGACCGGGCCGGTAATAGAGCACGCTCGTCAGATCCTCGCCGGCGGCGAGCGCTGCGTCGAGGTGCTCGGCCAGCAGATAGACGCTGACCGGCGCATCCGGTTTGCCCAGCGACAGGTCGCTCATGTCACCTCTCCGCAAAACGATCCCAGGCGACGGGCCAACCACAGCTGATGCCGTTCCGCGGCACGGTCATAGTCGCGGGTACGCGCATCGGCGAGTTCGATCGCAGCGGACGTTGGCTCGCCGCGCGCGAACGGCTCGATGCGCACTTCGAGCATCTCCTCGAAACGCAGCAGCCGAAGCTCGGCTGCCGTCATTTCGAAGAGCGAGGTGAGGTTGGAGAGTTTGGTCATTGCGATACCCCCCGCTGTTCACGAGCAGCCGCTGGTGCCGCCGCAGGTGTCGCACTTGAGGCAGGTGCCGTTGCGCACGAGCGTGAAGTTTCCGCACTCGCGGCAGGCTTCGCCCTCGTAGCCGCGGATGCGCGCCTCTGCCCGTAGGTTGGCGTCGCGCGACTTCACCGAGACGTCCGAGCGCGTCACCGTGCGGCGCGCGTACATCACCGTGTCGGCCTTCAGCGCGGTTGCGCCTTCAATCGGATACACCGCCGTGTCGCCCTCGACGGCGGGGAAGGACGTTGCCACGGCCTCTTCGACGACGGTCGTCGACATCTCTGTGTGCGCGCCGCGACCGCCGCCGGAAGCCAGACGCAGTTTGTTGCCGCGCATGAAGCCCTTCGAGACGACCTTACTGACGCTGTCGGGCAGCTCCAGGTCTAGCGCCTCGTCGGTCTCTCGGTCGGACGAGCCAAGGCCCGTCTCGCCGACGATCTCGCGCGGATCGACGTGGGCGAGGTCGTGGCGGCCGAGGTAAGAGACGGCGAGCTCGCGGAAGATGTAGTCGAGCACCGACGTGGCGTTCTTGATCGTCTCGTTGCCGGTGACGAGGCCGGCCGGCTCAAATCGCGTGAAGGTGAAGGCTTCGACGAACTCCTCGAGCGGCACGCCGTACTGCAGGCCGAGCGAGATGGCGATGGCGAAGTTGTTCATCAGCGAGCGGAAGGCGGCGCCTTCCTTATGCATGTCGATGAAGATCTCGCCGAGGCGGCCGTCTTCATACTCGCCGGTGTGGAGATACACCTTGTGGCCGCCGACGGTGGCCTTCTGCGTGTAGCTCTTGCGGCGGTTCGGCAGCTTCTCGCGTTCCTGGGCACGAATTCGCTCGACGATGCGTTCCACGATGCGTTCGGCGGCGACGCTGGCACGCGCTGCCATCGGTTTGTCGGCGAGCATCTGCTCGGCGACCTCCTCCTGCTCGTCAACGTCATCGCCGAGCACCTGCGAGTTGAGCGGCTGCGACAGCTTGGAGCCGTCGCGGTAGAGCGCATTGGCCTTCAACGCCAGCTTCCATGACAGCATGTAGCTCGCCTTGCAGTCCTCGACAGTCGCCTCGTTCGGCATGTTGATCGTCTTGGAGATGGCGCCGGAGATGAACGGCTGCGAGGCCGCCATCATGTAGATGTGGCTGTCGACCGAGAGGTAGCGCTTGCCCTTGCGGCCGCACGGGTTGGCGCAGTCGAAGACGGGCAGATGCTCGGGCTTCAAGTGCGGCGCGCCTTCCAGAGTCATCGCCCCGCACACGTGCTCGTTGGCCGCCTCGATGTCCTTCTTGGTGAAGCCGAGCGCAGTCAGGAGATCGAACGTCGGCTCCCTCAGCTTGTCGGCAGGAACCTTGAGCTTGTCGACGATGAAGCTTTCGCCCAGCACCCACTTGTTGAAGACGAACTTGATGTCGAAGGCGCTTTCCAGCCCGGCATGGATTTTGGCCAGTGCCTCGGCGTCGAAGCCCTTGGCCTTCAAGGTCACCGGATTGATCGCGGGTGCCTGCGCCAGTGAGCCGTGGCCGACGGCGTAGGCCTCCATCTCGGCGATCTCATTTTCGCGGTAGCCAAGTGTGCGCAGCGCCGCCGGCACGGCGCGGTTGATAATCTTGAAGTAGCCGCCACCGGCGAGCTTCTTAAACTTGACGAGTGCGAAGTCAGGCTCGATGCCGGTCGTGTCGCAATCCATGACAAGACCGATCGTGCCGGTCGGCGCGACCACGGTTGCCTGGGCGTTGCGGAAGCCGTGGTTCTGGCCGAGCGCGATGGCGCTGTCCCAGGCGCGCTTGGCAGCCTCGATCAGAGCCGCATCCGGGCACGCCGCATGGTCGAGCGGCACCGGCGGCGTCGCCAGCTTCTCGTAACCGTCCTTCTGACCGTAGGCGGCGCGGCGGTGATTGCGAATGACGCGCAGCATGTCGGCAGCGTTGCTGTGATAGCCGGGGAACGGCCCGAGCTCGCGCGCCATCTCGGCCGACGTCGCATACGAGATGCCGGTCATGATCGCCGAAATGGCGCCGCAAATGGCGCGCGCCGGAGCCGAGTCATAGCCGATGCCGCCGGCCATCAGGAGGCCGCCGATGTTGGCAAAGCCAAGACCCAGCGTGCGGTACCGGTAGGACAGTTCGGCGATCTGTCGCGAGGGGAACTGCGCCATCAGCACCGAGATCTCGAGCACGACCGTCCACAGACGGCAGGCGTGCTCAAAGCCGGTGACGTCGAAGCCGCCCGTCTCGGCATTGCGGAACGTCATCAGATTGACGGAGGCGAGATTGCACGCCGTGTCGTCGAGGAACATGTACTCCGAGCACGGGTTGGAGGCGCGAATCGGGCCGCTCTTCGGGCAGGTGTGCCAGTCGTTTATGGTGGTATGGAACTGGATGCCGGGGTCGGCCGAGGCCCATGCCGCATGACCGATCTGGTCCCACAGATCGCGTGCCCTGAGGGTCTTGTGCGGCTTGCCGTTGAGGCGGCGCATGAGGTCCCAGTCGCCGTCCTCCTCGACGCGATTGAGGAACTCGTCGGTGACGCGCACCGAGTTGTTGGAGTTCTGGCCGGAGACGGTGAGGTAGGCCTCCGAATCCCAATCGGTGTCGTAGGTGGCGAACTCGATTTCCTTGTAGCCCTGGCGGGCGAACTGGATGACGCGCAGGATGTAGTTGTTCGGCACCTCGTCGCGGCGCGCCTCCTTGATGGCGCGCTTCAAAGCCGGGTTCTTCGCAGGATCGAAGCAGCGGTCGTTGGGCGTGCCAGCGTCGGCGGAGACGCCTTCCGCGTCATCGCAGTTGACGCAGGCCTTCATGACGGCTTGCAGCCGCTTCTGGCAGATCTTCGAGCCGGTGACGAGGGCAGCGACTTTCTGCTCCTCCTTCACCTTCCAGTTGATGTATTCCTCGATGTCTGGATGATCGACGTCGACGACGACCATCTTCGCGGCGCGCCGCGTCGTGCCGCCCGACTTGATGGCCCCCGCGGCGCGATCGCCGATCTTCAGGAAGCTCATAAGGCCCGACGACTTGCCGCCGCCCGACAATTTCTCGTTGGCGCCGCGCAGCTTGGAGAAGTTCGAACCGGTGCCGGAGCCATACTTGAAGAGACGCGCCTCGCGCACCCACAGGTCCATGATGCCGTTCTCGTTGACGAGATCGTCCTCGATCGACTGGATGAAGCAGGCGTGTGGCTGCGGATGCTCGTAGGCGGAATCGGAGACCGTTAGCTTGCCGGTGTCGTGATCGACATAGAGATGTCCTTGGCCGGGACCGTCGATGCCGTAGGCCCAATGCAGGCCGGTGTTGAACCATTGCGGGCTGTTGGGCGCCGCCATCTGCATGGCGAGCATGTAGCGGTGCTCATCGTAGAACGCCTGCGCGTCCTCCTCGCTCGAAAAGTAGCCGCCCTTGAGGCCCCAGTACGTCCATGTGCCGGCCAGGCGATCGAACACCTGGCGGGCGTCGGTCTCGCCGCCGTAGCGCTCTTCCTTCGGCAGCTCGGCGAGGGCTTTCTCATCGGGGATCGAGCGCCAGGCCCACGACGGAATCTGCGTCTCTTCCGCCTTCTTCAGGCGGCGGGCGACCCCGGCCTTGCGAAAATATTTCTGGGCGAGGATGTCGGCGGCCACCTGGCTCCACTGGGCGGGGACCATAAAGCCTTCGAGGCGGAAGACGATCGAACCGTCGGGGTTCTTGATCTCGCTCGTCGCGCGGCGGAATTCGATCGAGTCGTAGGGCGAAGTGCCTGCAGTCGTGAAGCGCCGCGTGATCTTCATAGTGTCCCCTCGTGAGTTCGTCGTCAGCGCCAACGAATTACGAGGGGCGCTTCTGGTTGTTGGTTGGACGCACGGCTACTTCAGTCGCAGGCACAGCTTTCCCGGCGGCGAAAACGCTGTCGCGCCCGCCTGCTCAGTACCGATTTTGGGGATTGGACCAACTGGGTCCGAAACGCGACGCGCGTCGACGGCAACCGGCAAATCACTCCTCAGAGGAGCCAACGCCACACTGCCGTCGCTCTGACACAAGCTGTCCGATTCGAGCCTCGGCGCCAAAGAGTTTGTGTGTTGCGGGTCGCACCCATACTAGATGTAGATAGATTCTCGATAAGACCCGGGAAAGCCGTGGATTTCCTGTGGGGTGTTCAGGTGTCGCCGGCCACTTGCGCCCGCAAACTCTGGCTTCGGGGCGGCTGTGGAAAAATTCTCGCCGTGACGACCCACTTCGACAACGTATGGCGATTCCATGTCGCCCGGCTGTTGCCCATCTGCCGCGCTTCCAGGCCGGGTGTGAGTGCATTGCCGTACTAGGCGAGATGCGCGATGGTGCGGTTGCGATATAGCGGACGCGGTACATGGGACTGTTCAGCGAGATTTTCAGCTGGTGGGGCGGCAACACGTGGGGCACCCGCCTCACGATCTGGCGCCAGGGCCATCTTGTCGGCAAGGACGAGTTCGGCAATCGCTATTATGAGCAAAAAAAGGGTGTCGGACCGCTGGGGCGCCCGCGCCGCTGGGTCACCTACACCAACTTCGCCGAGGCCTCCAAGGTCCCGTCGGGATGGTACGGCTGGCTGCACTACACGGTCGATACGCCGCCGTCCGAGCAGAATTATCGGCCACGGCCATGGCAGCGGCCGCACTTGATGAATCAGACGGGCACACCGGCCGCCTACCGTCCGCCGGGCTCGATCCTCGGCCGCGGCGTGCGCCCCAAAGCGACGGGTGACTACAAGCCCTGGCGACCGGAAGCGTGAAGCGCGCATCAACGTTGCGGGACACGTCCCAACTTCGGCCCAACTCGCGGCCCAGGGAATTACGCGCGACCAAGGCCTTAGGACGGATACGCAAAGCTGCAAGGCAACGCGGTGCGAATGATTGACAAGCTGGAGATGACGCGCCTGCGCAGGGCGTTGAAGGCGCTGGCGCTTAGCGGCGGGGGAGCTTTGATCGCCACCGCCAGCGCGCACGCCGATCGCATCGACAACGGCGTTGCTGTGTTCTCCGCGCTCGACAAGGTGACGGCGCGCACCTCCAAGTTCGAGGTGCCGCTCAATTCCACCGCCCAGTTCGGTCAGTTGAAGGTGACGCCGCGCGTCTGCTACTCGCGACCGCCGGAAGAGCAACCGAAGACGACGTCCTTCGTCGAGGTGGATGAGATACAACTCGACGGCCAGGAAAAGCGCATCTTCACAGGCTGGATGTTTGCCGAGAGCCCGGGATTGAATGCGGTCGAGCATCCCGTGTTCGACGTGTGGCTGACCGGCTGCCAGAAGCCGAAGGGCACCGTCGCGCAGCACTCTCCCGACAATCCAAACGCAGCGGCAAGCGATGCGCCGCCGCCGGAAGAAGATCCCTTCGCGCCGCGCCGCCGCGTGCGCCGCTAAAAAGTCCACAGCCTTCGCGCCACGGGTCGCGACGTTTTTCTCTTAAGTTTTCGGCGCATCGGATTGCTGCGCGTCATCGCGCGCTCGCCCAGTCGTGCGGTGAACTCGATGAGGCCGGGCTGAAAGCTGCCGATCCCGACAATGATGGCACGCTCGACATGACCGAGCACAACACGTGATCGAGAAAGACTTCAAGGCGGCCGATCCGGACAACGACGGCACGCTCGACGAGAAGGAGCTGAAGTCGCCGGCCGGGCAGAAGCTGCTGCTGCTGATCGCCTAAGGCCCACGCCGCACGCTGAACGCAGAAGGCCGGTGATCGCTCGCCGGCCTTCTTTCCATCCCGAGAATTTCTCGACCGGCCAGAGCAAGGAACATGCTCTCGGCAAGGACGTTGAACTCCGCAAGATCGGTAAAACGCCGGTCCTACAACGAGAGGAGAACGTCCCATGAAGCGTCTTTTAGTAGTTGGTATCCTGGCGGCAGGAACTTCTCTTGGAGCATATGCTCAGACGGATCCGGCACAGAGCGCGGTGAAGCTGTCAGCAGCCGAATGCGCATCGCTCTGGAACCAAGCAAGCCCGGACGGAGGCCCGATCACTCAGGCGCAGGCAGGCGCGTACGTGACGGATTTCAAGGCTGCCAACCCGGACGGCGACAAGACCATCGAGAAAGCCGAGTTCTCTAAAGCCTGCGCCAACGGGCTGGTGAAGAGCGGAGCTTCGAGCGGCGCCGGCTCCGGCGAGATGGGCACCTCTGCGCCAGCGGAGAAGTAAGCAGTCGCGCTTATCTTCGGGACCTATCGGACGCCCTAGCATTGCAGCTAGGGCGTCTGTTTTGTGCGTCCTATATCCGCCAGCCAGCGTTAGCCAGTGCGCGTCTCATTCAGCGCCGCGGCGGCGCGCGGCGCGAAGTAGGTGAGGATGCCGGCAGCGCCGGCGCGCTTAAAGGCGAGCAAGCTCTCCATCATTACCGCTTCGCCGTCGAGCCAGCCGGCTCCGGCCGCCGCCTGCAGCATCGCGTACTCGCCCGACACCTGATAGCCGAAAGTTGGCACGCGGAATGTCTCGGCGATGCGCCGTACGATGTCGAGATAGGCCATGCCGGGCTTCACCATGATGAGATCGGCCCCCTCGGCGAGATCGAGCGCCACCTCGCGCACGGCTTCATCGGAATTGGCCGGGTCCATCTGGTAGGAGCGCTTGTCGCGCTGCGCCGGCGAGGAGGCAAGCGTCACCGACGAGCCGACGGCGTCGCGGAACGGTCCGTAGAACGCCGAGGCGTACTTCGCCGCATACGCCATGATCAGTGTGTTGGGGTAGCCACTGCCTTCGAGGCTGGTGCGAATGGCGCCGACACGTCCATCCATCATGTCGGAGGGAGCAAGGATGTCGGCGCCGGCTTCCGACTGAACCAGCGATTGGCGCACCAGCGCCTCGAGCGTCTCGTCGTTGGCGATCTCCGAGCCGCGCAAGAGCCCGTCGTGACCGTGGTTCGTGTAGGCATCGAGCGCGACGTCGAGCACGATGCCGATGTCGAGGCCGGCGGCCTTCACGGCGCGCGTTGCCCGGCACACGAGGTTCTCAGGATTGAAAGCCTCACGCGCGTCATCGGTGCGCAACTTCGGTTCCGTGTTGGGAAACAGCGCGATGGCCGGGATGCCGAGCTGCACAGCCTGCTCGGCGCTGGCGACAATGTTGTCGATGGACAGGCGCTCAATGCCGGGCATGGAGGCGATGGGCACGCGCTTGTTCGTGCCCTCGATTACGAACATTGGCCAGATCAGATCGTCGACGCCGAGGCGATGCTCGGCAACGAGGCGACGCGACCAGCGCGTGTTGCGTGCGCGGCGCAGGCGGACGCTCGGGAAGGCGCCGAGCGCGGAGGGTGCGTCGCTGCGCTCAGGCGCTTCGACGTCGCGAGCAGAAGGTTTGAGTTGCGAGACAGGCTGGCGAGGCTTCATCTTCGGCGTCCGGGCGAGGGGTGGCCCACACTCAGCGCAACGCACGGCCTTTGGCAAGGGCCGAACAGCCTGAGCGACGTAAGAGGGTTAGTCGCAGATTTTCTTTACTTTCCGGTCGGCCATGTCGACGTGGAAGTGGTTGCGGTGCGCTTCATTGGCTTCGGGGCCGAGCGTCGTCCCGAAGATGCGGCAGGCAGCCGCGTGGGCTTCGCGCAGGAAACGCGCCCGCGGACCTGTCGGCGGCGGCGCCTGAAGATCGGGGCTGAGTGCGGCGGTCATGCCCTGGGTGAGCGGCGTCTTGCTCTTCCTGTCGGCTTCGGCGAGCAGCTTGTCGTCGGGGCCGCCGAGACGGGCGGCCGCTTCCGGCTTCTTGCCGCTTCCGGACAGGATGACGGTCATTTTGTCGATGCCGCCTGAACGCGTCGCCTTGACGAGGCCGGCACCGGGCGTGCCGAGCGACGATGCCGTCGTCGTCGGTGCCGGTGTCTCGCCGGCGCCCGCCTTTCCGTCGCGGAGGTTGTCGCGTTGCGCGTTGGCGGCCTCGGCCCGCGCTTGCGCGAGCTTCTCCTCCTTGGCCTTGGCGGCAGCTGCCGCGGCGGCGATGTCGCGATGGGTTACGCCCCAGCCGCTCAGCACGGCCACATCCTGGCCGTTGGCAGTGACGAAGCCGCGAATATCGAGTGCATCGACATAGGCGTGCTGGCTGAGCTTCTTGCCGACGCGGCCCAAGGCGGTGCGGCATGAGTAGTCGCTCATCACCTCGATCTTGGCGATCTTGGCGCCCAGCTGGCGCTGGGCAGCAGGCTGCAGATCCTTTGCGATCCAGGTGTTCAGCGGCGCGAGCATGCCGCAATTGATCAGCGCGGCGGGCGTGAACGTCACGTTGCCCAGACGGGACAGCCGGATCGGCACCGGCGTACCGCACGGCCCTTCCTTGATCGGGGCCTCGGGGGTCACGACGGCGTCGAGACCTTTGAGTGCCGCAGTGCAGCGCGCCTTGGCCGCATCGATCTCCGCCGTTGTCCACACGTCGGGCGGGGGTGGCTCGAGGGGCGAGGCTTTGGCCGTCTTGCGCTCGGGGAGCGGCGGGACCATCACTGGCTGCGCGGTTACGATCGCTGCCTTGTCGTGGACGCGACGCGACTTTTGCGGTTTGGGTTCGCTGGCGGCAATGACAGTCTTGGCGGTCTGCGCTGTCGCTGTGCTGGAGAGGGCGAGGGCTATCGCAAAGCCTAGACCGAATCGGAGCATCTTCGCGTCTCCACCATCTCGAAAGTGCGGGGGCACGGGCTTTTTCGGCCAGGAATTTGGCGAATCAACCGTGCAAGTTTCTTCGTAATAGGGCGCAGTGTATAGGTCCAATTCAGTCCGATTGATGATGCGCTGCGATACGAAGTCAGACGACAGGAACAAAGTTGTGCAAGGCGATGGGATAGGAGCGCAGGTGGCGGCGGATGGTTCCGCGGAGCAAGCGGCCGACGAGGTATTAATCGAGGCCCGTGGCTCGTTGGCCCTCATCACGCTCAATCGACCGCGCGCGCTGAATGCGCTCACCACGGCAATGCGTGCCAAGCTCGCCGAGGCTTTCCCTCGTTTCGCGCGCGAGGCGCAGACATATTGTGTCGTCGTCCAGTCGGCGAGCGAGAAAGCCTTCTCGGCCGGCGGCGACGTGCGCGAGATGGTGCACTGGGGACGCGAGGACCGCGCGCGCGCGAAGCGTGCATTTGCCGACGAGTACGCGCTCAACTGGCTGCTCGAGTGTTTCTCCAAACCGACGATTTCCCTCATCGACGGGCCAGTCATGGGATCGGGCGTTGGCATCAGCCTGTTCGGCACGCATCGTGTCGCCGGTGAGAAGTACCGCTTTGCCATGCCGGAAACGGCAATCGGGCTGTTCCCCGATGTCGGGACGGCGTGGCCGTTGTCGCGGCTGGCGGATAGCGTCGGCATGTACCTTGGGCTCACCGGGCGCTCGATTGGACGGGCAGACGCGTACGCCCTGGGGCTGTTGACGCACTGCATCCCGGCGGCGCGCTTTGAGGAGATCAAGGCGGCGCTGGCCGATACCTGGCCGGTCGATACGATCCTCGATGAACGTCAGGTCGATCCCGGCCCGGGCGAGCTCAGGCCCTTCGCCGAGCACATCGCGCGAGCGTTCTCGGCGCCGACCGTCGAGGAGATCATCGCGCGGCTGCAGGTGATCGACGGCGCCGCGCGCGACTGGGCGGAGGGCGTCCTCGCCGATCTCAGTTCGCGCTCACCCATCTCGCTCAAGGTCACGCACCGGCACCTGCGCGATGCACGTGCGCTCGACCTGCGCCAGACGCTCAGCGTCGACTACCGTCTCGCCTGCGGCTTCCTCGATGGACTTGACTTCTATGAAGGCGTGCGCGCGGCGTTAATCGACAAGGACGGCACGCCGCGGTGGCACCCGGCGCGGCTCGAGGAAGTCACTGCGCCGATGGTCGAAGATTATTTCGTGCCTATGGGAGCTGCCGAGCTGGCGCTCCCTACACGCCCCGAAATGCAGGCTGCGCGCGTGTAGTTGGAGTTTTGGGCGGCCCTCTCAGGGTAAATCAAGTGTTTCGCCGAGACCCCGTTACTATTGTTTTACTATACGTATTTAGGTGACTTTTAGTTTTATGCCTTACCTCTTGGTGTAACCCGGACAAAACAAAATACCCGGGACCCGGCGTCAAACAGTGTGAGGCAGTTATGAGTGTTGCGCTCGATGTGGCGCGCCATCGTGCGCCAATGCAGACCGAAAATTTCCGCTCCGAGTATCTGCAGGCGTTGCGCCTCGTCGAAAGGCTGCACCGTTTGCTGCTCGACGTGATCAAGGACGAGTTCGATCGCCTGGGCGGCGCCGACCTCAACAGCGTGCAGGCTCTGCTGCTGTACAACATCGGTGACAGCGAGCTGACCGCGGGCGAGCTCAAGACGCGCGGGTACTACCTCGGCTCGAACGTCTCCTACAATCTCAAGAAGCTCGTCGACATGGGCTACCTGCACTACAAGCGGTCAGAAACCGATCGCCGCAGCGTGCGCGTCAGTCTCACCGACAAGGGCAAGGAAGCTTGCGAGGTGGTGCAGAAGCTCTACCAGCGCCAGCTCGGCTCGGTCGAGACCGTCGGCGAGGTGTCCGAGGAGGACTTCCGCGGCCTCAACAAGGCGCTTGTCCGCCTCGAGCGCTTCTGGTCGGACCAGATCCGCTACCGCCTCTAATCGTCATAACGGTCGTCACACACCGGTCGCTGGGGAGTTGCAGGGAAGCCTGCAACTCCTTTTCATTTGGCGCTTTTTCCTA
>DATBSP010000012.1:0-87613 GCA_036559705.1 Hyphomicrobium sp.
TCCGACGGCAACGTCGTGTCGCCGCAGGACGTGATGAAGACGTCCGGCGCCGACATCCTGCGCCTGTGGGTCGCTGCCTCCGACTATTCCGACGACCTGCGCATCGGCCCCGACATCCTCAAGAACTTCGTCGAGACGTACCGCAAGCTGCGCAACACGCTGCGCTGGATGCTCGGCGCGCTGACGCATCTTGCAGCGGAAGAGCGCGTCAAGTTCAAAGACATGCGCGAGTTCGAGCTCGAGCGGCTAATGCTGCACCGCCTGACCGAGCTCGATGCCGAGCTGCGGGCGGCCTACGCGACTTACGATTATCGCAAGGTCGTCGCCGTGCTCTCCCAGTTCATGAACACCGAGCTGTCGGCGTTCTACTTCGACATCCGCAAGGACGCGCTCTACTGCGAGCCCTATTCGAGCGTGAAGCGGCGCGCCGCGCTCACCGTCATCGACGAGATCTTCAAGGCGCTCGTCGCCTGGCTGGCGCCGATCCTGTCGTTCACCGCCGAGGAAGCCTGGCTGGCGCGCGCCCCCGGGCGCGAAGGCTCGGTGCATCTCGAAACTTTCCCCGAGTTCGACAAGGCCTGGCGCAACGACGAGCTGGCCAAGAAGTGGGACCTAGTGCGCGATGTGCGCCGCGTCGTCACCGGTGCACTGGAGCTCGAGCGCGCGGCAAAGCGCATCGGCTCGAGCCTCGAGGCGGCGCCCGAGGTCTACGTCGCCGACCGCGACATGCTGCGGGCCCTCGAAGGCGTCGAGCTTGAGGAGGTATCAATCACCAGCGGCGCGCGCCTCATCGCCAAGTCGCCGCCCGAAAACGCATTCACGCTGCCCGACGTGCTGGGCGTCGGCGTCGTGTCCAAGCTTGCTCAGGGCAAGAAATGCGCGCGCTCCTGGCGCATCCTTCCCGACGTCGGCGCCGACCCTGACTATGCCGACTTGTCGCCGCGAGATGCGGCCGCCGTGCGCGAGTTTGACCAACGCGCCAAGGGAGTTGCATGACAACCGAAAGCTGTCGCGTGCGCGGTTGGTTGTGGGGGCCGTACTCGCGGCTCGGCCTCGCCGTTTTTCTGATCACTCTGGTGCTCGACCAGACCCATAAGTGGTGGATGCTCGAGGTCTACGGCATCGCCGATCGGGGAAGAGTGGCTGTTACACCCTTCCTCGACCTCGTGTTTGTGAAGAACATCGGCATCAGCTACAGCATGTTCGATCAGGAGAGCTATTCCGGGCAGATCATGCTGGCGGCGTTCGGGGTGGCGGCGGCCATCGCCCTGTGGATTTGGCTCTCCCGCGGCACAACCGGGCGGCTCCTGGCCGTCTCCCTCGGGCTCATCATGGGCGGGGCCATCGGCAATGCCATCGACCGGGTGGTTCTCGGCGGGGTTGCCGACTTTTTCTCCCTGCACGCCTTCGGGTTCTACTGGTATGTCTTCAACATCGCCGATGTGGCTATTGTTGCCGGGGTCATTGGCCTGCTGTATGACTCGCTGATGGCGAGTCGCAAAGACGCCGCAAAGTCGTTGTAGCGCAGGGGATTAGCATACGGCGCTGCCGCGACTGAAGCGGGACGCGAGCGCCACGGGGGGACACAAATGCCGCCGAGAAGCAGCCCTGCGAAAAGCATCTGGCTTGCGCTTGCAGCGGGCCTCTCGCTGGGCGTGACCGGCTGCTCCATGGATGACGTGGAGCTCAACGGCGGCCTATTCGATGCGGTCGGCCTCAACGACACGAAGAAGGTGGGTGATCCCAAGCTGGCCGAGCGCGCGCCCCTCGTCGTGCCGCCGTCGCTCGATCGGCTACCGCCGCCGGGTGAAACCCCAGCGCCTACTGAAATCGCCGGCATCAAGGACCCCGATGCGGCAAAGGCGGTATCGCGGGCCGAGCTCGAAGCCAAGCAGGCCGAGTACTGCAAGGTGAACTACGAGCAGGCTTTGGCCCATGGCGATGAAGCGACCGCAAACAACGCGGAAGGCCCGCTGGGGCCGTGCCGCAAATCCGTGCTGACGTCCATAAAGAAGTGGAACGAGGAAGACGAGGTCGAGGGTCAATAGCCTCGATCGTCTGTCGACGGGCGCTTCTTTTGTTGCGCTGCGGAGACTCGGGATAAGGGCGAGCCGAAGCCCATATCCATAACCAAACCCGTAAGAATTCGGTTGCGGCCCTGGGGGCGGCAACATATATCCGACGCGGGGGGACGGGAGCGGCCGCTTTCGCCCTCCGTTCAAGGAGGAAACACCAATGAAGATCTGGAACAAGCCGCAGGTGCGTGAGCAGGAAGTTGGCCTTGAGGTCACCTCCTACATGCCGGCCGAGATCGACATCATCTAACGCTGTCGATTTTTTGCGGTATCGATACGGCGGTCGAGAAAACGGTCGCCGTATTTTCTTTTTGACCGATGAAAGCGCCGCGCGCAGCAGCGCAACTATTTGTCGAAGTTGCCTTCGACCTTCGCCACCCAAGTCTCCAACGAGGTGCGCAGGATATCGACGTCGAAGTCGAGCCCCTCGATGACGCCGGCAGGATGATCGTCGCTGGCATCGAGCTTGCGGCGAATGTCGCCGTGCTTCTCCACCATTGCCATCCAGTCCTTCTGCGCCTGGTCGTTGAGATCGCCGCGCGCACCGAGCGATGACTTCGCCGCGTGGATGCGCTGCTCGAGATCGTCGAGCTTGTTCTTCGTATCGGCGATCTGGTCCTGGCTCATGTCGCTCTCTCCGCAAGTGGCGATGTGCTTGGCTGCATCGGTGGAAGACGGTGCCCTTTGGTGGCCAGCGTAGTGCGCGGGGCTATCCATTTCATCAACAGCGAAGCGCGTGAGGCGGCCTTTCTTGGCCGGGACGGCGTTGTCCGCGGTGAGTTCACTCGATTTACACAAACGTAAGAAATGAACCGTTACGTCATATGCCGTAGTTGAACGCTGACATGGAGGACCACAATGCGTCATGCTCTGTTGCTCGCTGCCGCGTCGATGCTCGCTGCCCCGCTTGTCATCGGACAGGCGACTGCAGCTAGCGCGCCCGACGTCGCCTGGGCAAAGGCGAAGGCATCCGCCGGCTCGGTCGTCGACAAAGCGGGCTACCGCTGCGGCCGCTGGAACTGGCGTTGCGCCAAGCGTTGGGTTTGGGGCTCGCCGCGCTACGCCCGCTGCATGTGGCGGCATGGCTGCTGAGCGGCCCCGGCGTCACCGCGAGATTGCGAGGGCGGCCTTAAAGGCCGCCCCGTTTCTTTGGCAGCGGCGTCAGCCGATATCCACTTGGCCGAGAACTGCGGCGATGGCAGCGATCAGTATCAGGCCGACGAAAAACCAAGTGACGGCGCTGTCGCTGTAACTTTCCAGGGTCTGGGTCCGCTTGCGTGACATGGCGTTTCCTCGTTGCGCCCATACGCACGCACTGTTGCTTCCTCAAGTGTACCGCGGTCTCCGAGCTTCCCTGATTTGCCCCTGAGGTGGCTAGACAATTCGTCAGCCGCCGGCGAACCAGTTTCGCAGTTGCAAGTAATAGCTCGGACGGCGCGCCGAGCGCGAATCGGGATTTGCACATCAAAATCACGCCGCGAAGCGCTATCTGACGCCGCGAACTGTTGGCCCCGCCGCAAATCAGATAGCCGGAAGGGTGCCGCTCGCGATGCCTCCGCTCCGTGCTGCGGCAACTGGAGGACGAGCCATGTTGCCGACCAATCGACTAACCTGGTTCGTTGTCGGCGTGCTCGCATCGCTGGTCCTGGCAGGATGCGCCACCGATACCCTGCAGACCGGCTCGGTGGCCAAGCATTACCGCCGTGCCAAGGTCAACAAGGCTGTCGCGCGCAAGGAGGAGCCGTCGAAAATTGATACCGGCTCCATCGCCACGGATGGCAACCCCGTAACCACGAAGGAAGACCCGCGCTGGCAGTGGTGCGAGCAGCGCCACATCGACCATCAGGCGGGACGGGCCCCTGGTGGTGCGACGGATCTCGCAAAGAAGCTCGAAGATGATCGCATCTGCGCCGCCGTCTACCAGCGCGGCTAGACAAAGCCACTGATCAGACGGGCGGCGCCGTCAGCAGGAATGCGGCGGCGAGGATCACCACGGCAGCGCCCGCTACCGACAACACGAGCCCGAAGTCGACCACGAGGGCATAGATGGTGCGGATTGCCACGTGGAGGCGCGGGCTGCGCGCGATTGCCACTGTCGTAGAAGCAACTCTCGTTGCAACGGCGTTGGCTGCCTGGGCAAGCTTCCGCCCATGGCGTGGCCGCTGCGCCCCCGCGCCCGCTTTGCGCGGATACGACGAGCATATCTCAGCGAAGACCGCGCGGTTATTGGTGGCGTCTCTTTCCAGCAGTGCGGCGATCAGCTCGAGCTGATCGAGCTTCGCGGCGGCGTCCGCACGAAAGATCTGCTGTCGATTCGGACGCATCGGCCGATGCCCACGCTGAACTGCGGAGACGATAGTGAACCTACACAGGTTTTCGATCAATGACCGTTTGATCAGTGCGGTGCAGCACGCGCAATTTTTTGCAGATGAGTTGCTAGGCGTGCCCGCCGCTCCCCGCATCGCGATCGATCTCGGAGACCAGCAGCCGGACGCTGGTCATCACGGTCTCCACCCAACGGCCGGCCGCGACGTTGTCCTGTCCCAAGTCGTGCATGGCATTTGCATACGCGCGGTGCGCGACATCGAGCGCGTCATCGCGGGACATGGCGGGAAGTGCGGCGATCTTCACCGCGGTGCGCTGGATGGTGTCGAGCGTCTGCTCGACCAGAGCGAGTTTATTCATTTGCACGCTGTCCTCTGACACGCGCGCACGCTCCGAAGCCGGCAGGGCGTTTGTGAGGCGGACGCACGGCAAGCCTCGCGCCGGGCTCCGTCTCGACAAAAATTCGCCTCGGATGTGTGAGCAAATCCGCTCAGCGGGGAACGCACCTAAACTGACCATGCAATACGCGCCTAGTCGGCGCGCAGGAGGTGAACCTGTGTTCAATACCGATCCCAAGAACAATCTGCCCCAGCCAAAGCTTGGCCCCACGCCGTTGGGGACAGCCGCCCAGCCAGCGCGTTCCTCCCCCTCTCCGTTCGAAAAGTCTGCGTCGGCGCCCAGCGGCACGTCGGTGATCGGCACCGATCTGACCATTCTCGGCGATCGGATCACCATCATTTCGGCCAACAAGCTGCAGGTCGATGGCGACGTTCGCGGCAACGTCCATGGCAAGCAGGTCGTCATCACCGAGGAAGGCTCGGTGGTCGGTATGGTGTGCGCCGAGGCGATCGAAGTGCGCGGCGGCGTGCGCGGTTCGATACGTGCCGTGAGCGTGAAGCTGCAGGCTTCAGCACAGGTCGAGGGTGATATCACGCATCAAAAGCTCTCCATCGCCGAAGGCGCCGAGTTCGATGGCCGGGTGAAGCTCAGCAAGGATATAAACGAGCTCATGCCGGTTCTTGATCCCGAAGCCATCGAGCGTACGCGCGTCAACGGAGATGGCCGCTACGAAGCATCAAGCCAACTTGGAGCACGCGACGATTGAAGGGGAAGGAACATGACGACTTTGGCCGAGGCGCTCGCTGCAGAGCGAGACAAGAGGCGCCGCGATGCCGAGGATGCCACTACCCGGCTTGAGGTGGGCCGGGCGGTGCTGCAGGCTTTGGCGCAGCGGCTCAATGCCGAGCCGCTGCCGACTTGGTTCTTTATTTCCAAGGGCGACGAGATTCTCGTCGCCCACACCAAAAACGGAGCGGCATCGCGCCAGCACGTCGGCTCGTGGGTCGTCGATCAGGAAATGCGCCTGGTCCTCGATCAGGAGATGACGGAGTGGATCACGGCGGAAAGCTGTGCGCGGGTCGTCGACGAAGCCGTTCAGATTACCGCCAAATTCATTGTCAACGTCGAAGGTCGAAATCTTCCGACAACGCGCGAACTGAGCCAGCTGCCGCGGCGGGTATAGGCCCGCCCATTGCAGGGTTGCTTTATTTGGGGCGACTCAACCGCCCTGCAGATACCCGCGTGCGTGTGTACGTCTTCGGGTGCAAGCAAAATAGTTTGCCGGAAGAGCATGCTTGCGTGATGGGGGATCCTGCGCCGCTTGCCGGCAGAGATTTTTAGTTCTTGTTTATGCCGCCGCCCCGTTTCTCGCATCGCATATTTATGCCGGGGCATCTACCTGACTTCCCATCCTGGTGCGTGGGAGGTGCCTCATGAAGTTCCCCGAATTCAATGAGGTAAGCCGGGCCGGACGTGTCAAACCAATCGGACGACCTTCAGCGGCGCCAATGCGTCGGTCAGAGCGCGGCATTCCGGCGCACAATATGTATTCGGACAATAATCCCTTAAGTTTGTGAACTGAATGCGCTTCTGTTTGGCTGCATTAGGCCTACACGGAGGAAGAGCAAGACATTTTCCTGGGTGGGTCCATGCAGTTCCCCGCCGCCGCCTACGATGCCGAATTGCTGAGCCTAATGTCGCGCGCATTCGACGATGCGTGCCGTGATGCTGCGCGCACGGACGCCCTTCGTGACGGCGCCGCCCAGACGATGATGGCGCTGCGCATAATGACGGCTGTGGCGGCGGGCGAGCGCAATGCCGAGCGGCTTAGGCTATTGGCCTTGCAGGCAATCGATGAGCGCGCGATCGCTAGGGACGCTTAGCAACGGAACAAAGCTTGGTAGTCCGGAAGGCGAGCGCAATCCGCCTCCGGACTCCCAGCATTCGTATCAACGTCGCAACGCAGCCACCACTTCTGAAAGAATTGGAACTACTTTTCCTTGGGTGGATCCGCCGGAGCCGGCGCACTCTCTTCCATTTTGTCCGCATCGGTGGAAGGCGCGTTCATCGGCTCCGGTGCCGGCGCCCCCATCGCATCGTCCATTGGCGGTGGCGCATTCATTGGCGCCGCCCCGCCCATAGGCTCATCCACAGAAAACGCGTGGCCGGCAGCGCCGCCCGTGCCCGCTGAACCGTTGGTATTTTGCGCCAGCGCCGGTGCGCCGACCGCTAGCGAAAACAGCACAGCGAGACCGGCGCTGGTAACAAAAGGATGTTTCATCCATCGCATCGCTCTTCCCTCCCATCGCCCCACGTTGTCAGGCAACCGGCCGAGCATACGCGTTTGCCGTAAGGTCCAACAGCTATTCCGATGGCTGAGTGCCGACCGCTCGCGTGCCAACGCCTACGCTGGCCGCTGGCGGCCAAGCACTGCGCACTTCAGGCGGAGGAACCGATTGTGCAGCTCACCAAGCTCCATCCGGATCTTGATGAATTCCTGTCTTCGCACTTCGCGCTCGGCCGCCGTCGGCTCATGGTCGACGTGATCGAAGCGTTCAAGGATCCGTGCACATTCAGCTTCGACGGTCTTCAGCTCTTCCTTGATGCGCTCGCACGCCATCAGATTTTCAAGGGACTCTGAGTCGAGCATCATGCTGCCCTCGCTTCCTTATCGCGAGTCGACAACATGCAGTGATGCGATACGGTCGCTCTAGGACGACCGGCCCGTTGTCCCCACTGTCCTGCCAATCAAACGGAGTTCATAACTGGACGTGGCTGTAAGGATGCACACAGAGGGATGCATTCGCGCCCACCGCAGATCGCACTGGAGTGTCATGTGCGAAAGGCTGCGAAGAAAAGGCCAACGAAGTGCCGTATGGCAGAAGATCCGCGAACATACATTCGCCTCGGACGTATGCGCTGGTTTCGATAGCGGGGTACGCACCAATACTTCTGTTCTATTTGAGCGCCATAGCGCCGGAGGTGTCCCCATGTTCAATTCTGAAGCGAAGAGCAATCTGGCCCAGCCCAAGCCAGGGCCGGCGCCAATGGCTGGACCCACGCTGGTAACTCGATCTGCGCCTTCGCCATTTGAACCAGCCAAAGCGGCGTCAAGCGGCACATCAGTGATCGGCACTGATCTGACCATCCTCGGCGACCGGATCACTATCATTTCGGCGAACAAGCTTCAGGTCGATGGCGACGTTCGCAGCAACGAACACGGCAAGCAGGTGGTCATCACCGAGGAAGGTTCTGTCGTCGGCATGGTGTGCGCGGAGGACATCGAAGTGCGCGGCGGTGTTCGCGGGTCCATTCGTGCAGTGAGTGTGAAGCTCCTGGCGACAGCTCAGGTTGAAGGAGACATCACCCATCAAAGGCTCGCCATTGCGGAAGGCGCCGAGTTCGATGGCAAGGTCCGGCTCACGAAGGACGCCAGCGAGCTGATGCCGGTTCTCGACCCGGAAGCAATCGAGCACACGCATGGAGTCTGACCCTTCGGGCTGAACGGTGCCGATTGAAAGGACTGCAATATGACGACTTTGGCTGAGGCGCTGTCTCAGTCGGGGTCGTCATCAGCCGTCCGCAGAAACGCGATTGCTGCCTTCCGCTGAACTGTAGACACCCTCTTACCCTTGGGCTCAGGCAGCTCTTGATCTGTCGTGCAGTCGAGCACCTGAGCCAGCGTGTAGAGGCGGCTCGCCGAAATTGCCAGCGGCTGTTGAGCCATACTCGCACCCGTGTTGTCAGGATTTTGATGCACATAAAGCTCGCACTGCATCTTCGCTGCTAAGAAATTGAAGACGCGAGTGATACTGGATTACTGTCCGACCTTGGCGAGCCCTACAACACACGGACCGCGACCACGTATTCTGCCCATCGCCGACTGTGAGGACACCATCATGGTCACGCTCAAAGAAGCCTTAGCCGCAGAACGAGCCAAGAGGCGGCAGGACGAAGCAGACACGGCAACCCGGCAACAGATTGGTCGAGCTGTTCTGGAAGCCCTAGCCGACCGTCTAAATGCAGAACCACTTCGGGGCTGGCTGTTCGTTCTGGATGGTCAGGAAATCCGTGTCTTTCGTATCAATGCCGGCGGACGAGAGCAGGTTGGCACGTGGGGGGTGGACGAGGAGATGCGATTGGTAGCGGGAAATAAGATGACGGAGTGGATCACCGCTGAGAGCTATACCCGAGTGATCGAAGAGGCTATACAAATCACCGCAATGCTCGTGGTTGATGCCGAGGCGGGTGGTGAGGCGAAGCCCGGCAAAGGTGCAGACCCGACAAAGAGTGCTGAGATAGTGGAGCTACCTCCGCGATTTTGATGCCGCTGTCTCCTTCCAGGTTCGGCTCGCGCCAGCGCGTCTGAATGCGATCCTCGCCCTCAGACACGCATTCTCCTGCGTTGAGTGATCGAGCCAGGTTCAGCTGAACCTAGCGACCGGCATCAGCCCCGCGTTTTTTATGATGTGGTAGACCGTTGGTAGACCGGTGCCCGAACAGCGCGGCCCAGTCGAAGTCGCAGCGGTTCAGTTATGCTTGATTTTGTTGGCTTAGGGTGTTGGTGGAGCCAAGCGGGATCGAACCGCTGACCTCTTGCATGCCATGCAAGCGCTCTCCCAGCTGAGCTATGGCCCCGAGCACGGCGAACGGGCGACACGATGGGCCTGCCGAGCCGTATGGAGCGGCTTCATTAGGCTGATCGCTATGAAACTTCAAGCGTCAAAATTAGTGGCCCCGCTCGGACGCCAAAGGGTGCTGGTGACGGCCGTGAAATTTCGGCCGCGTCGCGGGAGCGCCGATCAGCGCTCCTCTTCGCCCTCGACCGGGCCGATAATGGTCGAAACGTCCCCTCCGTCCTCTTCCTCTTCCTCGAGGAACGTCTCGTCTGCCTCGCCGGCGGCCGCATCCTCGGTCTCGTCCGCCTCGACGTCGACGAGTGCCTCCTCGGCTTCGGCCTCGGCGGCAACGGCCGGCTCGACGAACTCCTCGCGTTTCACCTTGCGTGGCGCTTTCTCTTGTGGCGCGGCGGCGGCCGCCGCCGCCGTCGTCGAGTGGGCAATCGTGTACTTCGATCCGCAGATCGGGCACAGGACCGGACTGCGATTGAGATCATAGAAGCGGGCGCCGCACTCGCCGTTCTGGCAGGTACGCTTGGTCCCGCGGTCTTTATTGGTCGCCATGAGCCAACCTTTAGGTGGTAAGGGGGTTTTTCGCGATCTGCCACATGGCTACGGGCTTGTCAAAAACAAAGCTCGTCCGGGAGCGCGGCCGACGTTGACAGAGCGGGGAAGCGTCGGCTCTATCGCTCGCCAAACCCGAGCCAGGCCGCTATAGCGCGCCGGCGCTGGAGCCTTACCCGCGTGACCTCCGAAACCGCTATCGCCACCAAACCCTTGGCTGCCCACGCTGGCGCCCCGCTGAAGGGGCGCGTGCGCGTACCGGGCGACAAGTCGATCTCCCATCGCGCCCTGATGCTGGGCGCCCTGGCGACGGGCGTCACACGGCTCACCGGCTTGCTCGAGGCCGAGGATGTGCTCAACACGGCGCGGGCGCTGCAGGCGCTTGGCGCGCCGATCGAGAAGGTAGGCAACGAATGGCGCGTCACCGGCCGCGGCGTCGGCGGCCTGCGCCAGCCCGAGGCGCCCCTGGACTTCGGCAACTCCGGTACCGGGACGCGGTTGATGCTCGGTGTCATCGCCGGCCACGACATGACGGTGCGCATTGAGGGTGACGCATCGCTCAGCCGCCGGCCGATGGGCCGCGTGCTCGACCCCTTGCAGCAGATGGGCCTCGAGATCGAAGGCGGACGCAACCTGCTGCCATTGACGGTGCGCGGTTCGGCGAGCCTCATCCCGATCGCCTATGAGCTGCCGGTGCCGTCGGCGCAGGTCAAGAGCGCCATCCTGCTGGCCGGCTTGCACGCCGCCGGTGAGACGAGCGTCATCGAGACGGAGGCGACGCGCGATCACACGGAGCGCATGCTGCGCCACTTCGGTGCCGAGGTGATCGTCGCCGAGAGCCGAGGCAAAACCCGCGTAACCGTCAAAGGCGAAGCCGAGCTGCACGGCCGCGACGTCGTCGTGCCCGCCGACCCGAGCTCGGCGGCCTTCCTTGCTGCCGCGGCTGCACTCGTTGAGGGCTCGGATATCACCATCGAGGGCGTGCTCATCAATCCGACGCGGATCGGCTTCTACGAGGTGCTGCGCGAGATGGGGGCGGACGTGGCCTTCACCGGGATGCGCGAACAAGGCGGCGAGCCGGTGGCCGACATCCGCGTTCGCTACGCGCCTCTTGCTGGCGTGCACGTTGCTCCGCAGCGTGCGCCCAGCATGATCGACGAATATCCGATCCTCGCCGTCGTTGCCGCGTTCGCCGATGGCGAGACGCGCATGGACGGCCTCGCCGAGCTCAAGGTCAAGGAGAGCGACCGGCTGGCGACGACCGTCACCGGGCTCACCGCCAACGGTGTCATCGCCCGCGCCGAAGGAGACATGCTCACCGTGCATGGTGCACGCGAGGTTCGCGGCGGTGGCTCCGTAGCGACGCACTTAGACCACCGCATCGCCATGGCCTTCCTCACCATGGGTCTCGCCAGCCGCGAGCCGGTGACCGTCGACGATATCAGTATGGTGGCGACGAGCTTCCCCGAGTTCATCAGTCTCATGCAGAGCGTCGGTGCCCGCTTCAGTCATACTCCGGGGCACGCGCGATGATCATCGCCATTGACGGGCCGGCGGCATCCGGCAAGGGCACGCTGGCCAAGCGCATCGCCGACTATTGGGGGCTGCCCTGCCTTGACACGGGGCTGCTTTACCGCGCCGTGGCGCGCGACGTCGCCGCCCGCGGCTTCCGGCTCGATGACCGTTGGGCCGCGCTGGTGCAAGCCCGCTGCCTCGATCCTGCCCGCCTTGGCGATCCGGGTCTGCGCACGCAACAAGCCGGCGATGCCGCTTCGATCGTCGCCCGTGTCCCTGAGGTACGCAGCGCCCTCCTCGTCTATCAGCGGACCTTCGCCGCCCAGCCCGGCGGCGCCGTGCTTGACGGCCGCGATATCGGGACCGTGGTCTGCCCCGACGCCGACGCCAAGATTTACGTCACCGCCCGTACCGAAGTCCGCTCCAAGCGCCGGTTTCTCGAATACGTGGCCCGCTCCGAGGCTGTCACATTCGAGGCCATCCTGGCCGATATTGAGCGGAGGGACGAGCGCGATGCCTCGCGCGGCAGCGCCCCCATGCGGCCGGCCATCGACGCCGACTTGCTCGACACCTCAGACTTGGATATAGAGGCGGCATTCGACGCCGCTGTCGGATTGATCAAGAGGAAGATTGGCCAATAGGACGCCCGAAGCGGGCATCCAATTCGGATTGGCGGGCCTGGGGCCCATCACAGCGGCAAGATCTCAACACACCGCCGGCAGGAGACTGTCCGCTCACGTTTGTCGTGGCGGAGGACATTTGCCGCATCTCGCATCGCCAAGGGCCGCAACAGGGTCCCTATCAACATTTCAGGAGCTATCAACCGCATGTCGCAATCCGCCGTTTCCAAGGACTTCAACCCATCGCGCGATGAGTTCGCCGCGCTGCTTGCCGAAAGCCTCGCCAAGGAAGACCTGTACGAGGGCAGTGTCGTCAAAGGCAGGATCGTCGGCATCGAGAAGGACCTCGCCGTCATCGACGTCGGCCTCAAGACCGAAGGCCGCGTGGCGCTACGTGAGTTCTCCGTCGGCGGCAAGGCCGACCTGAAAGTCGGCGACGAGGTCGAAGTTTACCTGGAGCGCGTCGAGAACGCGCTCGGTGAAGCTGTGCTGTCACGCGACAAGGCCCGCCGCGAGGAGAGTTGGACGCGCCTCGAGAAGATGTTCGAGAAGAACGAGAAGGTCTCCGGCGTCATTTTCAACAAGGTCAAGGGCGGCTTCACCGTCGATCTCGACGGCGCGGTGGCGTTCCTGCCAGGATCGCAGGTCGACATCCGCCCCGTGCGCGACATCGGTCCTCTCATGCATCAACCGCAATCGTTCCAGATCCTCAAGATGGATCGCCGCCGCGGCAACATCGTCGTCTCGCGCCGGTCGGTGCTCGAAGAGACGCGCGCTGAGCAGCGCGCCGATATCGTCGCCCGTCTCGAGGAGGGCCAGGTGATCGACGGTCTCGTCAAGAACATCACCGACTACGGTGCCTTCATCGACCTCGGCGGCATCGACGGCCTGCTGCACGTCACCGACATGGCCTGGCGCCGCGTCAATCATCCGTCGGAGATCCTCAACGTCGGTGACACCGTGAAGGTGCAGATCATCCGCATCAACCCGGAGACGCAGCGTATTTCGCTCGGCATGAAGCAGCTGCAGGCCGATCCGTGGCAGTCGATCGAAGCCAAGTACCCGGTCGGCGCGCGCGTCAAAGGCACGGTCACCAACATCGCGGACTACGGCGCCTTCGTGGAGCTCGAGCCGGGTGTCGAAGGCCTTATCCACGTCTCCGAGATGAGCTGGACCAAGAAGAACATCCATCCCGGCAAGATCGTCTCCACCAGCCAGCAGGTCGAAGTGCAAGTGCTCGAGGTCGACGCCAACAAGCGCCGCATCTCGCTCGGCCTCAAGCAGACCCAGGACAACCCGTGGGAATCCTTCCTCGCCGCTCATCCAAAGGGCTCCGAGGTCGAGGGCCCGATCCGCAACATCACCGAGTTCGGCCTGTTCATCGGTCTCGATGGCGGCGTCGACGGCATGGTGCACCTGTCCGATCTCGATTGGACGAAGCCCGGCGACGAGGTGATCAAGGACTACAAGAAAGGCGACAACGTCAAAGCCGTGGTGCTCGACGTCGACAGCCAGAAGGAGCGCATCTCGCTCGGCATCAAGCAGCTCAGCGGCGACCCGATCGACACGCTGGCGAAGTACAAGAAGGGCGACACCGTCACCTGCAACGTGGTTGCGGTGCAGGAGAACGGCCTCGAGGTGAAGACCGCCGATGGCGAGCTCACTGCCTTCATCAAGCGCTCCGACCTGTCGCGCGACCGCTCCGAGCAGCGGCCCGAGCGCTTCAACGTCGGCGACAAGATCGACGCCTTCGTCACCAGCGCCGACAAGGCCGCGCGTCGTCTATCGCTGTCGATCAAGGCGCTCGAGATCGCCGAGGAGAAGCAGGCCGTGGCGCAGTACGGCTCTTCCGACTCGGGCGCTTCGCTCGGCGACATCTTCAAGGCCGCCATCCGCAAGCGAGAGAACGACGGCGCCGACGACGAGAAGGTGGACGACAAGGAAGAATAAGTCGCCGACTTATTCCGGCGGTCACGACAACTCGGCGCGGCGGGGGCGAAACCCCTGCCGCGCTAGCATTTTGGCAAGGCTCTGTGCGCACTTCTCTTGTCGGGTGCGCAATCCTTGCCTAACGTCACCTGCGGTTGTGACCGGAGAGCATGAATGACGGCTGAGATCGACACCGTGTTGGACCGGCGCCGTCTGCGCCGCCGCCTTACCGTGTGGCGGGCGCTGGCCGTCGCGGCGATGGTTGCAGCGCTGTTCGCCTTTGGCATTAGTGATGACAAGCTGTCGTCGTTCGGCACCAAGCAGATCGCCCGCGTCGCCATCGAAGGCACGATCACCGAGGATCGCGATCAGCTCGAGCTTCTGAAACGGATCGCCGAAGCTGACAACGCCGCGGCGCTGCTCGTTTTCGTCAACAGCCCCGGCGGCACGACCACCGGCGGCGAGGCACTGTTTGCGGCGCTGCGCGAGGTCTCCAAGAAGAAGCCGGTCGTTGCCCAGTTCGGCACTGTCGCCGCTTCGGCCGGCTATATCGTTGGCCTTGGCGCCGACCACATCGTCACCCGCGCCAACACCATCACCGGTTCGGTCGGCGTGCTCATTCAATGGCCCGAGGTGAGCCAAGCGCTCGACAAGCTCGGCGTCAAGTTCAACGAGATCAAGAGCGGCGACCTCAAGGCCGTCCCGTCGCCCTTCGAGCCCCTCAGCGAGGAGGGCCAGAAGGTCACCCAGGCGATGATAGACGAGGGCTACCGCTGGTTCCTCGGCCTCGTCGAGCAGCGCCGCGGCATTAAGCCGGACCAGATTCCGGGCTTGACGAGGGGGAGGGTCTTCACCGGGCGCGAGGCGGTCCAGCTCAAACTGGTAGATTCCATCGGGGGTGAGGGCGAGGCGGTCGAATGGCTGCGCACCACGCGCAACATCGACAAAACCCTCAAGGTGGTCGACTGGAAGCCCCAGACCTCGACCTCATTAGGCTTTTTCAGCTCCATCGGCGCCGCAGCAGCGAGCTTTTTCAACCACACCTACTTGGGCCAAATGCTGGCCCATGACCCATCCTTGTCGGCTCTTGGCCTTGACGGGCTCATTTCCGTTTGGCACCCTTCAGAAAAGTAATAGATTACAGTCATTTGCGGCGGGGCGAGCGATGATAAAGTCAGAATTGATCCATAAAATCGCGAATACTAATCCTCATCTCTATCATCGCGACGTCGAGCGCATCGTCAAAGTCGTGTTCGATGAGATCGTTGAGGCGCTGTCGCGCGGCGACCGTGTCGAGCTGCGTGGCTTCGGCGCTTTCACCGTTAAGCATCGCGCCGCGCGTCAGGGCCGCAACCCGCGCACCGGCAAGTCAGTGTCGGTTGCCGAGAAGTTCGTACCGTTCTTCAAGACCGGCAAAGAGCTGCGCGACCGACTCAACCGCGGCAAAGAAAACCATTAGCGCTCCTCGAGGCTGTGCATCGTGCTGAGGCGGATAGTCTGGCTGCTCATTGCGTTCCCGGCGGGACTGCTGCTGGTCACCCTTGCCGTGGTTAATCGGCATGAGGTTCAACTCGTCCTCGACCCCTTCCGCCCCGAGACGCCGGCCGTGTCGCTGGCGCTGCCATTCTATGCATACCTCTTCATCGCACTGCTGCTCGGCGTGTTGCTCGGCGGCACGGCGATGTGGCTGAGCCAGTCCCGATGGCGTCGTAACGCGCGCCACCACGGCAGAGCTGCTGCACGCTGGCATGCCGAGGCCGATCGCTTGACGCGCGAGCGCGATGCCACGGCCGGGGTGCGCGCCAACAAGCCCAAGCAGTTGGCGGCCACCGGCGCCTAATACGGTGCACCGCGCGTAGAGGCGCTATGCACGACACGCGGGGCGTGTCGGCACTATATTTCGTTCCAAAGCAGGCAAGCTGGCACATCCGGCGAGAGCGATGACCACCGAAGTCAAAATCTGCGGGCTGCGCACGCAAGGCGCCCTCGACGCCGCCCTTGACGCCGGTGCCGACTACGTCGGCTTCGTGTTCTATGCGCGCAGCCCGCGCAATATCTTGCCGGACGAGGCGCGCGCGCTTGCCGGTAAAGCGCGTGGCCAAGCCAAGGTCGTGGCGCTGTTCGTCGATCCCGACGATGAGCTGCTCGCCGAAGTGATCGAGGCCGTGGCGCCCGACATCGTGCAGTTGCACGGCAGCGAGACGCCGGCACGCGTCGCCGAGATCGCGCAACGCTTCGGTCGTCCCGTGATGAAGGCGGTGACGGTTGCCGGCGCAGCGGACGTGCAGACGGCGCTGGCCTATGAGGGCAAAGCCGACCGCATTCTGTTCGACGCCAGGGCGCCCATGGACGACGCTGACGCCTTGCCCGGCGGCAACGGCGTCGCCTTCGACTGGCAGGCGCTATCGAGTCTCGAAGGGCGTATCGACTACATGCTGGCCGGCGGGCTGACGCCAGCAAACGTCGCCGAGGCGATCCGTTCCACCGGCGCGCGCGCTGTCGACGTTTCCTCGGGTGTTGAGAGCCAACCGGGCCAAAAGGATCCAGAGCTCATCCGCCGCTTTATTCAAGCGGCAAAGACCGCTAAGCAGACCTCCTAATGACGGCTCGTGCGCAAAGGATCACGATGGCGAGCGCAAAGAACAAGGCGAAGGACGCCAAGCTCAACACTTTCCGCGGCGGCCCTGACGAGCGCGGCCACTTCGGCATTTTCGGCGGCCGCTTCGTCGCCGAGACGCTGATGCCATTGATTCTCGATCTGCAGCGCGCCTACGACGACGCCAAGGCGGATCCGAAATTCCACGCCCAGCTTGCCGATCTCAACACGCATTACGCCGGCCGCCCAAGCCCGCTCTATTTCGCCGAGCGCCTGACCGAGCACCTCGGCGGCGCCAAGATTTACTTCAAGCGAGACGAGCTCAATCACACCGGCAGCCACAAGATCAACAACTGCCTCGGGCAAATCCTGCTCGCGATGCGCATGGGCAAGACGCGCATCATCGCCGAGACGGGCGCCGGCCAGCACGGCGTCGCTGTCGCTACCGTGTGCGCGCGCTTCGGCCTGCCGTGCGAGATCTTCATGGGCGCCACCGATGTCGAGCGCCAAAAGCCCAACGTTTTCCGCATGCACCTGCTGGGCGCCAAGGTGCACCCCGTGACCAGTGGCGCCGGCACGCTGAAGGACGCGATGAACGAGGCGCTGCGCGATTGGGTCACCAACGTGCATGACACCTACTACATCATCGGCACAGTTGCCGGTCCGCACCCCTATCCGGAGATGGTGCGCGATTTCCAGTCGATCATCGGCAGGGAAGTGCGCGAGCAGATGCAGGAGCAGGAGGGGCGCCTACCCGACTCGCTCGTCGCCTGCATTGGCGGCGGCTCGAACGCCATGGGCTTGTTCCATCCGTTTCTCGACGACGAGAGCGTCAAGATCTACGGCGTCGAAGCGGGTGGTCACGGTCTCGAGGTGCCGAACGGGCATGCCGCGTCCATGAATGGCGGGCGACCGGGCGTGCTGCATGGCAATCGCACATACCTTCTGCAGGATGCGGAGGGACAGATTCTCGAGGGTCATTCGATCTCGGCGGGCCTCGACTACCCGGGTGTCGGCCCCGAGCACGCCTGGCTCAAGGACAGTGGCCGCGTCACGTACGTTTCAGCGACAGACAAGGAAGCGCTAGACGCCTTCCAGATGTGCACCAAGCTCGAGGGCATCATTCCGGCACTCGAGCCGTCGCACGCGCTCGCCTACGTCAAGAAGCTGGCGCCGACGCTGCCAAAGAACCACCTGCTCGTGATGAACATGTGCGGCCGCGGCGACAAGGACATTTTCGCCGTCGCCGGCCACCTCGGCATGAGCATCTGACGCTTCACCTCCCACCGTAGGCGAAACACCCTTCGCATGACCCAAGAGACGCGCATCGATCGCCGCTTCGCCATGTTGAAGCGTGATGGCCGCCCCGGCCTCGTCACCTTCATCACCGCCGGCGATCCCGATCTCGAGACTTCCCAGCAGATACTGCTCGGGCTGCCGCAGGCCGGCGCCGACATCATCGAGCTCGGCATGCCGTTCTCCGACCCGATGGCCGACGGGCCGGCGATCCAGGCGGCATCATTGCGCGCGCTTAAGTCCGGTCAGAAGATGCGCGACACCCTGGCGATGGTCGCCGCGTTTCGCATAGACGATCAGGACACGCCCATCGTCCTCATGGGCTATTACAACCCGATCTACGTCTTTCCGAACGAAGCCTTCATCGCCGAAGCGAAGGCTGCCGGAGTCGACGGACTGATCGTCGTCGATCTGCCGCCCGAAGCCGACGACGAGCTGTGTCTGCCAGCGACGCAGGCGGGGCTCAACTTCATCCGACTCGCCACGCCGACGACCGACGCCAAGCGGCTGCCAGCGGTGCTTCAGAACACCTCGGGTTTCCTGTACTACGTGTCGATTACCGGCATCACCGGCGCCGCTGCGCCTAATGTTAATAATGTTCACAATCACGTTCGGCGGATTAAAGAGGCGACAGCCCTTCCCGTGGCCGTCGGTTTTGGCGTAAAAGGCCCAGATCAGGCCAAGGCGCTGGGCGCGGTAGCCGACGCCGTTGTGGTCGGCTCGGCCCTGGTTGGCGCGATCGAGAAGAGTCTCGGCGCCGACGGCGGCTCCACTAGCAAGACGGTCCCGGCTGTCCTAGATTTGGTCGGCTCCCTGGCGACCGCGTTGCGGGCGCCCTGAGCCAGCCGAGGCAGCAGTTAACCGCTTTAATTGCCGCAATGCGGCAGGGCGCCGGAAAGCGCCATATTAGGAAGTCTTACGGTCCCTTATGCTAGCAGGACTGGGGACCAAAGACTGACAAGGCAAGCGTCGCCGTCGGATCCGGCCAAGTTGTCGAGAGGCCCAAGAGCGTGAATTGGATCAATAACGTCGTCCGGCCCAAGATCCGCAGCTTCCTGACGACGAAGCGCGAGGTCCCCGACAATCTTTGGGTGAAGTGCCCGGAGACCGGGCAGATGGTTTTTTACAAGGATCTCGAGGCCAACCAGTTCGTCGTCCCCGGCTCCAACTTTCACATGCGCATGGCGGCCGATTTGCGCCTGCAGCACCTCTTCGACGGCGGCCAGTACCAGCGCGTGCCGGTGCGGCCGGTTGCGCACGACCCGCTCAAGTTCCGTGACGGCCGCCGTTATTCCGAGCGCCTCAAGGATGCCAAGGCGAACACCGAGCTCGATGACGCGGTGCTCGTGGCGGAAGGCAAGCTCGACGGAAAGGACATCGTCGCCGCTGCGCAGGACTTCCGCTTCATGGCCGGCTCGCTCGGCATGGCGGCCGGCGAAGGCGTTATCGCCGGCATGATGCGCGCGGTCGAGAAGAAGACGCCTTTCATCCTTTTCGCCGCTTCGGGCGGTGCGCGCATGCAGGAAGGCATCCTGTCTCTTATGCAGATGCCGCGCACGACCATCGCCGTGCAGCGCCTACGCGACGCCAAGCTCCCCTACATCGTTGTGCTGACCGATCCGACCACCGGTGGCGTCACTGCCTCTTACGCCATGCTGGGCGACATCCATATCGCCGAGCCCGGCGCGCTTATCTGCTTCGCCGGTCCGCGCGTCATTCAGCAAACCATCCGTGAGCAGCTTCCGGAGGGCTTCCAGCGGGCCGAATATCTTCTGGCGCACGGCATGATCGACATGGTCGTGCACCGCCACAAGATGCGCGAGACGCTGAGCCGCATTAGCCGTCTGCTCATGGGCGCGCCGGCTCTGAAGCATATCGAGCACGGCCCCAAGAAGCTCAACGGCGGTACCCACTACGCCAACGGCAGCAAGGTCGATGCGACCCTGATCGACGTGCGCAACGGCTCGGCGCCGCCGATCGAGGCCGAGATCCTTGGCCCCGAGGAGCGCTTCGACGCGGCGCGCATCGAACAGCGCGACAAGACCCGCGACGACGACGATACGCCTCCGACGCGCTCGCATCTCAAAGACAGACAGCACTGATGGACGCGTTGGCTTCATCGCGGTTGCCCGCGCGATCCTCGATCGTCGGGACCTGCACCCTATCTCAGCCGGCGCGGGCGATCCGAGCGTAACGGCGGGAGGGCCGCATGCCGACGAGCGCCAAGCTCCTCGCCGAGATGAAACTGCTGCATCCGCTGCTGATCGATCTTTCGCTTGGCCGCGTCGAGCGGCTGCTTGGCAAGCTCGGCGATCCGCACAACAAGCTGCCGCCGGTCGTGCACGTCGCCGGCACCAACGGCAAAGGCTCGGTCACCGCCTATCTCAAGGCAATACTCGAGGCCGCCGGCGCGCGCGTGCACGTCTACACCTCGCCGCACCTCGTGCGCTTCCACGAGCGCATCGAGCTCGCTGGGGCGAGCGGCAAGGCGGCGCCGATCGGCGAGGAGACGCTGGTCGACGTGCTGACGCGCACGCAGACGACCAACGGCAGCGATGACGTGACCCAGTTCGAGATCACGACTGCGGCGGCGTTTCTCGCCTTCGCCGAGCAACCGGCCGACGTCCTACTGCTCGAGGTCGGCCTCGGCGGCCGGCTCGATGCCACCAACGTCGTCGAGCGTCCCGTGCTCGATGTCATCACGCCTATCTCGCTCGACCATGCGGAAAAGCTGGGCGCCACGCTTGCTAAAATCGCCTTCGAGAAAGCCGGCATCTTGCGCCGCGGCGTGCCGGCAGTGATTGCTCAGCAGGAGCCGGAGGCCGAGGACGTTATCCGCGCCGAGGCGCTGCGCGTAAACGCGCCGCTCATTGTTTGGGGCGAGCACTTCGACGCCTACGAGCAGCGCGGCCGGCTTGTCGTGCAGCTGGAGGAGCTGCTGCTCGATCTGCCAATGCCCTCGCTCATCGGTCGCCACCAGGTCGTCAACGCCGGCACCGCCGTCGCCGCGGCACTGCGGCTCGGCTCGGATCTCCCGAACCTTGGTCTTGGCGAGCGCGCCATCGAGCAGGGGCTAACTTCAGCGCGCTGGCCGGCACGCATGCAGCGCCTCGATACAGGTCCGCTGCCGTCGCAACTCAAGCCGGGCTCGGAGCTGTGGCTCGACGGCGGCCATAACCCGGCCGCCGGGCGCGCATTGGCACAGACGATGGCCGACCTCGAGGAACGTGCGCCAAAGCCGCTGCATCTCATTGTCGGTATGATGGGCCTTAAGGATGCCGGCGGCTTCCTCTCGGCGTTCCGCGGCCTTGCCAGCTACGTCGTCACCGTGCCCATTCCCGGTGCGCACGAAGCGCCGCACGCGCCCGAAACGCTGGCCGAGACGGCGCGTGAGGTTGGGCTCAAGGCCGAGATGGCCGCCGACGTTGCCGCCGCCCTGAAACGCAGCGAGGTGCACGAGCCCGGGCCCAAGCGTATCCTCATCTGCGGCTCGCTTTACCTTGCCGGTCACGTGCTCGGGCTGCAGGAAGGCGTCGAGCCACAAGCCAACTAGGCGCTGAACGGCAGCGGCTACGCGCGGTCGACGAAGCTGTCGACGACGCGCTTGCGGCCCGCCTCGTCGAATTCGATGGTCAGCTTGTTGCCATCGACGTCGGTCACCGTGCCGATGCCGAACTTCTGGTGCATCACACGCTCGCCGCGCTTGTATGCGGCGCTCTCGCTCGAGGAGGCAACGAGCTCGCCCTCGATGGTCAGCGGTCCGCGCGCCTTGCGCTGATCCGCCGGGTTCCACTTCTTAGCTTCCTTGGTGCGCTCCTGGGCGCGCTGCCAGCCGGGCGTATCGTAGGTGCCCTCGAAAGGTTGCGCGTCGTCGAAGCGGCTGCGACCATATCCGCCGCGCCCGAAGGTGCCGCCGAAGTTCTGATAGGCGCCGCCGAACGGCATCTTGGCTTCCGTCACCTCGACGTGCGCCTCGGGCAATTCATCGACAAAGCGCGAGGGTAGCGCCGACTGATAGAGCCCGCGGTTTCGCCGGTTCTGCGCGAACGAGACCTTGGCGATGCGCCGGGCGCGTGTCAGCCCGACATAAGCAAGGCGCCGCTCTTCCTCGAGTCCCGCCTGGCCGCTTTCATCGAGGCTGCGCTGGTGCGGAAACAGTCCTTCCTCCCAGCCGGGCAGGAATACGACCTCGAACTCCAGGCCCTTCGCGGCGTGCAGCGTCATCACCGAGACGCGCTGGCCGTCGCCCGCCTGGTCGGCGTCCATGACGAGGCTGACATGTTCGAGGAAGCCTTCGAGCGTGTCGAACTCGTGCATGAAGCGCACGAGCTCCTTCAAGTTCTCGAGCCGCGACTGCGCCTGCGGGCTCTTGTCCGCCTGCCACATCGCCGTGTAGCCGGATTCATCCAAGATCAACTCCGCAAGCTCGGTGTGCTTCATGTGGCTGATGTGGCTGCGCCAGCGCTCGAAGCTCGCTATGAGGTCGGCGAGGGATTTGCGCGCCTTGCCCGGCAGCTCCTCGGTTTCAACGATCATCTGCGCCGCCTGATACATCGGGATCGAGCGGGCGCGGGCCAATTCGTGCACGCGCTTCACCGAGGTATCGCCGAGGCCGCGCTTGGGCACGTTGACGATGCGCTCGAACTTCAAATCGTTGGCCGGGTTGGCGGCGATCTCGAGATAGGCGATGGCGTCCTTGATTTCCTGGCGCTCGTAAAAGCGCGGGCCGCCGATGACGCGGTAAGGCAGCCCCATCGTAATGAAGCGATCTTCGAAGGCGCGCATTTGGAACGAGGCACGCACTAAGATCGCCACCTCGTTTAGCGGCTGACCCACGCGCTTTTGCATCGACTCGATGTCGTCGCCTATGGTGCGCGCTTCCTCCTCGTCATCCCACACGGCGGAGACCGTTACCTTGGCGCCGAGCTTGTCGTCGGTGAACAGCGACTTGCCGAGGCGACCTTTGTTGGCGGAGATCAAGCCTGAGGCAGCAGCCAGGATGTGACCCGTCGAACGATAGTTGCGTTCGAGGCGAATGACCTTGGCGCCGGGGAAGTCCTTCTCGAAGCGCAGGATGTTGTCGACCTCGGCGCCACGCCAGCCGTAGATCGACTGGTCGTCGTCGCCGACGCAGCAGATGTTGGGCGAGCCCTGGGCGAGCAGCCGCAGCCACAGGTACTGGGCAACGTTGGTGTCCTGGTACTCGTCGACGAGGATGTAGCGGAAGCGGCGCTGATAGTCGGCGAGCACGTCGGGGTGCTCGATGAACAGGCGCAGGTTCTCGAGCAGGAGGTCGCCGAAATCGCAGGCGTTGAGCTCTTTGAGGCGCTTCTGGTAAGCGGCGTAGAGCTGCGCGCCCTTCCCCGACGCGAAGCCGTAGGCCTCACCGGCCGGTACCTTGTCCGGCGTCAGCCCGCGGTTCTTCCAGCTATCGATGAGGGACGCGAGCTGCCGCGCCGGCCAACGGTCCTTGTCGAGGCCTTCGGCTTCGATCACCTGCTTTAAGAGGCGGATCTGATCGTCGGTATCGAGGATGGTGAAGCCGGACTTGAGGCCGACCAGTTCGGCGTGGCGGCGCAGGATCTTGACGCCGATGGAGTGGAAGGTGCCGAGCCACGGCATACCCTCGACGGCGCCGCCGACGAGATTGCCGATGCGCTCCTTCATCTCGCGCGCTGCCTTGTTGGTGAAGGTGACCGAGAGAACCTGTCCCGGAAAGGCGCGGCGGGTGCCTAGAATGTGGGCGATGCGCGTCGTCAGCACGCGCGTCTTGCCCGTACCGGCGCCGGCGAGAACCAAAACCGGTCCATCGAGCGCTTCGACGGCCGCCCGCTGCTCCGGATTGAGGTCGTCGAGATAGGGCGCCCCAGGCACGGCGGCCGAGCCCTGCAGCGCGCGCGCCGAGATGGGTTGTCGCGGTGCGCTCGGCGCGGCGACGGGCAGGTCGAATGGCGGATCGTCGGCGGAGCCTCTAGGTGCCATCTCCGCCGGCGGGTGCGCCGCGGCCGGCAGATCGAACGGCGGCTCGTCCGCGTCGTCCGACGGTGCCGCGTTCGCCAAATGTTTTCCGCTTTGCGCCATCTTTCCGAACTATATCACCGGGCTCCGGGGGGCAACGGCCGCGGGGTTGCCGCCCACACCAGATATGGGTTGGCATATGGGGTGTGGCGCCCTCATATTTCTCCACACGCGGCAGTTAATGTTGCGCATGCTTGCGCCATTTTTCTGTTGTCGCGCCGTGAAATGGTCTCCGGATCGTGATCCAGACATGGGAAAGCGAATAAGCTAGAGTGCGCGCCAACCGATCTGAGGACGGACAACGGCTTTTCCGGCCCGCTCGCGTCATCGGTTCGACAATCGCGAGGGGCATGCCGGCGGGGGCGCAGCCGCGTCACCGGCTCCGCAAACTCTGCTGAGATGGCCGAATGCTGATCGGGTTCCTGGAAGGTTAGATGAGCAACGGACTTCTTTACATCGCGGGGCTGTTTTCCCTCGCCCTCGCGGCGCTGTTTGCCGTTCCGCATTTCGTCGACTGGAACGGGTATCGCGGGGTGTTCGAGGAGGAGGCAACGCGCATCCTCGGCCGCGAGGTGCGCGTGGGCGGCGACGTTAACGTGCGGCTGCTGCCGGCGCCCTACGTGAGCTTCGAGAAGCTGCGCATCGCCGACCCGACCGGCACCACCGGCGAGCCGTTCTTCCGCGGCGATAGCTTCACCATGCGCTTGTCGGTGGCGCCGCTGCTCAAGGGCATCATCGAGGCCAACGAGATCGTGCTCGAAAAGCCTGTGCTGCGCCTCGCCGTCGATGCCGAGGGCGGCGGCAACTGGCGTAGCTTCTCCATCGCGCCGGGCTCGCTACCGTTCGTACCAGCTGGTGTGACGCTGCAGTCGGTCAAGATCGTCGACGGCGTCGTCGCCTTCTACGGCCCCAAAGGTATTGGTTTTGCCGAGCTGGACGGCCTCAACGGCGAATTGAAGGTGGAATCGATCGACGGTCCGTTTGCATTCAAGGGCACAACCAAGTGGCAGGGTGGCGACCGCGAGGTCCGCATCTCCACCGGTGCCACCGAAGCCGACGGCGGCATTCGCTTCAAGGCCATCGTGCGCGGCACATCCGGCGGCGCCAGTGTCTATTCGGTCGACGGCCGCCTCGACGATCCGAAAGGTCGCCCGCGTCTCGCCGGCGAGATCACCGCCAAGCTGGCGCTCGCGCCGGGCGAGCTGCCGATCGCCACCGCCCCCGAGGCAATGCCCGGCAGCACCGGCAAGGCAGAAGCCCCGCTCATCGATTTCAAAGCGAAGATTACCGGCGACGCCAAGGGCCTGCGCCTCGACGATATCGCCCTCGCCTTCGAGCGTGTCGGCCAGCCGCAGCTCATCAGCGGCTCGGCAACCGCCACATGGACAGAGGTGCTGAACGTCGAGATGGGACTGTCCTCGCGCTGGCTCGATCTTGATCGCGTCGCGAAGTCGCAGGAAGGCGCCGGAAGCCCATTCGAGACGGCACGCAACTTCATCCTCGCCATGATGGCGGCGCTGCCAAAGAACGCCGATAGCAAGGTCAACTTCGATCTCGATCAGGCGAGCCTCGGCGGCGAGGCGGTGAGCGGTATCCGCGTCGAGGTGGCGCGTGCTCAAGGTGTGCTGCTGCTCAACAATCTGCGCGCCGGTCTTCCCGGAGGGTCCAAACTGGCGCTCGATGGCGCCGTCGCCGATGCCGCCAGCGGGCAGGCGTTCCGCGGCGATGTCACGCTGCACGGAACGAGCCTCGCTCGCTTCCTCGATTGGGCGGCAAAGGGCAAGGCCCTGGCCGAAGTGGTCCGCAACGAGGGACCCTTCTCCCTGCAGGGGCGCCTCGCCATGAGCGAGAACGGCATCGATCTTACCGAGGCTGGCGCCGAGATTTCCGGCCGGCCGCTCACCGGCGAGGTGCACTACGGCAAGAAGGATCGCCCGCGACTTGCCGTGGTCTTAGAAGGTAGCGAGATCGACGCAGCGCAGCTGTGGCCGGCCGGTGTCGGCGCGCTCAAAAGTGTGCTCGCGAGCGGCGCTGCCGCGGCCGCGCCGCCGCCGGAACGGGAATTCGCCTGGCTCGACGCCGCCACGACCGACCTGCATCTGCGCTTGCGCACCGGTGAGCTGATCACAGAGCGCGGCAAGCTGCGCGACGTCGACATGGATATCGGTGTCGAGCAGGGACGCCTCGCCATGCGCGCCTGCAAGTTCTCCACCACCGACGGGCTGCAAGTGGAGATCGAAGGCAATGTCGCCGACGTGACCAAGAGCCCGCGCGGCTCGTTGCAGTGGGTTTTCGGTGCACCGACCAAAGACGCTTACGCAACGCTCGTGCAGCTTTTCGATTTGCCGGAGGAGACGCGCCAGCGGGTCGGCGTATACGCGACCCTGGCACCAATGCGCATCGCCGGCACCGTTCGTCTCGGCGAGCGGCAGCCCGGCGCGGCCGATCTTGCCGCCGATGGCAGTGTGCAGACCAATGGCCGGCTCGTTGTTTCGGCGCTGCTCGACGGCGGTCTTGGCAATTGGCACAACGCGCCCGCCGATATCACGGCGACGATCGACACGCCTGACGTGGCTCCCATCGTCGCCGGCCTCGGCTCGCGCGCTTCCGCGGCCGAACCGCAGTCCGGCCCGCCGCAAGCCGGCGAGATTTTTCTCAAGGCGGTCGGCACGCCGTCGAAGGGCATGACGGCCTCGGCATCGGCCAAGGCACCGGCGCTGTTCTTCGGTTATGACGGCCGTGTCGTAGTGCCCGAGGACGGCAGCCGCGCACTCGATGGCGAGCTGCGCGTCTCTGCCCGCGGTGTGAGCGACGCCATGTCCATTGCCGGCCTGGGCTCTGGCGCGACGCTACGCGACATCCCCATTGTCGGCACGTTGAAGGTCGTATCTGCCAATCACGCTATCGAGTTGAAGCCGCAGCAATTGGCCATCGGTGGCAGCAAGATCGACGGCAGCGTAGCGCTTTCCTATCCCAGCGAGGGCCCGGCCATCGTCACCGGGCAGATCGAAGTCGATAGCGCCTCGATCCCGGGGCTGCTCGGCCTGGCGCTCGATCGCAAGCAGGCGGCGGAAGCGCCGGGTGCCGAGCCGCTCACTGCGGGCAAGACAATCTGGCCCGAGCATGCGTTCGACTTCGCCGCGCTCGACGGCATCGAGGGTAAGCTCAATGTCGGTTTCGGTATCTTGATGCTAACCGAGAGAATGGCAATTCCCGATGCCCGCGCCGACATCGCGCTGGCGCCTGGGAAAATCACGGTCACCAAGCTGGAGGGCAAAGTGCTGGACGGCGATCTCGTTTCGAACCTGACTTTGGAGCGCGCGCCGGGCGGGGCCAGCCTCGTGGGCGATCTGTGCATCAACGACATGCATATCAAGCAGACGACCACAGGGACCGCCGAGCCCGTTGCCAAGGTCGGTCAGGCGTCGTTGTCTCTTGAATTCTCCGGCCGGGCATCGACTCCCGGCGCGCTGGTCACCGTCGCCTCCGGCAAGGGCGAATTGAAGCTCGGCGACGTCGTCATGCATGCGCCGACGCCGCTCGCGGTTGTGGCAACCTCCGATGCGGTGCTGGCCGGTGAGGCCGGCGGCAGCGGTGAGCAGCTCACCGCGGCACTGCGCACGCAAATCGACGCCAGCGCCGTGGCCGTCGGCCCGCGCACGATACCGATCGAGATTGCCGACGGTGCGGTAAAGCTGGCTCTCGTCACGCTCGAATCTGAAGCCGGCGCGACGAAGGTCGAGACGACCGTCGATCTTGCCTCGTTCGTCGTCGACAGTGCCTGGCTCGCCGAGCCGAAGGCGCCCGACGTCCCGCAGGCCAACAAGCCGCGCGGCGGCGCGTTGCCGAGCGTCGGCGTCGTGTACACCGGCCCCCTGGGCAACGCCTGGGCGCTCGAATCGCGCATCACTGCCGAGCCGCTGGAGCGCGAGCTAGCCATCCGTAAAATGGAGCTCGATGCCGACCAGCTCGAGCGCCTGCACAAGGCCGATGCGGAACGTGCGCGCCGTGACGACGAGCGCCGCCGCGCGCTTGAATCCGACCAGGGTAGTGTAGCGCCCGCGCCGCAAGCTCCGGTGCCGCCTGCCCCGGTGCCGGCTGCGCCGGTTCCAATCGTGCCGCAGTCGTCGGCGAGCAGCGCTGTTCCCTTCGATCCAGCGGGGGCGCCGGCCGCCGATGCCGCGCCTGCCATTCCACCGAGCAGCGCCAGCGCGCCAGGCGTTGTCGTGCCTCCGGCAGTCGGCGCCCTTCCACCGGAAGCGGGCGGCGTCGCGCCGCCCGGGCAGAACGGCAACTATCGTCCGCGACGTTCGGAACGGCAGATCCAGGTGCGCGAGCAGGTGCTGCGCAATATGCAGAACGCCAACTAATGATGGGCTCAGCCGGTGCGCCGCGTCAGCGCGGGGTCGGGCTCGAGCGTTTGCGGAAATAGTCGAGGATCCACACGCGCACGGCGCTCGACAGGCCGGCGTCGCCGCGCTTCGCATCGATCGTGGCGACGAGACCTGACAGCGAGCTGTTTTCCAACGCTGCCGCTTGCTGCAAAGCCTCCCAGAACTGCGCCTCCATCGAAATGGATGTTCGGTGCCCCTTGATCGCGAACGAGCGTTTCAGTGGCCGAGTTTGGCACTGCATAGCTGCATCGCTATCGCTGGCGGGCATTACTTGCCGGGCTCGTCGTCGCCGCGTTGGCGGCGCAGGAAGTCGAGGCGGCTCGCTTCGCGGTCCTTCTCAGCGTCAGTCGCTTGGCGTTCCGCCTTGGCGCGGCCGAACTTGGCGCGGTTCTCGTCGGCGCGCGCTTCCGCCTCGCGGCGCTGCTTTGCCTTGCGCGCCCGTCGCAGGTTGATGATCTCGGCGCTCATCGCTCCATTCCTCGGCCTTTAGTCGGGGGCCAGCATCTTGCGCGGATCGACGATTTCGTCGAACTCGGCATCGCTGACGTATCCCCCGCCCACCGCCTCCTCGCGCAGCGTCGTCCCGTTCTTATGGGCAGCCTTGGCGATCTTCGCCGCCGCGTCATAGCCGATCTTAGGTGCCAGCGCCGTTACGAGCATTAACGATCGCTCGAGCCCCGCCTTGATGTTGTCGGCGCGCGGTTCGATGCCGACGACGCAGTTGTCGGTGAACGAAACGGCCGCATCCGCCATCAACCGCACCGACTGCAGGAAGTTGTAGCCCATCACCGGATTATAAACGTTGAGCTCGAAGTGGCCCTGGCTACCGGCGAAGGTGATGGCGGCGTTGTTGCCGAATATCTGCACGCACACCTGGGTCAGCGCCTCGCACTGTGTCGGGTTGACCTTGCCCGGCATGATCGAGGAGCCTGGCTCGTTCTCCGGCAGCGACAATTCACCGAGGCCGGAGCGTGGGCCGGAGCCGAGCAGACGTATGTCGTTGGCGATCTTGAACAGGCCCGCAGCCATCGTGTTGATCGCCCCGTGACTCATCACCATGGCGTCGTGCGCGGCGAGCGCTTCAAACTTGTTCGGCGCACTCTTGAAGGGCAGTTGCGTGATGGCGGCGATGCGCTGGGCGATCATCTCGGCAAAGCCCTTCGGTGCGTTGAGGCCGGTACCGACGGCGGTGCCACCCTGCGCCAGCTCCATCAACGATGGCAGCGTCTGATCGATGCGCTTGATGCCGTTCTCGACCTGCTGGGCGTAGCCGCCGAACTCCTGCCCGAGGGTCAGGGGCGTGGCGTCCTGGGTGTGCGTGCGGCCGATCTTGACGATGTCCTTCCAGGCCTGCGCCTTGTCGTTCAACGCGTTGCGCAGCTTCTGCAACGCGGGCAGCAGCCGATGCACGATCTCCTCGGCACAGGCGATGTGCATGGCCGTCGGGTACGTGTCGTTCGACGACTGGCTCATGTTGACGTGGTCGTTGGGATGCACGGGCTTCTTGGAGCCCATCTCTCCGCCCAGCATCTCAATAGCGCGATTGGAGATCACCTCGTTGGCATTCATGTTTGACTGGGTGCCGGAGCCGGTCTGCCAGACGACGAGCGGGAAGTGGTCGTCGAGCTTGCCCTCGATCACCTCCTGCGCCGCCTTCACGATCGCGTCGCCCGTTTTCTTGTCGAGGCGGCCGAGCGCCATGTTGGTGTCGGCAGCGGCGCGCTTGACGATGCCGAGCGCGCGCACGATCGGCAGCGGTTGCCGCTCCCAGCCGATTTTGAAATTGGCGAGGGAGCGCTGCGCCTGCGCACCCCAGTACTTATCGGCGGCGACCTCGATAGGGCCGAAGGTATCGGTCTCTGTACGGGTGGACTTCTTGGCGCGCGTTGTCATGCGGAGAGTCCGAATTGTTAGTTTTGCTAACGCCGCATAGCACGCGGGGCCTACGCCAGTGGAGCGCCTTTAACCGCGCGGTGCGATCGGCTGCCGATCGAAGATCGAACCTACGCAGAAGCACTAGGAATTAGCCGGGCTTCGCAAGGTCCGCCCTTGTTACTGATGCGCAGCATCGCAAAGTTGCAGTTCCGTCATATTACTCGCGGACGTAGAAACCGCGCGTTTGCCGTGATTTAACATCGTCCACTATGTTGCGTTCAGTGGGGTGTAGTGTATGTCGTCGGCGTACAAGTATCTGTCACTGTTGCCTTTTTTACGTCAACCTCATCCACGCGGCGCTGCCGCGCTGCGCATCGTGCTGGCGGCGACTTGCTTCATGGGCGCCCGCGCCATCGCGAGTGCCGATGACGCCTGCGTTCCCAGCGGCACGACGCTGACCTGCGAGCTATCAGTCGGACGGGGTGAGCGTTAACGCCGATCCGCCCAATCCGCCCTATGCAAAGCTCGTCATTCAAGCCCTGAGCCAGCCGATCGCGACCGCGGGCGTTTCCGGGAATTCTATTCAGCTCGCTGTCGGGTGCCTCGCTCACGCTCATCGCCTCGACGGGCCCCGACGGAATTTCGACCACGGGAGCCAACGGCATCACGGTCGATACGCAGCACAATCCATTCAACTTCACGCCAGGATCGGCGGCGACCGTATCGGCTAGCGCAGGCAACGTCAGCGTTACGGCGAATGATGTCGCGACGGATGGCGGCTCGGCGAGAGCGATCGCCGCGCGCAGCGGAGCCTCCGCGTTCACGCTGGGGACCGGTGCGGCCATGGCGACGAACGGCGTGGAGGTCATCAGTCGCGGCACGCTTTCAACCTTGGGCGGAGGCTCGCACGGTCGCCGTGATTAGTCAGCGTGCCGACGTTGGCGTAGGCCAGGGTGCGGAACGTGTTCCCCACCTCGTTGGTGAACCGGTTGGTGCCTCCGGCGAGGTCGACGTTGCCGATGACGAGGCCGGAGTTCGCAACCGCCTCTGCGCCGTCGCCGCCGAAGATTGCGAGGTTCGAGAGCGCGGAGATGTTGCCGGAATTGATGAGCGTATTATTGCCGCTGCCGTCGATCCTGACGCCGGAACCCGTGCCGGTGCCGCCGGTCACGGACCCGGAGCGCACGTTGATGGAAATGTCTCCCTCGCTTGCCGTGCCGTCCGTACTAGTCGTGTCTGCCCAGGCGTAGATTCCGACGCTGTTGCTGCCCGTGGCCGACACAGTGCCGGTGGTCTCCACGCTGATTGTGCCGGTCGTGGCGACGCCGTTGTTGGCAATCGACGTAAGCCCTATCGCCAACGATTAAGCGTAGATGCCGTGTGCGCTTCGTCCCGTGGTCGTCACGTCCTTACTGGTGATCGAGATGGAGCCGGTGTTTGCGCTCGCCGCGCCTGACACCGGGCGGCGCGGGCGCGGTTCAGACCACCGCAGTGACCGGCAACCTCACCCAGTCGGATACGGGCACCTGTACGGTCGACGCCAATTGGGCGACCAGCGCCGCCGATCGGGTGAACGTCAGCGGCAGCGCGACGCTCGATGGCACGGTCGTCGTGATACTGCAGAACTTTCCGACGACGGCGGGGCTGACTAATCAGTTCCTCATCCTTTCAGCCACGAACGGCGCAACCGACGTCGGCATCACCGCACAGGACACGGCGACGGTCGACTACGACGTGGTGTTCGACCCCAATGGGCGCGACGTCTATCTGACGGCGCTCATCAACTTTCTGGGCGTCGGTACGGGAGGTCTCAATCCCAACCAGACCGGGATTGCTGAGAACATCAACGCCATCATCACTGCGGGTGGTGCGCCGGGTTTCTCGCCTGTCGCCAACGCCCTCATGACGCTTCCTACGCAGGCTGCGCTCGCCAATGCGCTCGACCAACTCTCGGCCGAAATCTACGGCTACGAGAAGATCGACGCGCTGTTTGCCGCCGAGCAGTTCTCGTCCGATCTGATGAGCTGCCGTGTCGCCAACGGCGATGGTGCTGCCGTCATCCGCGAGGGCCAGTGCATCTGGGCGCGGGCCCGCGCGCGCTTCGTCGAGTTCGACGGCACTGCCAACAACATCGGCGCCGACAGCACGGTCGGATCGTTCTCCGGTGGCGGTCAGCTCGCCGTTGCGCCGGATTGGCGCCTGGCGTTTGCGGCCGGCTACGACACCGCCTCGCTGTCGACCGGCACGGGCGCCTCGTCCGACGGAGATCGCGCCAACGTCGGCGCCGCCCTTAAGTAAAACCCGGGTCCGCTGCTGCTGTCGGGCGCCATCACGGGCGGCTGGAGCTCGTATGATACGACGCGCTCCATGGCGTTCGGCGGGTTCGCTGGCACGGCCACCGGCGACAGCAGCACGGACTACGTGTCCGGGCACCTGCACGCATCCTACCTACTCGAGCAGGGCGGCTGGTATGTGAAGCCGCTGATCGAGGGCATGGCGACGCATATCAACTCCGACGGCCTGACGGAAACCGGGGGCGGCGGTGCAGCGCTTGTCGCCGCCGGCGAGAGCGATACGATCCTCTCCGTGTCGCCGGCAGTGGAGATCGGCAACGAGTACCGTTTCATCCAGATTTCCATCGTGCGGCCGTTCATCCGCGCCGGCGTGACCTGGCGCGACGGCGACGACCTCGACCTCAGGGGTGCTTTCGCCGCGGCGCCGGCCGGCGCGGGTGCATTCGTGATCAGCACGGCGATGGACGATCTGCTGGCCAATGTCAGTGCCGGCTTCGATGTGATCAACCTCGACGGTGCGGTGCCGCGCCTGCAGTACGACGGCCGCTTCGGCGAGGAGACGCAACCGAACAGCGCCAGCATCAAGGGCAGCGTCCCGTTCTGAGAGCGCTGACGTTCGCGACCGGATCGGCAAGGGCCCGCCGACTGGCGGTGCCACAAATGTTAAGTTGCCTTAAGCACCTTAGCAACGGCGTCTTCCCCGCTTGATCGGCACGGCATTAGACACCAACTTGAGACACGACGCTCGATCGCCGGTATAACGACCTGGCTGAGATCCAACGACCAGACGAAGGAGAGCACCCTTGACCCGGACCATTTTCGTCAGCGCCGCTGCTCTTCTTGCCGCAACGACGCTTTTTCCTCCGGCGGCTGAAGCTTGCATTTCATGCGCGTACGTCCCGTCGGTCGTCAACAGCCCCGTAGAGTCCTACAAGGCAAAGCCTAACAGGTCCTACGAGGCAAAACCGTCCCGGAGGGAGCGCTCTCGCACGGTGACCGAGGAGCGCAAATCGCGCCCGAGCAAGAAGTACAGGGTCGAGAGTGAGACCGTCGACAAGGTCGAGACTGCCAAGGCCGCACCGAGCGAAACGAAAGCAGAGAACGAGAATTCGACGGTCTCGAGTGCGAGCGGCAGGGACGAGACCAGCGCCAAGAAAGTCGAGACGGCCAAGAGCGTCCCAGCCGAGGCGCAAATGGAGAACGAGCACTCGACCATCTCGACGGCGAACTTGGCCAAGGCCGAGGAAAGGCAGATCGAAGCGGCTAAGGCCGATCCGAACGTCGGCTGCAAGAAGTTCTTTCCAACGGTCGGCATGACTCTTTCGGTGCCCTGCGAATAGGCTCTTTCGGCGCGCCAACGCGGCAGCCCGAAGCGGCTGCGCCCGGGCGCCGTCGCGGGCTGCCACGGGACGCAGGTCAGTATCGGACGCCCGTTAACTCCCCACGAGCCGACCTCTGGTCGCGCGCTTGATGGCGGTCGGGCTCACGCCTACGTCGGCTAGAGGCGAAGTCTGCGGAGGCGTGCCGTGTCGAATACGCAAAGCGCAACTATCGAGCATACGGACGTGGCGACCGGGCTTCCCTACGCGGCGCTGGTCGAAGCCTTCGAGAAACAGGTGGGCCGCTGGGATGCGGCAACGGCGGAAAGCCTCGTGCAGCGCAATGCGCCGTGGAGTGTGGTTGAAGCGGAGGCAAGTCGTGCGGGCGGGGCACGCGGCTTGATGATCATCGAGACCATCAATCAGGGCGTCGTCACGTCCCTCTCGGGCCAGCCAAAGCATTGCCGGCTATACCTCGTGGGCAATCCCGCCATCGCCAGCCGCATCCTCGACGTCGATCCGCGCGGCGTCTTCTACGTACCCTTCCGCGTCAGCCTTTACGACGACGGCGGTCCGGCCGGCGCGCACATTGCCTACGATCGTCCCAGCTCCTTCCTGGCGGCGCTCGGGCAAGCGGAGCTCGCTGCCATCGGTGCGCAGCTCGACGAAAAGATCGACGGCGTCACGCGCGCCCTTTGCGGCAGCCACGCCGCTGCGCTCTAAGGCAGGGTCAGTTTCTCATTGGTGACGCCGCCGCGGCTTGTTGCGGGTCGCCTATCCCCGCAAACCTCCCGCTAATACGTGCCCGCTTTGGCCGCCGACTGGGCCGGCGGCCGGGTCCCGCGCGGCCAGCCACTTGCGCAGGACGACGACACGCCATATACCATCCATATGGATGTTTGGCGGATGGCGGTGAGATGGTAACGAACGTGCGGGACATGCGCCCAAAGGTGGGGGACCTGGAGAAGGTCACGGTGAATCTCGGCTACGTCGATCTCGGCCAGATCGACCTGATGGTGCATGAGGGGTTCTATTCGAACCGCACCGATTTCATCCGCACCGCCATCCGCAACCAGCTCGAGCGGCACGCCGACGTCGTCAAGCAGAGCGTCGCGCGCAACACGCTCGATCTCGGTCTGCGGCACTACACGCGCGGCGATCTGGAAGGGGTGCGCGCTGCGCGCCGGACGCTCGATCTGCACGTGCTTGGCCTCATAAGCATCGCAGCGGACGTCACGCCGGAATTGGCGCGCGCCACTATTTCCTCGCTCTCGGTCCTGGGAGCGCTGCACGCCAGCGCCGATGTCAAGGCCGCACTGGCTGACCGAATGCGGTAGCCGCCCCCGCGTGAACTCCATCCCTGCAGATCCGACCCACAGGATAGATTTCAGATGAAGGCACTGCTGCTCGACAACATGGACGAGGCAACCCGTCTCACGCGCGCCGGGCGCCTGAGCGAGGCTGTGGCGCTCATCCAGAGCGTACTGCGTGGCCGGCAACCGGGCACTAGTCCGCAAACGGCGACTGCCGCGCCCGCTTCCGCCACGACGTTGCCGACTCTGCATCTGGAGGGCCGCGTGCTAGCCGACGCGGCCGCGCCTTCGCAACCAATTCTGCCGCGTGTGCTCGGCGGCCTCGACGTCAATCTTCCAGTGTTGCGCGGCCTCGGCGGCCGCAGCGTGCCTGCATCGGATATCTATCCTTCCGCCGGCACGTTCCTCGCAAAGTCGTTCAACAACGCCGCCGGCACGCGCGCCTACAAGCTTTACGTGCCGAGCCGTCGCGCCGACGGGCCGCGGCCGCTGATCGTTATGCTGCACGGCTGCACACAATCGGCCGATGACTTCGCCGCCGGCACGCGCATGAATTTTGCTGCCGAGGAGCACGGATGCTTCGTCGCCTACCCAGAGCAGCCGGCCGCGGCCAACGTCTCGCGGTGCTGGAACTGGTTTAAAGGCGGCGATCAGCAGCGGGGCATGGGCGAGCCGGCCCTCATCGCCGGTATCACGCGCCAGATCATGGCGGACTACGCGATCGATCCGCGCCGCATCTACGTCGCCGGCTTGTCGGCAGGCGGTGCGGCGGCGGCAATCATGGGCGAGACCTATCCTGACCTCTACGCCGGCGTCGGCGTGCATTCCGGCCTTGCCTGCGGCGCGGCCCGCGATCTGCCGTCGGCCTTTGCAGCAATGCGGGGCGACGCGCCGGCACGCACCAGTAAGCCCGCTGGGAGAGACGTCGGCCACGCCATGCCAACCATTGTCTTCCACGGCGACCGCGACACCACCGTGCATCCGCGCAACGGTGCCCATGTCGTAGCACGCGCCGGCGGCGATGTGCAGGTCCTAGCCGAGCCGCAGGCAGCTTCGCAGCGAGGCAGGTTCACGCGCTCGGTACGCCGCGATGCCAGCGGGCGCAGCGTGCTCGAGTTGTGGGAGATCCACGGCGCAGGGCATGCGTGGTCCGGTGGCAGTGCGGCCGGCTCGTTCACCGATCCTTATGGTCCCGATGCAACGCGCGAGATGCTGCGCTTTTTCCTCGAGCATGCGCACCCGGCGAACTGAGGGGAAGCGCGGAGCTCAATTCGCGAGCGGCGGCAGGCCGAAGCGGCTGCGCGCCATGGCGCATGCGTCATCGCCGGGCTGGCATTCGCGGCACACATCGGGGCGCAGCTCGTAGACGCTGCACGACGTAGCAACGCCAACCTCGCCGACCAAGGCGCAGCAGCGCGTGCCGGCGCAGCGCATGCCAGCCGCGCCGTCATCGACGAATGCCCCCGGCAAGCGCGCGATGGCCGCCTCGCTCTCCAGCGTAAAGCGCGGCCATAAGGCCGAGTAGGAGCAGCAGGCGCCGCAGGCATTGCACGGCGATGCGATGGCGGAGGTTCTCACTCGCGCAGCATGGCCAGGGCGGAGCGGCGATCGGCAGGCTTCAGCTTCAGGAACAGCGCCCGCGCCGCCTTGATGTCCTTTTCCGAGCCGCTGTCGGACGCGGTCTGCAGGGCGACGGTGGTCGGGTGCTGCGGGCCGCAGATGAAGGCGAGGGCCTTGGCGAGCCGGCCCATGGCGGCGCGATCGATGACTGTCTCTTCCATGGACGCACTCTAGAGGGTGGGGCCGGCCAGCGATAGCCGGTCAGGAGAACGCGGAAGTGGGCAGTGGTAGCAGGGCGAAAATTTTAGGTAGCGGGCGGAACAGCTCTGCCCTGACGCTACCCTGAATCATCCTATACGGTCGGCTGCGCAACGAGCTTCGCAGTTTAGGTCATGCCGAACGCCACCCTACCGGAAGGTCTTATCGACGGCTTTGAGCGGCGGCGGCTGCCCGGCGACGGCGTCGAGATCGACGCCCTTGTCGGTGGCGCCGGACCCCCGTTGCTTTTGCTGCACGGATACCCGCAAACGCGGGTGATGTGGAAGGTCATCGCGCCGGCGCTAGCGCAGCGTTTCACCGTCGTCGTGCCGGACCTGCGCGGCTACGGCCGCTCGGACAAGCCGGAGGGCGATGCGGCGCACGCGCCGTATTCCAAACGCACCATGGGATCCGACCAGATTGCCAGCATGCGCGCCTTGGGCTTTGACCGCTTCGCCATCGCCGGGCATGACCGCGGCGCGCGCATCGGCTATCGCCTGGCGCTCGATCACCCGGAAGTGGTGAACGCGCTCGCCGTGCTCGACATCCTGCCGACGGCTGACGTGTGGGCCGGCGCCAACGCGGAAAACGCGATGCGCATGTACCACTGGTATTTCCTGGCGCAGCCGCGGCCGTTGCCGGAGACGTTGATCGGCGGCGATCCAGCGTTCTTCCTGCGCTATACGCTGGCGAGCTGGGCGGGACAGGGGTTCCAGTTCGATGCAGCCAGCCTGGCCGACTATGTCGCCTGCTTTTCGGATCCCAAATGCATTCGCGCGAGTTGCGAAGATTATCGCGCCGGCTGGTCGGTGGATCGCGCGCACGATGAGGCGGATCGCGGCAACAAGCTGATCGCGGCACCGGTGCTCATAATCTGGAGCGAGGCGTTCGGCCTTGCCAAGGCGATGCCGCTGAAGAGGTGGGGAGAGTGGGCGGCGCGGATCGAGGGACACGCGGTGTCGGGCGGTCATTTCGTGTGCGAGGAGCAGCCCGAGAAGGTGCTCGCTTCCCTCACGCGCTTCTTCGACAAACACGCGCGCGCTTAGGCACGCTGGCGCCCATATGCCTTTCGCGTGGTCCGGCGGCAATGGTGCCGGAGCGAGGCACGAACTCGTGGGTACTGCATTGGTGAAGGACGCAGGGTATGCGCAGAGAGATATGTCGCGGCGCTAGAGATCGACATAACGCGAGCGGTGATGGCTGCAATCAGGCACCGTAGCGGTGCGCGACCATGGCTTGCGTCGATCCAGTGTAAGCCTTGGCGCGACTGCGGCCGTTCGCTTTGGCGGAATAGAGAGCTGTGTCGGCGTTCGCCAGGATGTTTTGGGTACCGGCAACGCTGATCTCGCGGGCCAGTCCGATGCTGACGGTGACGGCGCCGAAGGCACTGCGGCAGTGGGGGGTAGCTGCGACCGAAGTGCGCGGGTGCTCGGCGAATTGCTGCTCGCCCTCCGCCGAGGTGCTCGGCAGGATTACGGCGAACTCCTCGCCGCCGCAGCGTGCGGCGACGTCGCCGAGTCGGCGCGCCATGCCGCGTAGAAGCTGGCTCAGCCGCTTGAGGCAATCATCGCGCTCCTGGTGGCCATAGCCGTCGTTGTAGCTGTTGAAATGGTCGACGTCGACGAGCAAAAGCACCAGAGGCGGGTGATCACGGGCGCAACGCGCCAGCTCGCCGGTGAGCGCCTTGTCGAACGAGCGGCGGTTGGAGAGGCCGGTGAGACCGTCGGTTGATGTCAGCATGAGGAGGGTGCGATTGGCCTCCTCGAGCCGATCCTCGGCTGATTTGCGCCGCGAAACATCGCGTATCGACAGCAGCCTTCAGCGGCCGGCAGGACGCTTCTTGGCAACGACCTTTTCGTAGCCCGCCTGTAACTCGGCGAGGACGGAGCGGCGCGGTGCCGGGCCTCCCGCGTGCAGAGCGCACAGCTCAAGGGCGTCCCACAGGCGCGGGCCACCGTCCGACAGGAGCTGTGCGCGGATGGATAGCTCCGCGGAGGCGGGCGTGCAGCGGCAGCCCCAGGCACCCATGTGGGCGAGCAGCGGGACGAGCGCGATGGCCGGCTCGGCGAGCGAGTAGATCGCTTTTTGCTTGTGGGTCGGATCCTCGCGCCGCGATAGCAGGCCGGCCTCGGTGAGGCGCCTCAGTTGGAAGCGATGCCTTCCTCGGACCGCTGCAGCAGCTCGCGAAAGTGGCGGCGGTTTCCGAACATGATGTCGCGGATGACGATCAGGCTCCACCGGTCGCCGAGCGTCTCCAGCGTGAGGTTGATGGGTCAGCCAGAGCGTTGCGCGTTTTCCAAGGGTCATGCAAAACGAGAGCAGTTAGCGGAACGGGATGGCGCATGGCCAAGCTTCGCATCCACAATTTTGCCGTGTCGATCGATGGGTACGGCGCCGGCCCCAGCCAGAGCATCGCTAACCCCCTCGGTGGGGTGGCACGGCACTACACGGATGGGCCGGACGTTTCAGAAAATGCTAGGGAAGAAGGGCGGCTCGACGGGCGTCGACGACGATTACATGCAGCGCGGGTTCGCCAACATCGGAGCGTGGATCCTGGGCCGCAACTTGTTCGGAATGGCCCGACGATACCTGGAAGGGTTGGTGGGGTGACAACCAGCCGTATCATATTCCTGTCTTCGTGCTTACCAATCATTCTCGCGCTTCCATCGAGATGGAAGGCGACGTTCAACTTCGTCACGGGTGGCATTCAGGCGGCTCTGCAGCACGCTCTCGATGCCTCCAATGGCCAAGACGTTCGCCTCGGCGGCGGCGTCAGCACGATCCGCCAATATTTATCCGCTGGCCTCATTGACGAGATGCATCTTGGCATAGCCCCAGTGCTTCTGGGCTCCGGGGAGCATCTTCTCGGTGGGCTCGATGTTCCAAAGCTTGGATATCGCGTCTGCGAGCACGAACCGACGCCAGACGTCACGCATATCGTCATCAAGAAGACCGCTTAAGGCGGCGCTAGGGGAGGAAGTCCATGACGTTGCAACTATTCGCGCATCCGTTCTCGTCCTACTGCCAGAAGGTGCTGATCGCGCTCTACGAGAACGGCACGCCGTTCACCTTCCGCATGTTGGCTCTCGGAGAGGACGAGAACGGCGCTGAATTTGCCAAGCTATCGCCGATGCAGCGAATGCCGTTGCTCGTCGACAAAGAGCGCAGCGTATTCGAGAGCAGCATCGTGATCGAGTATCTCGCGCTCTATCATCCGGGTCCGGTGCGTCTCGTTCCGCAAGACGGCGATGCCGCGATCGAGGTGCGCAAGATGGATCGCGTGTTTGATAACTACGTCATGACGCCGATGCAGACGATCGTGTTCGATTTCATCCGGGAACCGGAACTTCGCGATCCGTACGGCGCGGTGCGAGCACACGCGATGCTCGACACGGCCTATGTCTGGCTCGATGGCTTGATGGCGTCGCGCGAATGGGCGGCCGGCGCCAGCTTCAGTCTGGCGGATTGCGCAGCGGCGCCGTCGCTGTTCTATGCCGACTGGGTGCATCCGATTCCGGAGCAGCTAAGCAACTTGCGCGCCTATCGCGCGCGGCTGCTAGCGCGGCCCTCGTTCGCGCGCGCGGTGGAAGAGGGCAGACCCTACCGGTCGTTCTTCCCGCCCGGTGCGCCCGACCGCGATTAAAAAAGCGCAACAAAATGGTTGCGCGACGTCGCACGCCGGTGTAGATATATGTGCAACCAGGAGGTTGCGTATGAACGTTCGCATCGAAAAGACCATCGAGATCAAGGCGCCAGTGTCTCGCGTGTGGCGCGCGCTCACCGATCACCGTGAGTTCGGCACGTGGTTTCGCGTGCGTCTCGAGGGCCCATTCGTGCCGGGCAAGGCCACGGGCGGCCAGATCACCTACCCCGGCTACGAGCACGTGAGGATGGAAGTCGTCGTGCAGAAATTGCAGCCCGAGCTGCTCTTCGCCTTCACCTGGCATCCATTCGCCGTCGATCCTAAAATCGACTATTCGCACGAGACGCCCACGCTGGTCGAGTTCACACTCGAGCCGTCAAAGAACGGCACGCTGCTGCGCGTCGTCGAGAGCGGTTTCGACAAGATTCCGCCGCACCGCCGCGACGAAGCTTTCTGCATGAACGAGGGCGGCTGGGCGGCGCAGATGGGGAATATCGAGCGCCATGTCCGACAAGCGGCCTAGCCGGCTCGCGGAGCTGAAAATTCGCGCCACTGTGTTCGCTGCCCTCGGCGACGAAACGCGCCTGTCGGTGCTGGCCAAGCTGCTCTCCGGCGAGCCGCAATCGATTGCGCGGCTCACCGAGGGCACTCACCTGACGCGCCAGGCGGTGACCAAGCACTTGCGCGTGTTGGAAAGCGCGGGCGTGGTGCGCAGCTCCCGCGCCGGGCGCGAGGCCCTTTTCGAACTCCAACCGCGCCCCATCGAGGATGCGCGCGCCTATCTCGATCGCATCGCCCAGCAGTGGGACGACGCCTTGGCGCGTCTCAAAGCCTTTGTCGAAGACTAGGTGTGTCCCGTGATGCGCGCCTTTAAAAGAGGTGCCACCCAGTCGATGAACGCGCGCAGTTTCGCCGGGGCCGAGCCTTGCCCCGAGTGGACAATGTGGATCGGCCACGCCGGCGGCTCGAACTCCTCCAGAACGAATTCGAGCGTGCCCGCACGTCTCGCACTGTCCACCATGTAGGACAGAACACGCGTTATGCCGGCGCCGGCGATGGCGGCATCGATGGCCGATTCAGCGGTCGTCGCAAAAAGCCGGCTGCGCACCGGTACCGTCCGCTCTCCCTTGCCAGTCACAAACCTCCAAGCGTTCGCTGTAGAAAGATTCTCCAGCGAGATGCAGTCGTGCATTTTGAGGTCTTCGGGCTTTTGTGGCTTTCCGCGCGCCGCGAGATAGGCGGGGCTGGCACAGACGACGCGCCGCGTTGCGCCGACGCGCGTCGCGAGGAGGCTGCTGTCGGTGAGTTCTCCAATACGCACGGCAACATCGATGCGATCCTCCAGAAGATTGAGCACGTGATCGCTCTGCACGAGCCGCAGGTCGATTTCCGGATACGCTTTGAGAAATTCGAGCGCCACGGGCAGCAGGTGGATACGTCCGAATACGACGGGCGCGGTGATCTTCAAGGAACCGCGCGGGATCGCATATTCGCCCATTGCCGTGCGCTCGGCCTCGTCGACCTGCTCGACAATGACCCGGCACGCCTCGACGTAGGACTTTCCCGCGTCGGTAAGGGTGATCTGCCGGGCGGAGCGGTTCAGCAGCCGCGTCTTCAGATGCCGCTCGAGTTCGGAAATCCTGCGGCTGACCGTGGGGAGGGGAGTTTTCAGCCGGCGTGAGGCGGCCGAAAGGCTGCCGCCCTCGACCACCGCCAGCAGCACCGCCATCGCATCCAGGCGATCCATAGGAAGCTTCCAAAAAACGAAAGGGTAGTTCAAAACTCCTAGCAGTTCTTCTGCGGAATGGAATGGCTTATCTCCCGGTGAGCTTGACTGGAGGAGTACACGCGATGACCACAACCGCAGCCACGCCGCGTTTTCTCGCCGACCCCGGAGCTCCTATCCCCGTCACCCACCACCGCACCACCAACGTCGACGGTATCAACATCTTCTATCGTGAGGCGGGACCGCCCGACGCGGCGGTCGTAGTGCTCCTGCACGGCTTCCCGACCTCCTCGCACATGTTCCGCAATCTCATCCCGGCGCTGGCCGACGGCTATCGCGTGATTGCGCCGGACTATCCGGGCTTCGGACAGAGCGACATGCCGGACCGATCCAAGTTCAAGTACTCGTTCGACCGTTTTGGCGAACTGGTGGACGGGCTGCTCGATCAGCTCGAGGTCAAGAGTTACTTGATGTACGTTATGGATTACGGCGCGCCGGTCGGTTGGCGCCTTGCGCTAAAGCATCCCGAGCGCGTGACCGGCCTCATCGTGCAGAATGGCAATGCCTACGAGGAAGGGCTGACCGAATTCTGGGAGCCGATCAAAGCCTATTGGGCCGACGGCTCCGAAGCGCACCGCAAGGCGCTGTCAAACCTCCTCACGCTCGAGGCCACCAGGTTCCAGTACACCGACGGCGTGTCCGATGTCAGTCGCGTCTCACCCGACAACTGGGTGCACGATCAGGGGCTGCTCGATCGTCCCGGCAATGCCGACATCCAGCTCGATCTCTTCTACGACTACTGCACCAATTTGCAGCTCTATCCGAAGGTGCAGGCGTTTCTGCGCGAACATCGTCCGCCGACCATCGTGGTGTGGGGCAAGAACGATAAGATTTTCCCGGCCGAGGGAGCGCATCCTTACAAGCGCGATTTTCCGGATGTCGAGTTTCACCTCCTCGACACGGGACACTTCGCGCTCGAGGACAAGTTCGACGAGATGGTTCCGCTGATCCGCGGGTTCCTCGCGCGCGCCCTTGATCAGAAACGTGCCTCCCGCCGTCGGTAGCGTTTTCTCGGGGTATTCGCCATGGGCAAACCACGCACCGCTTCTTGCGACGTCGCATTCTCAGAATCGGTGAAGGCGGTGCAGGCCCGCAAGGGCTCGCGCCGCGGCTACGCCAATCTGGAGGTGCGTGGTGGGTGGGAAGACAGGATCACGCCTGACCTCACCGCGTTTATCGGCAACCAGATCAGCGCTTTTCTCGGTACGGCCAACAAGGACGGTCAGCCGTACATTCAGCACCGTGGCGGCCCGCCAGGCTTCCTCAAGGTGCTTGACGACAGGACGATCGGCTTCGCCGACTTCAGCGGCAACAAGCAATACATCACGCTGGGTAATCTCGCGGACAATCCCAAGGCGATCCTTTTCCTCATTGATTATCAAACGCGCGAGCGGGTGAAGCTCTGGGGCGAGGTGCGCGTGGTCGAAGGCGACGCCGAGCTGATCGCCAAGCTGATGCCGGAGGGTTATCGCGCGACGCCCGAGCAGGTGATCCTGTTCACGGTATCGGCGTGGGACGCCAACTGCCCGCAACACATTCCGCAGCGCTTCGAAGCCGCCGATGTGGCCGCTGCGCTGGCCGTTCGCGACGCACGCATCGCCGATCTCGAGGCCGAACTTGCGCGGCTGCGCGGCGACGCTTCGAGGGCAGAAGCTTCTCCAATAGCACACTCTCAGTCGTCTCAAATTGTTCGTTGAGGCCTAACAATCTGGCATACGATAGATGCCGGGCGTCATAGAAATCTTCATCCCGGCAGTGGCGTTCGCACCTAGGCGGTTTATATTCCCCGCAGCCAACCCGCTCCAGGGAATAGCCAGCCATGATCAATCTCACCGTGAATGGTACGAAAGTGTCGGTGCCCGCTGAGGGCGACATGCCGCTGTTGTGGTTCATTCGTGACGTGCTCGGCATGACCGGAACCAAGTTCGGCTGCGGTATCGGCCAGTGCGGCGCCTGCACGGTGCACGTGGACGGGGAGCCGCGCCGCTCCTGTCTCATGCCGGTATCGGGCGTGGCCGACCGCGCGATCACCACCATCGAAGGCGTCGGCGCGACGCCGGCCGGCAAGGCCGTGCAGGAAGCCTGGCGCGACCTCGAGGTCGTGCAGTGCGGCTACTGCCAGTCGGGCCAGATCATGAGCGCGGCGGCGATCGTCGATCTGATCCCCAATCCGACCGACGTCGACATCGACCACGGTATGACGGGCAACATCTGTCGCTGCGGCACGTACGTGCGCATTCGTGAGGCCATCAAGCAGGCCGCTAAGTCCGCCAACGCCAAATGAGGGGGCGCATCATGCTGCATACGAAATCCAAAGACGCAGCGGCGGTGTCGCGTCGCCGGTTTTTGCAGGCGAGCGCTGCCTTCGGCGGCGGTCTTTTGATCGGGTGGGTCGAGGTCGCCGATGCCGCCGAGATCAGTGCCGTCGACGCGCCGGCGAGCGAGTTTGCGCCCAACGCCTTCATCCGCATCGACCGCGCGGGCAAGGTGACGGTCATCTCGCCGTGCATCGAGATGGGGCAGGGCACCTACACCGCGCTGCCGATGCTGGTCGCCGAGGAGCTCGATGTCGACATGCGGGAGGTCGCCTACGCGCACTCGCCACCGAGTGACAAGCTCTACGCCAACCCGCTGATCGGAGGGCAAATCACCGGCGGCTCAGCTGCGATACGCGGCTTCTACAAGCCGCTGCGCGAGGCGGGGGCCGCGGCCCGCCGCATGCTGGTCAAGGCGGCGGCAGCGCGGCTCGGCGTCGATGCTTCGGAGCTGACGACGGCGGACGGCCAGGTCATCCACAGCGCCAGCGGCCAGAAGATCGGCTACGGCGCGCTGGTCGATGACGCGGCCAAACTGCCGGTGCCGACGACGCTCCTGCTCAAGAACCCAAGCGAGTTCCGCATCATCGGCACACCGGTCAAGCGCCTCGACGGGCCGGAGAAGGTCGACGGCACGGCCAAGTTCGGCATCGACGCGCAGATTCCGGGCATGAAGGTCGCGGCCATCGCCATCTCGCCGGTGTTCGGCGGCTCGCTTGTCTCGGTGAACGAGGCGGCGGCGCTGGCCGTGCCGGGGGTGCGTCAGGTGGCCAAGCTCGACGACGCCGTGGCGGTGATCGCCGATCACTACTGGGCGGCGAAAAAGGGCCTCGATGCGGTGGAGCCGAAATTCGACGCCGGCCCGCACGCCAAGCTGTCGACAGCCGATGTGGTCGCCGCACTCGAGAAGGCGTCGGAGCGCGAGGGCGCCGTCGGCAAGACCGAGGGAGATGCGGTCGGCGCGCTAGGCAGAGCCGCGACGAAGCTTGAGGCCGCCTACGAGAACCCATTCCTGGCGCACGCCACGATGGAGCCGCTGAACTGCACGGTGCATGTGACGGAGGACGGCTGCGACATCTGGGTGGGCACGCAGGTCCCGGCCAATACGCAGCTCGCGGTGTCGAAAGCACTCGGCATCGACCGCGACCGCGTGCGCATCAACAATCATCTCCTGGGCGGCGGCTTCGGGCGACGGCTCGAGTACGACTTTGTCGTGCTCGCGGCGCAGGTCGCCAAACAGTCTAAGGACCCGGTCAAGGTCATCTGGAGCCGCGCGGAGGACATCCAGCACGACATGTACCGGCCCTACTACTACGACCAGATCAGCGCGGGGCTCGATGCCAAGGGCAAGCTCGTCGCCTGGAAGCACCGCATCGTCGGTTCCTCCATCTTCGCGCGCTTTTTCCCCGCCCTCTTCAAGGACGGGCTCGACCCGGACGCCGTCGAAGGCGCCGCGGAGCTGCCCTACGACATCCCCAACTTCCTCGTCGACTACGTGCGCGAGGAGCCGCCGGGCATTCCGACGGCCTTCTGGCGCGGCGTCGGGCCGACGCGCAATGCCTTCGTAGTCGAAAGCTTCATCGACGAGCTTGCCACCGCCGCCAAGAAGGACCCGGTGGCCTTCCGCCTCGAGCTAACGGAGGGCAAGGATAAGCGCGCGCATCACGTGGTGGAGCGCGCCGCCGCCATCTCCGGGTGGGGCACGCCGCTCGGGCCGCGCCAGGGTCGCGGCATCGCGCTGCTCTCGGCCTTCGGGACCTATACCTGCCAAGTGGCCGAGGTGACCGTCGCCGGCTCGGGCGAAGTGCACGTCGACCGCGTGTTCGTGGTCGTCGACTGCGGTCAGTTGGTCAATCCCAACACCGTCGAGGCGCAGATGCAGAGCGGCGTGATCTTCGGCATCTCGGCGGCGCTGTGGGGCGAGATCACCCTGCAGGACGGGCGTGTCGAGCAGTCGAACTTCGACAACTACCGCGTGCTGCGCATCGACGAGGCGCCGCAGATCACGGTGGAGATCGTGAAGAACGGCGAGGCGCCGGGCGGCATCGGCGAGCCGGGGACGTCGGCGCTGATGCCGGCGGTTGCCAATGCCGTCTATGCGGCGACTGGCGTGCGCGTGCGCAAGCTGCCGATCAAGCCCGACCCCTTGCGCTCGACTTGAACTCGACGCCGCGCAGCGCTGCGCTTTGCAACTACACGATTCTCGGCAGCGAAGTGTTCATCATCGAGGACATGCTGCGCGATCAACGCTTCGCTGCCAATCCGCTCGGCAACGGCGGACCAGGAGTGCGGTTTTATGCCGGCGTCCCCATCAAGGTGGAGACTGGCTACCGCGTCGGTGCGCTGTGCATCGCCGACGTGCGGCCGCGCACGCTATCGAGCGCACGGATCGAGCGATTGCGTCAGCTCGGCAAGTTGGCCGAGGCGGCGATCGACGCGCACGCGCAGTCCGTGCGCGCGGGGGAGCGGCGCGGGAGGTGGCCGAGAAGGCGCAGCTCTTGTGGAAGCGCAACAGCCTGCTCGGGCAGGTCGAGCGCATCGGCAAGATTGGCGGAGTCGAGGTGACGGAATCGGTATCTCGGCGACAGCGCCAAGCTGGTGCGCGAGGCGCTAGATCGCCTGGACGCGGCGGGCGTCATGATCGAGATCGACGACTTTGGCACCGGCTATGCCTCGCTCGCGCATCTGCGCGCCTTCCCGGTTAGCCGTTTGAAGATCGATAGGTCGTTCATCGATGGACTGGAACGCGACGATGATAGCGACGTCATCGTGCAGGCGGTGATCGATCTCGGCCACAACCTCGGCTGCGAAATCATTGCCGAGGGCGTAGAGAAGAGACTGAGGCGCAGGCCCAGCGGCTGCGCAAAATGGGCTGCGATTCGGCGCAAGGTTATCTTTACGGATGTCCGGCCAACGCGGAACGCACCTTGCGCAGGCTGGCCGAAATCGGCGCGTCATCGCGCGCAGGGCGCAAGCGGGCGCGCGCCTAACTCGGGTTAGCTTGGCGTCGCCCGAATGGAATGGGCCGAACGCGCCGGCCCAGTTTGGGCCAATCCCCGTCTTCAACAAATTTCACACCCATCTCGGCCTGGTCTCTCCAGACGACCACCACCTTGCGTGTTGTCCCAGAGCCGTCCCAGAGGTCGAAGGCGTTGAGAACCCACCGCGGGCCCGTCACTGACAGTCCCGCGCCGCCCATTGAAACATCGCGGATGTAGCAAGGCGTGCTCGCGGTGCCTGCGAAAGAAACCTTCGCGGGCCTCAGAACACGCTGGCGGGGTTGTCTCCGATCCATGCCTCTGGGCGGAGCAAGTTGCGGGCCAACTTGCGGTTGCACGGCTCGGGCGGTGCCGCTTGGTTAACTTTCGAAGATTGTCGAACGACGCGCGCTAGCGCAGGCGGTAGCAGTTGGTTTGCACGCGCGGCTCGCGCGTGACGTCATAGCCCGCCCGGCACTGGATGAGATGCGTCTCGCTCGGATGACGCAGCAGAATGAAAGTCGACCAGTTGTCGACCGCCCCCGTGTAGCCGGCGATTTGCCATCCCGACTTCAATAGTTCTTCGATTGAGATCTTGCCGCCCGCCTCCTGAGGCTCGGCCGCGGCGGTCGATGCGGCGAGCATTAAGCACATCGCAAAGCGGCGTGCGACGGCGTTTGCCTTGCCTTCCTGTCTCATGCGGGAGCTTACTCCCGATTTGATCGCGGTTGAACATTCGCATCGTCGGCGGCTCAATTTACCTGACAGGTGGACTCGTGCTTTCCGCAGGCGGCGCGATTGCCCTCATCGCATTGCCTTTGCCACAGCTTGCATTCCGGTCGGTTCCACGGCTGCGCGGCGTTGCCGATGGGGTCGATCTCGACGATCGAGTCGTCGGGACCGGGCATGTAAAGGGCGAGGCAATTGCCGGCGCCGTCGGTAACCATCCACGGGTGCGTCACGTAAGTCTGCAGCTTCGTCTCCTCGCCGTCATTGAGCGCGGCGTATTGCTTCGTTTGGCCGGCGAAATCGATCCACAGGATCGCCCGGTGCTGGCCGGAGCGATTGATGAAGGTAATTGTGCCCTTTTTTTTCGAGTTGAGCGATTTCAGCTTCGATTGCTTGCCGCAGGCAACGTCGGTCGCCTGCCCCAGGGTGATGCGATTGGCGGCGAGATCGGGGGCCCGGCTCAGCGCCAGCAGTGAAAACAGTGCGATGGTAAAGCAGAGCAGTGGCACCACGGGGCGAACTTGCATAGGTCTCTTCCTCGATGGGCGACTGCTTCGTTACGAGCAGCCCAACATGCGAACCCATGGAGCGAGAAGCGCCGACGGAAGGCAATCGAATTTCATCAGCCGCAGTGCGGGGGCGGCCGTGAGCCTTAGGCGTCGCCGACGGCACGAGAACCTTGCGTGCCGCCGGCATCGTCCAGCCGTTCATTCGCCGCGGGTAGGACGAGCTTCTTGTGGCGGCCTACTTGGTACCCGGCTGATCCTTCATCGCCTTCTCGGAAAGGCTGCCGCTGTCGGGCTTTGCAGTCGGCATATCGGTGCTGCCGCCCGTGGTGCCCGGCTGATCCTTCATGGCTTTTGTGGTTAGGTTTCCGTCTTCGGCGGCAAGCGCGAAGGACGCGGTTGCGACGAGGGCGATAGCGCTCATGATCATCTTGTTCATTTTGAATTTTCTCCGTGGGGGTTTGTCCACGAAGGGAACTACGGCGCATCACTCGCGGCCGTTACGCGAAAAAATTTCGCGGCCACGATGTAACAATCAGTCGAGGTACGTCGCCTCGGAGAGAAGCTGCTGCAGGCGCGGATCATCGACTTTGAAGAACGCTGTTTCGATGCGCGGGACGATTTCACGCCGCGCCAGGAATGCGCCGATTTTGTCGGCCGCATCGCGATAGTCTTCGAGATAGGCGGAGTGAAAGAAGGTGCGGGACGTTTGGTAAATTACGTCAGAGCGCAACACCGCCATGTGGACGGCCGCGGCGGGATCGTCGGCAGCATCCCACACCTGCAGCACACGATCGAGATCGCCGTGCGCGGTGACGACGAGCGTCAGCACGTCGGCAAGATCGAACTCCAATCGCCAGCCGACGGGCCAGCGCACGAGATCGAGACGCTCGAGACTCGCCAGCATGAGCTCGTCGAAAAAGCGCTCAATGATGGCGCACTCGCGATCCGGCCACTTAGCGCGCCAGTTTGCTTGTGCGAGGCGGCGCAGGCAGATGTCGATGCCGCAGGTGTCGGGCGGATCGTTAAGCGCGAGAAGCTCGAAGTAGCGCGGCAGGAAATGACGCATCTCGCGCGCCACCGGGCCGTCGTCCCAACTATGCGCGGAGCCGGTGTACTCGGCGATCAGCCTGGCAGGAACCTCGCGCAGCCGCGTTTTGAGAAGCTCGCGCTCGTGCTCGACGCTCATGCACGAATCGCAGTGGCAGGCGCTAAGTGAGTGGCGAATGCGATAGTCGCCAAAAACGTCGTAGGTGTCATCGACGACAGCGCGCAATTGCGGGCGCATGTGCTATTTCCGTTACTCGGCTCTCTGATCGTAGGCGCGATGCCATAACACGCGTCCCATCCAATGCAGCGTCTCCTTCGCTACATCGCCTGGCTATTCGCTTCGCTCGCGAGTTCGAGTCCTGCGCCTGCGCATGCGGACCCCCAGCCGCCGCCCTACGCGCGCGTATTCGACCTGGTATTTCAGCCGGGCTGGCAAGCGAGCCTCGGTGACACGAGCTTGAAGTTTCGCATTTTCGATGCGGGGCAGTTGCGGGTGCTCAGCGGGCGCATCAAGGCGTGCGATCCCTTCGTGGGCATGCAGCATAAGCCGTTTACCCCCATGGTGCCGGAGGGTGACTTTAAGGTGCGTCTGGCGCTGGTTGATGGCGGCATTGACGACCGCCGTGTTGCGTTGGCGCGCGTCGACTTCTCATTCGAGCCGGCGGTACGCTGGGAAATGGCGGTGACTGAGGGCCAGGACATAGCGACCCTGAAGGATGGCGAGCACTTCGGCTACCCCGTTGATGCCGGCACCGGCAGCTTCGTCGATGCCGCGACGGCTGCGGTAGCAGCGCAGCGCATGGCGGCGGACGAGGGGATCACGCAACGCTGGATCGCGCTTGGTGAGAAGAGCGCGTCCGCCAAGAGCGCACCGAACTTCTATGCCAACATCGACTTGGGACCCGGCAACATCGTCATGTTCCAGAGTGGTTGGGGCGATGGGCTCTATGCGTCGTGGTTCGGCTACGACGCGCAAGGGCGGATCGCCGCGCTGATCACCGATTTCAATGTCGTTGATTGGGCGACGGCGAAGTGGTGAATGTACCGCACGTCAAAATTCGAAGGGATTGCCCTCTCGCACCTTCATGTAGCCTTGAACGACACCATCGCGCTCCCACGCGTAGGCACCGTTCGGTAGCGGACGCACGAAGGCGCAGAATTGCTTTATGCTAGGGTAGCTGGTGCAGAAGGCGCCGTCCTTCAGCGTCCACTTTCCCGTTTTGAAGTTGCCGCGAATGTCGCCGTCGCCAGCGTAGTGCTCGCGGTACGTGCTTTCATCGCTGAGCATGAAGCCGTACGAGGTATTGCCCTGAAGCAATTGCCGCGTGTCCTCGGCACTTAGCAGCCCGTTCGTGGCGAGAGCTTCTTCCGCAGGCGGTGTGTCGACTTCGGGTGCGTTCGTTTGGCCTTTGTCGACGGGCGTTCCACTTTTGCGTTGATGGGGGCGCATGCCGCCGGCGAGTTGCAGCAAGCTCCCGCCGTCTGCTTCGGCGCAGAAAACCTGACATCGCTCGATCGTCGGCCCGGTTGCCCGTAACGGCGAACGGAGCGAAAATCGGGAGCGACACCGAAAATCGCATGGCGGCCACACTAAAGAAACACGCCGGCAGAATATGCCTGCCAACGTGAAAAACTCAAACGGTCGTCGAACTGGTGAGTGGGGCTGGGAAGGTAAGGTGACTGCCGGCGCGGCCCCTACTTCTTGCGGAAAGCATCGAGGCGCACGATCTGCGCCCCCCCATTGTCCTGCTTCGGCTTGTCGTCGCCGGATTTGGCGGCGGCCGCAGCCGCGGGGGTCGGCGCCTGCGGCTTCAAGTGCGCTGGCTGCGGCGCCGACTGAGCGGGGGCTGCACTGGCTTTTGCAGGTGGCGGCACAGCCGCATCGCTTTTGGCCTTACGCGGCACGCGCGGCTTTTTCGGCGCCGTCGAGCGCAGCGTCGCGCGGCCGCCGTTGGCGCGCTCGGGCGTGCGTCCGGCGAAACGCTGGCTCATGCTCTCGCCGGCTTCCGGCTCGATGTCCGGGTCCTCGAACTGCAGGCCGTAGCGCACGCTCGGATCGAAGAACACGCGGATCGCCGCGAACGGAACGACGAGGCGCTCGGGAATGCCGTCGAACGTCAGCTTCACCTCGAAGCCGTCATCAGACACCGAGAGGTCCCAGAAGCGGTGTTGCAGCACGATGGTCATCTCGGTCGGATACTTGTCCTTCAGCCGCTTGGACAGCACGACGCCGGAGGCGGCCGTATCGAACGAGACATAGAAATGGTGTTCGCCGGGCAGGCCCGACTTGGCCGCCTGCGTAAGGACCGTGCGCACGACACCACGCATGGCGTCCTGGGCTAAGGCCTCGTAATCGATCGTCGGCTCGGCCGGCATCGGTCTCGCTTATTGGTCCCCGATCGCATCTCGAGCCGCTAACGTTCCCTCGGCTCGAGGGTAGAAGTGGAGGGCTTCTGTTGCCCGGTGCCCTCCGGACCGCGCCTTACCCGGCTAAGGGTAAGGGCTTCAAGTTCAGACCTTTCGCACTGCGTTACGCAGCGAGAGCGGTCTCAGCATAGTTGTCATTGGCAACTATTCTGAATGGCCCGATGACGGCGGAACCATGCCGAGCAAAAGCTAAGCCCTTTACACCCTCGTCGATCCTAGTTCGCCCCCATCAGATGCCCGCGCCGTGAGATTGATGTGCAAGTTGGGTCGCACGGGCATGTGGTGGAGGCGCCGGGTACTGCCCCCGGGTCCGAATGGCTTATTACGACCGCGTTTATCGCCATAGCCGGACGAATCCGGCACGGTGAATATAGAGGCAGACGCGCCGGAAAAAAAGCCTGTCTTGCCCGGGGCCTGGAAAGGCATACGGAGGATGTGCACGCGCAAGCATCCGGTAAGCATGTCGGGGGAGGAAGCAACATCGCTCAGCGGGGATAAATATGGGAGAGATGCGGGCGCCGGCGCCATGTTATAGGGCGGCAAGGACAAAGCGCGCGCTGGGCATGATCGAAGCGGCGCCATATCGGGGAGCCGCAAGCTGACCGTCCAATCGATCGAGACACCTGCGCCCGGGCCGACGCCGGCCTACGTGGCGCGTACCGGCTGGCCGGCATGGGCCGTGCTGCCCGCGGCGCTCTTGATTCTTGCTATCGCTGCGGTCGTCGGCTTCATCGCTTCGCTCGGCGTGGCATTGCTAATGGCGCCGGACGGCGCGGAGTTGCAGTCATCGATACCGCCGCCGCGCGTGCTTATCGCGTGGCTGGCCGGGCTACAGATCGGCCTTATCCTGCTGACCATCGTCTTCGCCGGCTTCTTCTCCTCAAATCGGGCTGAGACCTTGGCGCTGCGGCCGCCGCAGGGCGGATGGCGTGCGCTGCCGCTGGCGCTCGTGCCGCTGTTCGCGGTCACGGGTATGTGGACGTTGCTCATGGTGTGGTGGCACCCGGAGGTTGTCGCCGCCGACTTGCGTCCGTTCAAGGAGCTGATGAGTGGCGGCGGGGCACCCATGATGCTGCTCATCATCGGCCTGGGGGCTCCGCTGTCGGAGGAGCTGATGTTTCGCGGCTTCCTGTTCTCCGGGCTGGCGAAGTCGCGCCTTGGTGTGCTCGGCACTGGCATCCTGACAGCCGTTCTGTGGGCCGGCCTGCACTACGGCTATTCGGTTTTCGGGCTCATCGAGGTCCTGGGCATCGGCCTTTATTTCTCGTGGCTGCTCGTCCGCACGGGTAGCCTCTGGGTCACCATCTTCTGCCATGCCGTTTACAATACGGTGGTGGGACTGGCGCTCTACTTCGTAAGCCTGCCGGCCCCGCCCACTTGAGGCGTCGCGCTCCTTTTGTCCTATCAAAGGGAATCGCTATATTTGGGCGATGCAGCAGTACCTCGACCTGATGCGCCGCGTGCGCGACCACGGCGTCCGTAAAACGGATCGCACCGGCACTGGCACGTTGTCTGTATTTGGGCATCAGATGCGCTTCGACCTCGCCGATGGTTTTCCGCTGGTGACGACCAAAAAGCTACACGTGAAATCGATCATTCATGAGCTCATCTGGTTTCTCGCCGGCGACACCAATACCGCCTACCTCAACGAAAATGGGGTCCGCATCTGGGACGAGTGGGCCGACGAAAACGGCGGCCTCGGCCCGGTGTATGGCAAGCAGTGGCGCTCGTGGGCGGCGCCCGACGGTCGTTCGATCGATCAGATCACCGAGATCGTCGAAACCCTGAAGACCAATCCCGACAGCCGACGCATGATCGTCTCGGCGTGGAACCCGGCCGATGTGCCGGATATGGCGTTGGCACCATGCCACTGCCTGTTCCAGTTCTACGTCGCCGACGGGCGCCTTTCCTGCCAGCTTTACCAGCGCTCGGCCGACGTGTTCCTCGGCGTGCCGTTCAACATCGCCAGCTATGCACTGCTGACCATGATGATGGCGCAGGTGACGGGGCTCGCGCCGGGCGAGTTCGTTCACACGTTCGGGGATGCGCACCTTTATCTCAATCATCTCGCGCAGGCAGACGAGCAGTTGCAGCGCATGCCGCGCGGACTGCCGAGCATGCAGATCGATCCGGCGGTCAAGTCGATCTTCAAGTTCAAGTATGATGACTTCAAACTCGTCGGGTATGACCCGCACCCGCACATCGCCGCGCCGGTCGCGGTCTAAGGCAACGCCATGATCATCTCGATCGTCGTCGCGGTTGCCGACAACGGCGTCATCGGCCGCGACGGGGCGTTGCCGTGGCGCATATCCGCGGACCTCAAGACGTTCCGCCGCCTCACCATGGGCAAGCCCCTGATCATGGGGCGGCGTACGTTCCAATCTTTGAAGAAGCCGCTCGATGGCCGCGACAACATCGTCCTCACTCACCAATCGGTGTGGCACCCGGATGGCGCGATCGTTGCTGGAAGCTGGCTGGCGGCGCTGGCCGAGGCACGCCGATGTGCTGTCGCGCGCGGCGTCGACGAGATCATGGTTATTGGCGGCACGGCGGTTTTCGCGCACGCGCTGGCCTCCGCCCATCGCATCTACAAGACGGAAGTGCACGGCAGGCCTGCGGGCGACGCCTTCTTTCCCACCATCGACTGGGCGCAGTGGGAGGAGCGGTCACGCGAGGCGCTGCCGCGGGGCCCGCGCGATGACCACACGGCAACGTTGATCGAACTGGAGCGTAAGGGTTCAATCGGCACGGTCCACACCGCCGCTTGAACGCCGCCGGCAGGCACCAAATGTATTGTGCGCGTTTGCGCTGCAGGGACAGCCTGTCCTATAAGCGAGCACGCCAACCTTCCCGCCGAGAATAAGGGATAGGATCCCCCGGGCCAGGCGTTGCTTTCGCCAGCCCTTGGCTCTCCCTAAAGTATTGAAGGACTTCTATAAATGCCCTGGAATAATCAGAGTGGCGGCGGCGGCTGGAAGAGCGGCGGCGGCAACGGCGGCGGGCCGTGGGGCCAGGGCCCCAGTGGCGGCGGGCAACCGCCCGATTTGGAGGAGATGCTGAAAAGGGGCCAGGACAAGGTCAAGCAGGTCATGCATGGCGGCGGCATTCCGGGCCCGCTGCTTTTTCTTGTGGCCGTCATTGCCTGCGCCGTCATCGCCTGGCAGGCGTTTACGTTCCGCGTCAACCCCGACGAACTCGGTGTGATGATGCGCTTCGGCAAGTACGTCGAGCAGTATCCGCCGGGGCTCCACTTCCGCTTGCCTTACCCCATCGATGAAGTTTCGCTGCCGAAAGTAACGCGGCAGAATATCATCGAGGTCGGCAGAGTTTCGGCCGGCGGCCGCCTCAACAGTGGCGTGCGCGATCAGCGCGCCGAGAGTCTGATGCTGACCGGCGATGAAAACATCGTCGACATTGACTTCGTCGTCTTCTGGCGCATCAACGACGCCGCCAAGTACCTGTTCAACATCCAGAACCCGGACACCACTGTGAAGGAGGTGGCCGAGAGCGCCATGCGCGAGGTGGTCGGCCAATCCAACATTCAGCCGATCCTGACGCAGGAACGGCAGAAGACCGAGGAAGCCGTGCAGGCGCTTATGCAGCGCACGCTCGACAGCTATGGCGCCGGCATCCAGGTCGATCAGGTGCAGTTGCAGAAGGTCGACCCGCCCGGCGAGGTGATCGACGCCTTCCGCGACGTGCAGGCCGCGCGCGCCGACAAGGAGCGTCTGCAGAACGAAGCGTATGCCTACTTCAACAAGGTGGTACCGGAGGCGCGCGGCGAAGCCGAGCGCACCCTGCAGGCCGCCGAGGGCTACAAGCAGCAGGTAGTGAACGACGCCACCGGTCAGACTTCGCGCTTCCTGCAGGTCTACGACCAATACAAGAACGCGCCCGAGGTCACACGCCGACGCATGTTCCTGGAAACCATGGAACGGGTGCTTGGCGGCACCGACAAGATCATCCTCGACAACAAGGGCTCCGGCGTCGTGCCGTACCTGCCGCTCGACAAGCTGCAGAGCCGCCCCAGTAGCACCACCGAGGGAGGCAACTGATCATGCGCGGATTTCTCGCCTTGCTCATCATTACGGTCGGTCTCGCTGCCGTGGCGGTCTATGCCTCGGCGTTCATCGTGCATCAGAACGAGCAGGCGCTCGTGCTGCGCTTCGGTGAGCCAAAGCGCATCGTGAAGACCCCGGGCCTCAACTGGAAGGTACCGCTGGTCGACGCGGTCGAGATCTACGACAAGCGCATTCTCGATCTCGACAGCCAGCCGCAGGAGGTCACCGCCTCCGACCAGAAGCGTCTCGTCGTCGACAGCTACGCGCGTTATAAAATCGTCGATCCGCTGAAGTTCTATCAAACGCTGCGCTATGAGGAAGGCGTGAAATCGCGCCTCGGCCCGATAATCGATTCCGCCATGCGCCGTGTGCTCGGTGCATCGACCTTCCAGGACGTGGTGCGGGACAAGCGCGAAGAGCTTATGTCGCGCATCGCCAAGCAGGTGAACAACGAAGGCAACAACTTCGGTCTCGAGGTCGTGGACGTTCGCATCAAGCGTGCCGATTTGCCCGAGCAGAACTCCAAGAGTGTGTTTGACCGCATGCGAGCGGAGCGTCAGCGCGAGGCAGCGGAATTTCGTGCGCAGGGCACCGCCGAAGCCAACCGCATCAAGGCAACCGCCGATCGCGAAGCAGTCGTCATCCTGGCGGAGGCGACGCGAAAGGGCGAAGAAATGCGCGGCGGCGGCGACGCCGACCGCAACAAGATCTACGCCGAGGCCTACACCCGCGATCCGGAATTCTTCGAGTTCTACCGCTCGATGCAGGCCTACGAGAAGGGGCTCAAATCGGGCGAGACGCGGTTGCTCATCTCGCCGGACTCGGAGTTCTTCAAGTACTTCTCCGATCCCCACGGCAAGTCGCCGGCATCGACAACTCCGGTGCAGCCGCCGCGGCAATGAGCGATCTCGTCGTCGGTATCGGCCTTGTATTGGTGATCGAGGGCTTGCTTTGGGCCCTCGTTCCGAATCTCGCCACTCGCATGCTGGAAGCCGCGGCATCGGTGCCGCCCAGCGCGCTGCGTATCGCCGGTTGGAGCTCGGTGCTGATTGGGCTCGCCCTCGTGTGGATTATCCGCGGTTGAGAGTGGGCTGGCCGCGTTGACAGCGCTTGCGGCTTGCCATCCACTTGCCGCGAGCGCGCGCTATTCGATGGCGGGCGGGTATGGCTCGTGCGGTATTGGCCGGCGCTCGATCGGCAGGAGAAGAGAACGATGCAGGCGAAGACGGCGTGCGGCCAGCGGGAGCGCGGCATACCCGTTGGACTTCGGCGGCTCGGGCCGCTGACGCTCGCTTTGATTTGTGGTGTGGTATCGGGCGCGCTGCCGTCGACCGCGCAAACGCGCGGACCGCAATCGGTCGCCCCCATTGCCGAGGGGCTGATCGAGGCCGTCGTCAACATCTCGACCAGCCAGGCCATCAAGGGCCCGCAGGGCCTGCCGTTGCCGAGCGTGCCCAAGGGCTCACCCTACCATGAGTATTTCGACGAGTTCTTCGACAACCGCAACGGCCGCTCGGGTTCTGACCGCATGGTGTCCTCGCTCGGCTCCGGCTTCGTCGTCGACGGCAAGGAAGGCATCATCGTCACCAACAACCACGTGATCGAAGGGGCCGAGGAGATCCAGATCAACCTGCACGACGGATCGAAGCTCAAGGCGGAGCTGCTCGGCAAGGATACAAAGACCGACATCGCGCTGCTGAAAGTGACGCCCAGGGTGCCGCTGAAGGAGGTGAAGTTCGGCTCCTCCGCGGCGATCCGCGTCGGCGACTGGGTAATGGCTATCGGCAACCCGTTCGGGCTCGGCGGCAGCGTCACCGTCGGCATCATCTCGGCCAAGGCGCGCAACATCAATTCCGGACCCTACGACGACTATCTGCAGACCGACGCCTCGATCAACAAAGGCAACTCGGGTGGGCCACTGTTCAACATGGACGGCGAGGTCGTCGGCGTGAACACGGCGATCATCTCGCCGACCGGTGGATCCATCGGCATCGGTTTTGCCGTGCCGGCCGACACGGTGGCGCCGGTCGTGCACCAGCTGCGCCAGTATCACGAAGTGCGGCGCGGCTGGCTCGGCGTGAAGATCCAATCCGTGTCGGAGGAGATCGCCGGGGCGCTCGACATTCCGGAAAACGCCGGTGCGCTGGTCGCGGCGATCACGCCGGATGGACCGGCCGCCAAGGGCGGCATCAAGGCCGGCGACGTCATCATGAGGTTCGACAACGAGGACGTGACAACGATGCGCAGTCTGCCGCGCTTGGTGGCGCGGGCGCCTATCGACAAGACGGTGCCTGTCGACGTGCTGCGCAAGGGCGAGCGCAAGACGCTACAAGTGACGGTCGGGCGGCTGTCGGACGAGGAGGAGAAGGTGCTCGAGGCTGGCGACAAGCCTGCAGCTGCTGCCCAGACGCAGGTGCTGGGCCTCAAGCTGTCGGCCCTCACCGACGCGCTGCGCACCAAGTACGGCCTCGACGCTGGTATCAAGGGCGCACTGGTCGATGCGGTCGACCCGACAAGTCCCGCCGCCAGCAGCATCAAGGAGGGCGACGTCATCGTGCAAGCGGCCAACGAGCCCGTCTCGACCCCGCAGGACGTCGCGCGGCGCATCGAAAGCATCAAGAAGAGCAGCCGCAAGTCGATGATGCTCGAGATCGAGGACGCCAAGGGCGGCCATAGGTTCGTATCCGTCCCGGTGGAATAGGAAGGCAACGACGGACGGAGGCGTTTGCCGCACAAGGCGCCCGCAGGCCGAAACTCTTGAAGGAGCACATCCGTGTCGAACCGCCACGGCATCGTCGATAGCATCATCGACAGCCTCGCGCCGGTTAATCGCGACGGTCACAAGTTCATCGCCATCGCAGCCGGACTGGCGCTGCTTTTCTTTCTCGTTTGGCCGCCGCTCGCCTGGGTGTGCGTCGTCGCCGCGCTCTACATCGCCTATTTCTTCCGCGATCCGGACCGCGTTACCCCGCTGCGCGAAGGGCTGATCATCGCCCCCGCCGATGGGCGCATCGCGGCCATCGAAAGCGTGCAGCCGCCGGCCGAGATGGGCCTTGGACCCCAGCCGCGGGTGCGCATCTCGACTTTCCTCAGCGTGCTCGACGTGCACATCACCCGTGCGCCCGTGTCGGGCCGCATCGTGCGCTCGATCTACGTCCCCGGCGCATTTCTTAACGCTGCGCTCGATAAGGCTAGCGAGGAGAACGAGCGGCGGGTCATGATCATCCAGAAGGTGGACGGCACCGAGATCGGCGTGGTGCAGATCGCCGGGTTGGTGGCGCGCCGTATCGTGCCGTTCGTGCACGAGGGTGATAGTGTGGGCGTCGGTGAGCGGCTCGGGCTCATCAGGTTCGGCTCGCGCGCCGATGTCTATCTACCGCCGGGCAAGCACGCGCTTGTCGCTGTTGGGCAGCTCGCCAATGGCGGCGAGACGGTGCTCGCCGATATGCAATCGGCGGAAACGGAGCGCGTCGCGCGGCGGAGCTGACGATGGTCAAGGTTCGGCACTGGCGCAGGGCGCACCGCGAGCAGAAGAAGGGCGTTGCCAAGGCATTCGGCATGGATCCGATCCTACCGAGACTAGAGCGAGAGACGCGCCGCCGGCGCGGTGCCCCAATGTTCCGGCACCAGCGCGTGCCGGTGCGCATGCTGGTGCCCAACTTCTTCACGCTCCTGGCGCTGTGCGCTGGCCTAACCTCGATCCGCATGTCCATTGAAGGCCGCTATGAGTTGGCTTTGGGTGCCATCGTGTTCGCTGCACTGCTCGACGGCATCGACGGCCGTGTTGCGCGCCTGCTGAAGGCGTCCTCGCGCTTCGGCGCAGAGCTTGACAGTCTCGCCGACTTCGTCAACTTCGGTGTGGCCCCGGCGTTCCTGATCTTCACCTGGGGTCTCGGCGATCTAAAGAGCCTCGGCTGGATCTGCGTCATGATCTTCGCGCTCGCGTCGGCGCTGCGGCTGGCGCGCTTTAACGTGGCGCTCGACGACGACAAGCCGAAGTGGCAGTCGGCGTACTTCAGCGGCATGCCCACCCCGGCAGCGGCGATCGTCGTGTTGCTGCCGGTCTATGTCGAGCACCTGGGATTCGGTGCCATCCGCTCGTCGCCGTTCATGCTCGACGTGGTGCTGGTCTACACGCTCGCCATCGCCTTCCTGATGGTGTCGAACATCCCGACGTTCTCCGGCAAGCTGCTTGGCGAGCGCATATCGCGCGAGTACGTGCTGCCTCTGTTCATGCTGGCGATCGGCTTCGTCGCCCTGCTCATCACCTATCCGTTCGGAACTCTGACGGGTGCTTGCCTCATCTATCTGGCGACCATCCCGATCAGCTGGCGCCGCTTCGGACAGATGCTGGCGGCCTCGCCCCCGGTGCCGGCGGAGGAACCCGAGAGCACGACGCCGCGACGCGTCGTCGCCATCCGCTCGGGCGAGCCCCCCTCGCACTAAATTCGACGCAAGATAATCAGCGCTGCTGGCGTTGGATGAGCCGGTCGCGCAACGATTTCAGCGCTGTACCCGGCACGTCCCTTTCGTCCGCGGCAGCCTCCTGAGGCTGCGGCACCCCCGGCAGGCCGTCCTTGCACGGTCCGGCGGTCGGCCGGGCGGGCGGCGGCGCGGGACGGACGCCATTGGCGCCGGGCGCAAGCGGCTGGGGTGCCGCCCGCGAGAACTCGCTGTCGCGTCGCGGCGGTTGTTGCGGCCCTGCGCGGCGCGGGTCGGGCTGGCGGGTCTGTTCGGGTGCAGCGGATAGGGTCGACTCGGGCCCGAAGCCTTCGGCGAGGAACGCCGGGTGCTGGCCAAGATCGCCGCCGGCGCCAATGTCGGACGTGCGCCACTTCTCGACCACCTGCTCGAGGAAGCCCTCGTCGCCGACCGACTTCTGCCAGTGCTCGGTGAAGCGCGCCGTGGTGGAGCGCGGCAGGCAGTTGGCCGGCAGCTCGTCGAACTTGATGCGCACCGGCAGCGCCACGCCGTCGCCGAAGGCCAGCGCCTCGCGCTGGCCGAGCGAGGGGAGGAACTCAAGCAGGCCCGATCCCGTGTCGGTGATGGCGGAGGTAACGATCTCCTGGTCACGGTCGTTCGACAAGCGCAGCGCAAACACGGTGTTGCACTGGGAGAGAATCGTCGGATCGACCTCCGCCGGGCGCTGCGAGACGATGCACAGCGCAACGCCGTATTTGCGGCCTTCCTTGGCGATCTTGGCGATGGCGCGTTTGCACGGCTCGAAGCCGAGGTGGTCGGCTGCGGGGACGTAGCGGTGGGCCTCTTCGCAGACGAGCGTTAGCGGCACCTTGCCCTCGCACCAATGGGCAAAATCGAAGGTCATGCGCGCCAGGACCGAGACGACCACGTTGACGATCTCCGTCGGCAACCCGGTCAGCTCGACGATGGTGATGGGCTTGTTGTTGACCGGCACGCGGAAAATGCGGCTCAGCACCTGGGTCATACCGTCGTAGATCGTGAGCGAGCCGAACATGAAGGAGTAGCGGCCGTCCTGTGAGATGGAATCGATGTGCGTGCGCAGCTGGCGGTAAGGCGAAAGGTCCCGCTTGTTCTCGAGCTTGCCCATGCGCTCGTCGATAAGGCCGGTCAGGTCGGAGATGCGGTAGGGCACCGGCGTGTCCACGGTGAAGCGCGCCGATTGCTCGGGCATGGCGCGGCGCTTCGCCTGGTTGTCGCGGGCGCGCCCGGCGCCGTAGCGCGCCTTGGCGATGGGGATCAGCTCCTGCAGGATCTCGATCTCCGCCTTGCGCGTCTGATCGGAGATTAGCACCTCCACAACCTCCTCGAAGTTGAGGAGCCAGAAGGGCAGTTGCAAGTTGCGCGGGCTGATGACCTCGGCCCATTCGCTGAAGGCAGTGGCGTACTCGTTATGCGGATCGAGCAGCACGATGTGCGCAGCCGGATTGCGATCGAGGATCGAGCGCAGGATGAGGGCGGTGGTGCAGGACTTGCCCGTGCCGGTGGTGCCGAGGATGGCCAGATGCTTGCCGAGCAGCTCGTCGACGCGGACCATGGCCGGGATGGAGGTGTCCTGACGGAGGCAGCCAACGCGTACCGAGCGACTCGGGTCGCCGCAAAAGGCGGCTACCAGCTCGGCTTTGGAGGCGACGCGCACGCGGTCGCCGAGCGAAGGGTAAGCTGTGACGCCGCGGGCAAATATCGTCGCCTGACCCGTTTCATCGCGCCATAGCTCGCCGACGAGGCCCAGCTCGGCGATCCAGATCTCGGTGTCGGCATCGCTGTGGGCCGGCACTGGCACGCTCAGCGCGTAGATGATCGCCAGTACGACAGTCTTCGCCGTATCGATTGCCATCAGCGTGCCCATGTCGGGGCGGTCCGCCGCGCGCGTTCGTCCGGCCTTGGGGCCGTCGAGCAGCACAATGGCCTTGGAGCCGGTCACCGACACGATGCGGCCGAGTGATTTGTCGCTCGCCCTTTGACCGCGCATAGCGCCGGGCATGGTCAAGTGCATGTCTGCCATTTCGCTCACGATGCGGGCTCCCGGTGCGAGGTATCATTCTGGACATCGGCGCTGATGAACGGGAAGCTCACCTCCACCGACGTTCCCATGCCCTTCTGGCTGTTGATCTTGAGTTCGCCGCCGTGCAGCTTGACGAGCGCTCTGGCGATCGGCAGCCCGAGACCGGTGCCCTCGCGCCAGCCCGCGTGACTGGCATCCACCTGGCCGAAGGGCGTGAGGCCGACCGCGATCTCTTTCGCCGTCATGCCGACGCCGGTGTCGCACACACTGACGAGAACGCCGTTGCGCTTCAACTCGGCGATGACGTCAACGGAGCCGCCGCTGCGCGTGAATTTTAGCGCGTTGGAGATGAGATTGGTGAATATCTGACGCAGGCGGACGCCATCGCCACTGATCGCCGGCAGGTTGGGGTCGATGTGCTCCTCGAACAGCACCCCGGCGTTCTCCGCCATCATTCGGAACGAGGAGGCCGAGGCGCTCAGCACCTCGCCGAGGTCCACGTCACTGGGATCCATCACGGCTTTGCCGCTCTGTATCTTCGATATGTCGAGGATGTTGTTGATGACGGCTAGCAGGTGCCCGGCGGCGTCGTGAATGAGGTTGGCGTAGTCGGCCACCTCGATGCCCGACAGTTGTCGCTCGTCCTGCTCGGAGAGAAGCTTGGAGAAGCCGATGATGGCATTGAGCGGCGTGCGCAGCTCATGGCTCATATTGGCGATGAACTCGGACTTCACCTTGCTGGCGAGCTCGGCCTCGATACGTCCCGAATGCTCGGCAACGCGCGCGCGATGACGAAGTACGGCGTCGCCCAACAGCGAAGCATACTCCCTTATTAAGGACGCAGGTTTTTGGTTAGCTAAGGGGCCGCTGAACATCGCATATTTTGATTGTGATCTCTGCGGCGCGAAGCTAGTCGGCAGATCGTAACGGGCGGTTAACCGCCATCTGTTCCTGAAACGAACAAAGGGTTTAGCGACGTGCCGGGGCGGCACGTCAAATGATGCATCGTGGCGAGTCTTATCGCGTGACGAAGTTGAAGGGGACCTGCACTTCGAGTGGCCCGCTCGCGATCTCCTGCGGCAGCGGCGGGAAGGGCGCCGCGCGATCGAGCGCCGCCATCGCGGCGTCGTCGAGGAGCTTCGAGCCGGAGCTCCGCTGCACCGTGCGCGAGAGAAGCTCGCCCTTGGGACCGACGGTGAAGCGGATCATTACCGTGCCCGAAATGGTCGAGCGCGGATTGACCTTGCTGCGCTCGAGCGTCTTGCGCACCTGGCCGAGGTAGGCCCTGCGTTGGGTGGTGTCGCCGCCTTCTTGCGCGGCGCCTGAGCTTTGCTCAATGAGGGTCGCGACCTGCGGTGCCTGCTCCTTGACGGGCACCTCCGTCGGGTGCTCCTCCTCGACAGGCTTGGGCTCCTCGGTCATCACCTTCTCTTCGTGCTTGCCTTCCGTCGAGGTGACGACGTCGGTCAGCTCCGGCTTGATCTCCTCGACCGGTTGCGGCGTCTCGACCGCCTGCACGGGAGGGATATCGACCGTCTCAATCATCTCCTCGGCTTCACCGAACTTGGCGAGGCCTTCCAGCGCGATTCCCTGCTCCACGACGACCATGTCGTCACCGTTGCCGGCTTCGAGTGCCGCTCCGCCGCCAAAGCTCATGAACGGCAAAAACAGTGCCGCGTGCAGTCCGACGGAGAGAAGTATGGTGACGAGGCGAAGCATCTGCATCAATCGCTCGACAAAATTACGGGGCGGCTTTCGCCGCGGGTGACGGTTGCGACAACAGCGAGACACGCTGATAGCCGGTTTCACCGACGCGGCCCAGGAGTTCCATCACGTCGCCATAAGGGATCTTGCGGTCGGCGCGGACATACACGACCGTATCGCCTTCCGTCGAGCGCAAAGAGATGAGGCGATTGACGAGATTGCCGCGGTCGACCTGCTCGTCGCGAATATAGATCGCGCCATCGGGTGCCAGCGTGACGACCATCGGTTTGCGAACTTTCTCGAGCTTGGTCGCTGACGTCTTTGGTAGGTCGACCGGAACTCCCTGCACCATGAGCGGCGCGGCGACCATGAATACGATAAGTAGAACGAGCATCACGTCGACGAAGGGCGTGACGTTGATCTCGGCAAGCGGCTTGTATTCGCCGCTCTCCTCGTCGTCCGCTATGCCGCTGGATGGCAAAGCTATGGCCATCTAGCCGACTCCTTCCAGGCGAACGGAACCTTCGCTCTGCCCACGCGCGATTGCCTTGGCCAGCAAGGCAATGCTGGTACCGGCGCGCTCCGCGGAGCGGCCGAGCGAGACGGTGATCTGGTTGTAGGCGACGACGGCAGGGATGGCGGCAGCGAGGCCGAGCGCCGTTGCGAACAGTGCCTCCGCGATGCCCGGAGCGACAACGGCGAGGCTGGTGTCCTTCGCCTGTGCAATGGCGGTGAAGCTGTGCATGATGCCCCACACCGTGCCGAGCAGTCCGATGAACGGCGAGGCGGAGCCGACGGTGGCGAGGAACGGCAGCCCGGGCTCGATGCGTCGCAGCTCGCTCTTCATCGCTGCGCGCATCGAACGCTCGACACGCGCGCGCAGCTCATTGCGGCTTTCACCACGGGCAAGGCCGTCCGCCCATTCGCTCTGTGCCGCGGCCTGCACCGCACCGACAATTCCGCTACCGCGATCGGGCGACAGACGGCCGGCAGCTGCTTGCGCGGCGAGCTGGCGGACTTGCCGCTTCAGCAGCGTGAGACGGATGAACTTCTCGAAGATGAGCGCCCAGCAGATGACCGAGCACACGGCGAGCAGCAACATTATCGCCTGCACGAACGGATCGGCATGCGATATGAGACCGATGAGGGAGAAATCGCGGCCTTCGACGACGAGAGTTGGTTCCAAGGAAGTACCCTTACTACTTAGAAATTTCTACCTTGGTCAGCGACTTGACCGTAAGGCGTGACAGACAGTCGGTGACCGGGCCGGCAGACGTGCGGCAGTCCATGACGTCATTGATGAGGAAGCTGCCGATCTCCTCGCACTGCGCGCCATCGAGATCGAACAGCTTCACCGAGCGCTTGTCGGGTCGGACAGGAGATAGGTCGAGGGCGAAGCGCCGTCCGACGATTCCGTCCTTCTGGAACATGACGAGGTCGAGCTTGAAGGCGTCGTAGGCGGTCGACGTCGGGTTGGTGACGACGACGTAGGCGCGGCAGCCCTTGTCAGACTTCTCGATCTTGTTCAGCTCGAGCGTGATGCCGTCACCGCCTTCGGACTGCGCTTGCGCGGCAGTGATTTGGGCGTCTGAGGCGGCGGTGGCGAGGAAGCACGCCGCGGCGGCTAAGAGCGATTTGCAGGTCATTGCATTCACTGGGCGCAACCAATTCATTCGCTGCCGTCACGGGCGTTTCATTAATTGCCCACTGCTGTCAGCGACCTGGCGGTGGATATGCGCTCCAAGAAGCGCGGTGCAGTCAGCGACGTCTCGGTCCGCTGGCTACGGCGCGTGCGGCTTGCGCATGCTCTTCTTCTCCTCCCTCGGCCGAGCACCGCGCCTCGGGAGGCGCGAGCCAGCTCATTTTGTCGGCATCTTGAGGCGTCGCCGGCGACCTGAGGTCGCGATCTCGTCTGGATTGCCAAGAACGAAATAACACGGCGCAGATGAGCCCTGTCAAACACGGAAAAAACAAGATGCAGTGATCGGGAATTTTTCCCATAACCCTCGGGAAAAATTCCCGAATTCGATGCGCGGATGACACAGTGTGCGAGTGTAATAGTGTAGCGCGATGGTGGAACCTTGACCGCAATGTGGTGGAGGAATTTCTTAGGCCAGTTAATTACGCCAGACGTTCAAAAAATAATCCCGCGAACGGGAAATTTTGACATCGGCGACGCCCGGAATGGGAGCCTGCGACGCACGGCAGTCGCAAAGAAGCTCCAGCCGGAAATGAACTGGTGAGTGTTTGTCACCTCGCGTACGACTGGGGAGTAAAGTTGATGCGTTTCGCGTCCGCGTTTGCGTCCGTATTGTGTGTGGTTTGTCTCACATCTGCACCGGCCATAGCGCAAGATTCCGGCGGCGCCGCCGCCCCGCCAACGCCAGCACCGCCGCCGCCTGCTGCGGCCGGTGTTGAGCAACTCCCCGCCGTCAACGTCGTGCAGGACACGCCGGTCCAAAAAGCCGCTCGTGCCAAGAAACAGGCGGTCGCCGTTTCGCCCCTCAGCAGCGTCAGCGGTGCTTCAGCAGGCACTGTGTCTCAGAGCGCAGCCGGCCAAACGGCGCCGACCACGGCGCCGACCACGGCGCCGACCACGGCGCCGGTCGCGGCGCCGGTCACAGTGCCGAGCGCGGTGACAGTGGTCACGGACACCGAGATCGAGCAGCAAGGTACGGGGTCGATTCAGCAGACGCTGCAAGCGCACGTGCCGGGCATCATCATTTCCGACGCCGCCGGCAATCCGCTGCGCGCGGAGCTCTCCTATCGCGGCTTCGACGCATCCCCGGTCAGCGGGCGCGCACAGGGTATCGCCGTCTACCAGAACGGGGTGCGTATCAACGAGGCCTTCGGCGACGTGGTGAACTGGGACGTTATCCCGAGTAACGCTATCGCCTCCATGTCGGTGGTCAGCAACAACCCAGCGTTCGGCTTGAATGCACTGGGCGGTGCGATCAGCATCCTTATGAAGGACGGTTTCAGTTATCAGGGCGCCGAGGTCGACGTCATGGCCGGCTCCTTCGGGCGCCGCCAGGTCGGCGTGCAGGCCGGTGGATCGAGCGGCAACGCCGGGATCTTTGTCGCCGGCGAGTGGTTCGAGGAGGACGGCTTCCGCGATTTCTCCGACAGCGAGATAAGGCGCTTCTACGGCGACCTCGGCCTCAAGGGCAGCTTTGCCGAGGTTCATTTCAGCTTGACGGCCGCCGACAACCATTTCGGCGCCACGGCCGCCGCACCCGTAGAGCTGCTCGAGCGCAGCTGGAGCAACACCTTTACCTCGCCGCAGACCACTGATCTCGAAGTCTACATGCCGACGATCTCCGCCTCGGTGAAGGCGACCGATACATTGACGTTTTCCGGTGTCGGCTACTATCGGCGCTACAAGAACCGCGTGGTCGACGGCAACCTGACCGACATCGACGAATGCGATGTCCCGCCCGGTCCTGGATTGTGTATCGCAGATGATGCCGGTGACCCGGTAATCCCCGTCACGGACCTCAACGACGTCATCATCCCAGAAGACGTTGTTGCCGAAGACAGAAGAGGCTCCATCGAGCGTCTTGCGACCACCAGCGACAGCTGGGGCGGCGTGGTGGAAGGGCAAGAGAAGGCGCGCCTGTTTGGACGTCCGAACCTCTTCCTGGCCGGCGTCTCATATGATCACGGCAGGTCGAATTATCAAACGTCGAGCGAGATCGGCGAGATTCAACAACAGTACGTCGTTACCGGCTCGGGGGTTTTCGTTGGCGGGCCACTGGAGCTTGCCCCGCGTGATCTCAATACCGAGAACACCTATTGGGGGCTTTATTTCTCGAACGCGCTCGATGTGACGGATCAGCTCACGGTGACGGTGGGCGGGCGCTACAATCACGCCACCATCAAGTTGGACGACCTGACGGGTCTTTTCCCGGGTCTCGATGCGACAAACAAATATGAGCGCTTCAACCCGCTGGTCGGCGCCAATTACAAGCTGCTGCCGGGCATCTCCGTCTATGGTGGCTACTCGGAATCGAACCGTGCGCCGACGCCGGCCGAGCTCGGCTGCGCTGAGCCAGACTTTCCATGTCTCATCGAGAGCTTCCTGACCGACGACCCGCCGTTGGAGCAGGTGGTCGGCCGCACGTCCGAGATCGGTTTGCGTGGCCAGGGTTCCAACGGGGGTGACCGCTTCACTTGGTCGGCTGGGCTGTTCCGCACGCTGGCATCCGATGACATCCTGCCCATCACGGAAAACAACCGCATCTTTTTCGTGAATGCCGGCGACACCCTGCGCCAAGGCGTCGAGCTGTCCGCGACGTACGAGACGCGAACGTGGAATGTGTATGCGAATTATGCCTTCGTTGATGCGACGCTCGACAAATGCGACCAACCCAGTGGCGAATGCGCCTTTCTTGAAGCCGGGGATCGCCTGCCGGGAATTCCGCGTCACCGCTTCAAGGCCGGCATCGAGTATTGGATGACGTCCAAGTGGAAGGTTGGCAGCGATCTCGTGGCGGCCAGTGACCAGCCGTTCTTTCCCAACGACGTCTCGGACGCCTTGGGCCTCGACGAGAAACTTGCCGGTTACGCGCGTGTGGATTTGAACACATCCTACGACATCACCGACAAGGTTCAGATTTATGGCCTTGTGAAGAACCTGTTCAATTCGAAGTACGGTCTCTACGGCACGTACTTCGAATTTGACGAGGTGAGCCTTATCGATCAGGCCCTGGGAGGGCCCGGCTTCAACGATGCGCGCACGATCTCGCCTGCCATGCCCTTCGCGGCTTACGGCGGCGTCAAGGTGAAATATTGATCTGACCGACGCGGGCGCCTCAACGTCGGCGGCACATGACGAGGCCCTCTTCACCCTCGTGCAGAGGGCCTCGTCATGTTTGCATCCTGCGGGACGTTGCCGCCATGCCACGTTGGCAATTGGATACACAGTTACGTCTGCGTGCCGCGCTTGACGCAGGTAATGGGCCGTTACCCAATTCTTCTGGGATGCAAATTTGAGTCGCTAAGAAATGCACGCGAAATCGGGAAAAATTCCCGAAAATTAGTAACGTGAGTGCCCAAAAGAAAGTCAGTCGAGTTTTTCGAGGAGTAAAGCGGAAATAGCAACGAAACGCTGGGGGACGACATGCGGGGCAAACGTCTATTGCGGCTAGCGGGGGCGGCCGGAGCAATGGCGTTGCTCTCACTTCCGGTCACTGCCCAGCAGACCGACCCGCCGCAGACGCAGCCTACCCCGCCGGCAGGAGGCGCTGCTGCACCGGCTCCGAGCACGACCGCGCCGAGCGCAACCACCCCGAACGCTGCCACGCCGAGCACCACGCCGAATGCGGCGGCCCCCCCGACTCCGGCGCCGCCGGCGGCGAACCAGCTCCCGCCTGTTGAGGTCATCCAGAAGGCAAAGCCGGCACCCAAGGCTGCTGCCAAAAAGGCGGCGCCGAAGAAGCAGGCAGTCGCCCCGGCTTCGGCACCTCCGGCCGCCCCGCAACAGCTCGACACACCCGCAACGTACCAGCCTGGTGAGGGCGGCATCGACAGCGGCACGGTCCAGATGTCTCCCGTCGAGGGCAGCGCGATACCGATCGGCAATTACCCGGGCGCCGTCGGTCGCGGCAGTGCCGCGGACTTCAATCGCACCGGGTATACCTATGCGCCCGAGGTGCTGCAGCAGACAGTGCCCGGCGTCATCCTCGGGGACGCGCAGGGCAACGTCTTCCAGCGCAACCTGCAGTTCCGCGGCTTTGAATCCTCGCCCGTCAACGGCGTTCCGCAGGGACTCGCCGTCTACCAGAACGGCGTGCGCATCAACGAGTCGTTCGGCGATATCGTCAACTACGACTTCCTGCCCGACAACGCCATCAACGGCATGACGATCATTGGCGCCAATCCGGTGTTCGGTCTCAACGCTCTCGGCGGCGCGCTGACGATCTTCATGCGCGACGGCTTCAACTACCAGGGTGCCGAGCTCAATGTGATGGGCGGCTCGTTCGGCCGCTACCAGGGCGGCCTCGCGGTCGGTGGCAACAGCGGATCGTGGGGCAGCTTCATGGCTCTCGAAGGCATCCATGACGACGGCTATCGCGATTTCTCGCAATCGCGCATCCGCCGCATGTACGCTGACATCGGCGCCAGGGGCGACGGCACCGAGTTCCACCTGAACTTCACGGGTGCCGCCAACTTCGTCGGCGTCACCGCCGCCGCTCCCGAGCAGCTTCTCGATCTCAATTGGGCGAACACGTTCACCTCCCCGCAGACCACCAAGAACCAGGTGGTGATGATCTCGGCCAACGGCAACATCGAGGTTTCGCCGACCTGGTCGCTGCAGGGCGTCGGCTACTATCGCTGGTTCAAGCAGTCGCACGTCGACGGCAACATCTCCGAGGCGGCGGAATGCGACGATCCGGGCTTGGCGGGCCTTCTCTGCCTTGAAGGCGATCCCCTTGAGCAATTGTTCGGCATCGGTCCGGGCGTGAACATCGACGGCTCCATCCCCTCTGATATCGCCGACCCGCTCGGCTCGCTCGATCAGACCTCGCAGCTCGCCAACAGTTTCGGCCTCTCCGGGCAGGCCGTGAACAAGGACTACATTGCCGGCTACAAGAACCAGTTCCTGATCGGCGCCAGCTACGATCACGGCAACGTCGGCTACGGTGCCACGTCTACGCTCGGCTCGATCGCACCTAAATTCGTCGTCAACAGCCTCGGGGTTCTCCTCGTTCAGCCCGACGAGGTTTCGCCGCGCGACTTGACGACGATCAACGACTACTACGGCATCTACTTCTCCGACACGGTCGACCTGACAAGCGACCTCGCACTGACGGTGGGCGGTCGCTATAACTTCGCCCGCGTACAGATCCTCGACGAAACCGGCAATGCGCCGCAGCTCAACGGCGACAACACGTTCCAGCGCTTCAACCCGATGGTGGGCGGCACGTATCTCATCCAACCGGGGCTGACGTTCTTTGCCGGCTACGCCGAGGCAAATCGTGCGCCAACGCCGGCCGAACTCGCCTGCTCGGATCCGAACTTCCCGTGCTTGCTCGAAAGCTTCCTCACCGCCGACCCGCCGCTTGACCAGGTCGTCTCGCACACCTGGGAGCTCGGCCTGCGCGGCAGCATGCAGGGATATAACAATGAGCGCTTCGAGTGGAGCGCCGGGCTGTTCCGTGCCGAAAATACCAACGACATCTACCAGGCCGCCGACGAAATCTCCGGCCGCGGCTTCTTCGACAACATTGGCGATACGCTGCGGCAGGGCATCGAAATCGGCGGCCGTTATACCGATACGAGCTGGATGATCTATGCGAACTACGCGCTCGTCGAGGCCACGTTCCAGAGCGCCTTTATCCTGCCTTCGCCCGACAATCCTCTGGCCTTTGAATGCTTGGCAGGCCCCGGCTCTCCACGGTCCGACGATGAGCCCAATTGCCTTCAGATCAATGCTGGCGACCGCATTCCCGGCGTCCCTCTCAGCCGCTTCAAGACCGGCTTCGACTACCTGATTACGCCGGAGTGGCGGTTCGGCGCCGACCTCGTCGCGGCCTCCAGCCAGTACTTCTTCGGCGACGAAGCCAACCTCAACGCACCGCTTGGCGGCTACGCCAAGGTCGACCTGCACACCTTCTACGACCTCACCGAGAACATCCAGCTCTACGGCCTCGTCTACAATCTCTTCAACTCGCACTACGGCCTGTTCGGCAACTTCTTCAACCTCGAGGCCGCCAATTCGGCGTCGGAGGCCAACCCGGCGACTGGCGCTGACTTTTTCACCAACCCACGCACCATTACGCCGGCGCCACCATTCGTGGCTTACGGTGGTATGAAGGTCCACTACTGACGGCCAGACTTCTATGTGTCTCCCGCGGGCGTCTCGGGCAACCGAGGCGCCCGTTTCGCTTCCTACATCTGCGTGACGTAGGCGCGGCCCTCGATCACGTCGTATTCGCACACGGGCATTGGCTCGGTCCCGGCCAAGGTCAGCACCACGTGCGGGTGCTTGAAGCGGGCCGGCCAGCGATCGTTGCCGAGTTGCCAAATCTGCACGTCGACGCGGGAGCGCCCGATCACGAGGTCGACGGTAGCCGGCCGCGTCCACAGGGGCGCATTAGCGCCGGCACGGAAGATCTGCTCGCTCTGGCAGGCGGCAATGGCCCGCTCGCGGTAGGCGCGGATGAGCGCATCCTGCGCTCCGTCGCGGTAAAGGCGATCCTGGGTCCAAATTTTCGCGCCCGCCAGCACGGCGAGTGCGATGACCAGTGCTCTCAACATGAAGGCTCGGCTCCCACCAGCGGGCGTAAAAGGCCCCCGCCGGCCGCGTGTGCGGCATCCTTGCGCGGTGCCCCCGAGTTTCCCCGGGCTTGGTGAAGAAAGAGTATCGCCGCGCTTGTCAGGGGCCCGCCATTGCGGCATGGATCGCGGCCAAGTCCGCATCTCTTTTCGTTCCAAGTTCGCATCCCGGGGGAGGACGCTGTCCCATGAGCAAGAAAAAAATCCTGATCACCTGGCCTCTTCCAGAGGCCGTCATGGCCCGCGCCCGGGCGTCCTACGACGTCATCGCGCACGGTGACAACCCGAAGATGACCGTCGACGAGATGCTGGAGACGGCAAAGTCGGTCGACGCAATCCTGCTGACGCTGAACGAGAAGTGCCCGAAGGCGGTGATCGACCGCGTTCCCGAGAACATCAAATGTATCTCGACGTTCTCCATCGGCTTCGACCACATCGATCTCGAGGCCTGCAAGGCGCGCGGCATCAAGGTGGGCAACGCCCCCCACGGCGTCACGGTGGCGACCGCCGAGATCGCCATGCTGCTCTTGCTTGGCTCGGCACGCCGCGCCTCCGAGGGCGAGCACATGATGCGCACACGCTCCTGGCCCGGCTGGCAGCCGCTACAGCTCGTCGGCCAGCGGCTCGACGGCAAGAAGCTTGGCATCTACGGCTTCGGCAAGATCGGCCAGGCTCTGGCGAAGCGCGCTCGCGGCTTCGACATGGACATCCACTACTACGACATCTATCGGCAGCCGCCGGAGAAGGAGAAGGAGCTCGGCGTCACCTATCACGACAGCCTCGACAGCCTGTTGAAGATCTCGCAGTTCTTCTCCATCAACGCGCCGTCGACGCCGGAGACGCGCTACTTCTTCAACAAGGACGTTATCGAAAAGCTGCCGCAGGGCGCTATCGTGGTGAACACGGCGCGCGGCGATCTCGTCAAGGACGAGGACACGATCGCGGCGCTGAAGTCCGGCCGCCTCGGCTATGCCGGCCTCGATGTGTTCGCCGGCGAGCCGAAGATCAACGAGGGCTACTACGACCTGCCCAATACGTTCCTGTTCCCGCATCTGGGCTCGGCGGCGATCGAGGCGCGCAATCAGATGGGCTTTGAGGCGCTGGACAACATCGACGCCTTCTTCGCCGGCAAGGACATGCCGTTCAGGCTGGCATAGAGTTCGCGGCAACGGACGGGCGCGTAGCACGCGACCCGTCCAAGCTCGGCCTAGAGGTAGCTGAGCCACCAGTCGCTCCGCCGCCGCTTGACGTCCGCGAACCAGCGGCAGAGCGGATAGAGCGTGACAACCACGACGAGCCACACGCCATAGATCCACGGCAGCGCCAGCCCGTAGCCTGCGGGCTTGTCCGACGGCGCGCCACCGAAGAGGAAGGTGGCGTCGCCGAAGACCATCAATGCGTAAGCGACCGCCATCGCATGGATGAGGAAGATATGCGCCACATAGTAGAGCATCGGAACGCGGCCGAAGGTCGTGATCCATGATGCGAGCCTGCCGCGCGCGTGCTCGAAGAGGCCGAGCAGTATGAGGCCGGGGCCGAGCGTCATCATCAGATAGAGCAAGGACGGCGGGTATTTCTCGACGTTGAGCAGCGAGAGCAGCGTTGCCGGCAGGGTCTCATGCACCGTCCACGACGCGGGGTCGCCGTAGAAATTGCTGAGCCGCAAGGCGACAAAGGCCGCCGTGAGCAGCAGCCCCAGGGCCAGGAACCGCCGCCGGCGCCGGTTTGAGTCGAGCGAGAACTCGCTCCCGAGCGCGTAGCCCGCCGCCATCACGCCGACCCATGGAATAAGCGGGTAGAGCGCATAGAGGCTCGAGGTTTGCGACAGCTTGATCAGCCCCGGCTGATGCAGAAACGTCCAGATCCAACCCGCCGAGTCGAAGTCCGCCGCGTTGATGCCGTCGAGCAGGTTGTGGCCCGCAATCATGGCGAGGCCAATCGCGCCGATCGCTATCCGCGGCAGCCAGACGAGGCCCGCGAGCACGACCATCGACGCGCCGATCACCCAGATCACCTGCGTGGCGAAGTGGTCGAGCCCAAAGTTGAACGTCCAGCCGAGCCGCACGATGGTGAACTCGAGCACCATCAACCAGAAGCCCCTCGTGACGAGAAACCGGCTGAGCTCCGCCGTACTTCGACCCCGCTGTCCGTAGAGATAGGCGGAGACGCCGGAAAGCAGAATGAAGATTGGCGCGCAGAAGTGGGTGATCCACCGTGTGAGGAAGAGAGCAGGATCGGCGACGTCACGCGGGTTCATCCCGCTCGAGCCGAAGAAGTCGCGCGTGTGATCCAGCGCCATGATCACCATGACAAGGCCACGTAGCAGGTCGATGGAATCAAGGCGCGGGCGGGCGTTGGTTACGCAGGTCGCGGCCAAGGGCGGCGGCAGGTGGGCCACGGACGGCGGTGGACTCTTCAATTGAACGTTCATGGCGTCCTTCTATTCGTGATTGTTGTCACCACTTAGGAAGCGGGAGAGAAACGCAAGGATCTCGCATGAACGTCGGAGACAGGCTGTTCCCCGGGGCACCGGGCATCGAACGGATGGGCAAGGAAAATGCCTTTCGCCCTCGCCTTAGCGCCGCTGCGGAAGGTATATGGTAAGAACAGGGAAGGAAGATCGGGGGGATGGTGTGGCACGTGCTGGGTTCCGTTCGGGGAGGCGGAGGTCGGCGCCTGAGCAGGAGCACTACCAATGGAACCGATCGAGCAAACCACGAGCACTTCGGCGACCGAACAGCGCAAATCCAGCTTCGGCGACGCTACCGTGTGGATGCGCGGCCTCTACATGCTTCTGTTGGTGCTTGCATTCGGCGTCGCGCAGATGTTGCTGTGCGTGACGGCGATCGCGCAGTTCCTGTGGCTGCTGTTTGCCGGCGAGGCGAATAGCCAGATCGCACAGTTCGGTAACTCGCTGTCGCGCTGGCTCGCCGACGCGGCGCGTTATCTGTCGTGCGCCAGCGACATGAAGCCGTTCCCCTGGGCGCCGTGGCCCCCGGCCCAGTAAGAGTGCCGCCGGCCTAGTGTCGCTCAGGCAGCGACTTCGCCGGTCAGCCAGCGCGCCGTGCGCAACAGGCGCCCGTCGTCATGGCGCAGGCCGACGAGCTGCACGCCGACGGGTAGGCCCTTGACCTCGAGCAGCGGTAGCGACACCGCCGGCATGCCGAGGTAGGTCCACAGGCCGTTCATTATCGGACTGCCGGTGGCGCCGAGGCCTTCCGGCGCCGGTCCGAGCGCCGCGGGCGTGAGGACCGCGCTGAAGCCTTTCAGCGCCGCGGCTACCGTGCGGTAGGCCGGCTCGCGGCCGGTGATGGCGCGCAGATACTCCTGCGCGTCAATGCTGAGACCCGCCTCGAGGCGCTGCGTGAGCCCGGGTGAAACAAGCTCCGAAGCCTGCTGCATGAGGGGGCCGTAGTAGTGCGCGTTTTCCGCCAGTTGCACGATGCGCTGCCACTCGATGACGTCGCCGAGCTGGGGAATGTCGATTGCGACGACCCGCTCGCCGAGCCCGCTGACGAAGTAGCCGAGCGTCTCTCGCATTTCCGCGTCGGCCTCGCCCCAGGCCGGTGTCTTCACGAAGGCGAAACGCGGTGGCATCGGTGGGCGCGACCGCGCCGTGCCGAGCAGTCCGGGCCGGCTGCGGCGGAAGCTCGTAGCATCTCCGCCCTCGAACGCCGCCATGCAGTCGGTGATAAGCGCCAGGTCTTCCACTGAGCGGCCGTACACGCCGACGGTATCGAGCGTGTGCGACTGCATCAGCACGCCCGACCGCGGAACAAGGCCGAGCGTCGGCTTGAAGCCGTAGACACCACAGAACGACGCCGGCCGAATGATCGAGCCGGCTGTCTGGCTGCCGAGCGCCGCGGGCACCATGCCGTCGGCGACGGCGGCGGCAGAGCCGGCCGACGATCCGCCTGGCGTGTGGGCCAGGTTGCGCGGGTTGCGTGTGCGGGCTGGCGTCAGCAGCGCTAGCTCCGTCGTCACCGTCTTGCCCATGACGACGGCGCCGGCGCTACGCAGGGCGGCAACGCAACTGGCGTCGCGCTCGGGGCGGCGGCCGGCGAAAATTGGCGAGCCGTTCTCGGTTGGCAGGTCGGCGGTGTCGAAGATGTCTTTGACGCCGACCGGCACACCATGCAGCGGCCCCGGCGTCTCGCCGGCACGGAACGCAGCATCCGCTTCACGCGCCTGCGTCAGAGCGAGGTCGGCATCGAGATGCTCCCAGGCCTGCACCTCACCCTCGCGCGTGGTGATGCGATCGAGGCAGGCGCGCACCAGCTGCTCGGAGGACAGCTCTCCCTTACAGATGGCGTCCGCGGCGGCGGTCGTCGTCAGCGTCGCCGGGTCGGTGATGCGGGGCCGGCTCATACTTTCGGCTAGTCTCTCTCGGGTCCAGATAAGGGCATCGACGGTGCGGCCAAGCGGCCCACCGGCCACAGGTTTACAGGGCTTGTTTTCGATATCCCTTAGCGACCGGGTGCATTCTGCTCAATCCCCATGCAGACGGCTTGACGGGTCTTCATTTTCTTACCTATAGCTGCTCCCTTCGCCGACAAAAGAATACCCCCAGGGGTGCCTCGTGCTCGGTTTCGACCGGGAGTGGGCGCTCTGAGGGCTTTGCTGCGAGATGCGTTGAGCATTGCGAGGGGAAAAAATATGGCCAATCAGACCGGCCGCCACTTCCTGCAGATCCCTGGACCGACGCCGGTTCCGGAGCGGATCCTCAACGCCATGTCGCGACAGATGCTGGACCACCGCGGCCCGACGTTCGGCGAGTTCGGCTTGAAACTTCTCGCCGACGTCAAGACGATCTTCAAGACGTCCAACCCCGTCATCATTTTTCCCTCGTCCGGCACGGGCGCGTGGGAAGCGGGCTTCGTCAACACGCTGTCGCCGGGCGATCGCGTGCTTATCGTCGAGACGGGACAGTTCGCCGTCCTGTGGCGCAACATGGCCGAGCGTCTCGGCTTGAAGCCGGAAGTTCTGCCGACCGATTGGCATGGCGGCGCCGACGCCAACGCCGTCGAGGCACGCCTCAAAAGGGATAAGGCGCGCGATATCAAGGCCGTGTGCGTCGTGCACAACGAGACCTCGACTGGCGCACGCACTTGGATCGACGAGATCCGCAAGGCGCTCGACGGCGCCAAGCATCCCGCGCTCCTGATGGTCGACGCCGTGTCCTCGCTTGCGGCCATGGACTACCGTCACGACGAGTGGGGCGTCGACGTTGCCGTGTCGGGTTCGCAAAAGGGGTTGATGCTACCGCCGGGACTGTCGTTCACGGCCATCAGCCAGAAGGCGCTGGATGCTTCCAAGCAGGCGAAGCTGCCGCGCTCCTACTGGAACTGGGACGATATGCTCGCCATCAACGCGGCCGGCACGTTCCCCTACACGCCGGCCATAGGTCAGCTCTACGGGCTCGCCGAGGCCATCGCCATGTTACACGAGGAAGGTCTCGACAACGTGTTCGCGCGCCATGAGCGCCTCGCCGAGGCGACACGCCGCGCCGTACGCGGTTGGGGGCTCGAGACCTGGTGCCGCGATCCCCGTTCGCACTCGCCGGCGGTGACCGCCGTCGCCATGCCGGACGCGCACAACGCCGATGCCTTCCGCAAGCTGGTGCTCGAGAATTTCAACATGTCGCTCGGCACCGGTCTCAACAAACTGGCCGGTAAGGTGTTCCGCATAGGCCATCTCGGCTACACGAACGAGCTCACCGTGCTCGGCGCCCTAGCGGGCGTGGAGATGGGGCTGGAGCTTGCCGGCGTGCCGCACGAGAAGGGCGGCGTTGCCTCGGCAATGGCCTATCTTTCCGAGATGGTAAGGCCCGCGACCGCCAAGGCGGCTTGATCGCGGGCCCGCGATCTCACCGCGCGGCGGCCTTGATCGACGCAGCTTTGATGGCGGTCGCCTTGATGCCGGATTTCGGCACGTTCGAGGGACCCGAATAGCCGGCCGAGGCAAGCTGTACCTTGCAGCGCTGTCCGAGCCGAATGTACTTGGCGACGACGCAACTCTTGACCTCGGAGTAGGTTGGCGTGCTGTCGACGCAGCCGAGGCGGCGAACATCGCTCTCGCAGGCGGCGCGCAGAGCGGGCGTGACCTCGGGCGGAAGTTGGATTTCTTCAGCAAAAGCCATCGAGCTTGCAGTCATTACTGCGCATACGGCGAGAACGCGTGATCTCTGCATAACTTCCCCTCAATGAGTGACCAGGGGCTACAACAGGCAGAGCTATGCAGCAGAATATTGACGCGCGCACTGCATGCGACAGCTGACCACACAAATATCCACAATAAGGGAAAGGCCCTAGCGCAAATGTCAGGGCGAGCGCTTCGGTTGATCGCCGGCGCGTGCGCGGTCGACGGCCTCGGCAAGCCGCACGCTGTCGAGATCGTCCTTGTGGATGACGTCGCTGGCGCCGCCGGCGATGAGGCGGGTGCGACGCGACTGCGTGACGGCGCCGCTGACCACGATGATGGGACCGACGTAGCCGGCGCGACGCAGCTCGGGGATCGACATGAAGGCGTCGGCCGAGGGCTTCAGGATGTCGTCGAGGAAGGTGAGGCTCGGCTGCCCATCGGCTAGGCTGTCGATAGCGTCACCGAGCGAGCCTGCCCAACGGATGGGTACTTGATAGCCGAATAGCACGCGCAGAGTAGCGGTCAATCGCTCAGCATCGTGTGGTTCGTCGTCGATGACCAGGATTTCGCCCGGCAAAGCATGCTTCGCGCGGGAGCTGGCAAGGTCGCTACGCTTCGCCAAATGCCCGCTGCCGGTCGACCGGTCGAATGACTTCTTGGGAAGGTGCGCCTGCGGCTCCGCGCCGGCGTCGGTTTGCCCGGTGCGGTTGGCCCCACGCAAGGATTTGTCTGGAAACATAAGTCCACGCTAACAGAGGATGGTCCGTCTCCCCTGCGATTTAGTGAGCGCCGTTCATGAAGCGAGGGGCCGAATAGCTACTTCGGCCAATGTATGACAAACGTTACGCCCCTGCTTTTGTCCGGCTTCCCGTGCACGTTGATGGCACCACCGACCGCGGCAACCATCTTCTGTATGATCGTAAGCCCATGCCTTCGCCGGCGCCCGAACGTGCGGAAGGGCAGAAATATACTCTCGACTTGTTCAGGACGGATGCCCGGGCCGTCGTCCGAGACGGAGATCTCGAGCGCTTAGGGATGGTCGACGCAACTGATTATGAGCTCGATCGCCAGCTCGCCGGGGCTGGCGCTGGAGTAGCGCATCAGCGCCGACAACGACGGATCTGCTGCATCTGATCGTCGGTTGGCTCGTTCTGCCCCGTGTCAGCCAACGACGGCATCGATGTCATGTTCATGGGAAAAAGGAACAACCCTGTATCTGTCCGAATGCCCCCGGCTGAGTGACGGCGCCCCCACCGTCTTGAAGGCACCAGAATATACGCCGTGGGCGTAGATGCCACCGAACTTGCACAAACGGAACCGGCGAAAATTGACGCGTGTCAGGCAATGGCGTCGGCCCCGACGGCCGAGCGCCGGAATGCCGCGTAGCTGTCGTTGATGCGCCGTGTCTGGGTGTTGGCACCGGCGGCGTGGGCGACGACCGCGTCGGCAACGCGGCGGATGGCATGCGAGAGCTCGGAGGCCAGCGGCCATGTGCGTGCGGCCGGGGGCTCGGGATAGAGCATTTGTCGGTGAGCCTCTTCCTCCGCCAGGGAAAGCTGGAATTCGGCCGACGCGGCGGCGGCAAGCATTGCTTGGTCGGCAGCACCGAGGCGATTCCAGAGCGCCCGGTTGATGCCGAGCGACAGCGCCGAGCCGTTTTGGTTGATGCTGGTACCGGCCGAGTACGGAGCGACGGCGTAAAGACCAAGCGAGTAGCTGGTAATGGCGCCGCCGCACTCGGCGGCAAGAAGGTCGCCGTTGCCCATGGACATAGCAAGCCGCGCCGGGGCGACCGACACCGGCTCGAGGCCGAGGCCGCGGGCAACGTCGCGGGCGAGGCCGTGCACGTGCGCCTTGCGGCCGGCCAGCGCGCTCATGGCATCGATGCGCTCGGTGGCGAGAAGGTAGCTGCGCGAGCCCGTGTGCGAAGCCAGCATCGCCTTGATGCCGAAATCGGCGGCGAGTTCGTCCCACAGCGCTTGGCCGCCGCCGAGCCCGATCCAAGTTTGCAGGTGCTGCGGGTTGAGGCCGCGATCGCCAGGAAGACCCGCGAAATAGGCGAGGCCGCGATGGGCATCGAGGTTGTCGTGCTCGCTGGCGAAATATAGGTCGGATGCCCCGGCGCGCACGGCGGCAAGACCGTTGGCGACGCCGAAGCTCGGCACGACGCGGATGCGCCCGTCGCTCATCGCCGCAATGCGTTGACCGAGGCGATGCGCCTGATCGGCGGGGCCGGCGACGCCATCGGTCCACGGCATGGCGAGGCGGAGTTCGGTGAGACCTCTGGTTACGGCAGGTGTAGCCAGCGCTGTTTCGGCGGCAGTGGTCACGGTTGTGGTCGCGGCCGCGGCCGCACCCGTCGATTTTAGGAACTCACGCCGGTCCATCGAGCCATCTCCTCTCGGCAAGCGGTGGCCGCATAAAAGCCGCTCAGCGCGGGATTTACAACTACGGCGAGTGCGGGGCAAATGGCCGGGCGCTTCGCCAAATGACTAAGCAGCAATAGGAATTATGACTTGGCGCACTCGACGGCGACGGTCTTGCCGCCGGCGCCCATGCTCATCATCCCCTGCTGGCTCACGGCACCTGAGAACGCCTCGTTCAGCTTTTGCGCGTCGGCGTCCTCGGCGGGCTCATGGATCGTCGGCTTGCAGCCGGCGGGCGCGTTGGCGCCGAGTTTGACGGGATCGGCCTCGGCGAAGTCGAAGGCGATGAAGTAGCTCGAGTCGAATACTGCGAAATTGAAGCCGGACGCCTGGGCAGAGACGGGCTGTTCGAGCGGCAGCGTGAAGTGCAGCGTGAGGATCTTCTTGTCCGAATAATCGAGCCAGTAGTCGACCGGCGGCTTGAACTTTAGCTCAGTGTCGCCGAGCTTGGCGAAGGTGAAGTAGGCGAACTCCTTCAGGCCGTCGATGTTGACCTGCGCCAGATCCTTCAGCTCCTCGCGGTCGTACTTACCGTCGCCGTTCTTATCGAGACCCTCGATGGCCTGCTGGGTGTAGAACTCGTCGAACGTCCACGCCTGTTGCAATCCGGTGATGCTGCCTTTGTCGTAGAGCACCGTCTCGTTCATTATCACCCACACGTGCGGGTGCGCTTGTGCGCCAGTAGCGCCGAGGATCAGTCCGGCGATCATGGCGGCAAAGGCGAGGTTCGGTCTAGAGGCGCGCAATTTTGATGTCCTCTACGTCGGCGTGTGGGATGCGGCGGCCTATCGGGGACCAGGGCATTTCGTCAGTGTGGATGTAGCAGGAACGTGGCGGTTGCGTGGTCGTGCGAGCTGCACTAACCTGCGGCGGATATTATCACATCCTGCAATCGACCGGATCAATAACATGGCGGGCGCCCTTTGGACGCTGGGACGGGCATTGTGCGTCATTCGGCGTCTGCAAATCCCGGTGCTTGGCCTCCTGCTTTTACTTGGGCTGATACCGGCGACCGCGCGCCCTGAAGGCGTCGATGTCGTCGTCACCATCAAGCCCATCCACTCGCTCGTGTCGCAGGTCATGGAAGGCGTCGCTCAGCCGACGCTGCTCGTCGATGGCTCTTCCTCGCCGCACAGCTACTCACTCAAGCCCTCGCATATCCGTGCCATTGACGCCGCAGGCGTCTTCATCCGTGTGTCGGAGAGGCTGGAGCCCTTCACCGGCAAAATCGTTCGGTCACTGCCGGCGAGCGTTCGCCTCGTCACGCTCGTCGACGCTCCCGGCATCAAGTTGCTCGGTCAAAGGCAAACCGGCACTTTCGAGCGACATAAGGACGACCATGATGCGCCGGACCACGCCGACGATAGTTCGAAGGACAGCCACATCTGGCTCGATCCCGACAACGCCAAGGCGATCGGCCGCTACGTCGGCGACGTTCTGAGCGAGCGCTACCCCCAGCATGCCGCGCAGTTTAGGGCCAACGCCGAGCGCCTCAGTCAGCAGATCGATGCGCTAACGAGAGAGCTCGAAGCTACGACGCAGCCGATGCGGGGCCGGCCGTTCATTGTCTTCCACGACGCCTACCAGTATTTCGAACTTCGCTTTGACCTCGACGCAGTCGGCTCCATAACCATCAGTCCCGATGTGCAGCCGAGCGCCAAGCGGCTCACCGAGCTGCGACAGAAGATCCGCTCCCTTCAGGCGGTGTGCGTGTTCGCCGAGCCGCTATTCCAATCGCGGCTCGTCGCGGCGCTCACCGAGGGCACGGACGCGCGGGCGGGCACGCTCGATCCGGAGGGCATGAGCCTCGAACCCGGACCGCAGCTCTTCTTCATGCTGATGCGCAATCTTGCCGCCAGCCTCAAGTCGTGTCTCGCTCCGGCGACTTGAGTGAGCAAAAGCAAAGGGCAGCGGATGCCGCTGCCCCTTTCAATTCGCAATCTGAGTGCGGCTTGCCTTAGAGCGCAGCGCGCTTGTCCGGCTCGCTCGACTGCACCGACGTGGCGTTCTTGGCGTCCTCGGCGGCCTTCTTGGCTGCTTCGGCCGCAGCCCGCGCCGCCTCGGCGGCCTTGGCGGCGGCAGCGGCGGCCTTCTCGGCGATTGCCACGGCATCGTGCGAAGCCGGCGTGGCCTCATGCTTCTTATGCGCCTCGGCCTTCTTCACCGGCTTAGGCTCGATCGGCTTCTCGGCTGCGGCGGCCAGCGTCTGGTCGTCGGCATTTGTATCGACAGCCGGCGCGGCCTCGCCGTAGCTGCCTGCCGCCATCTCGGCGGCGGCCGACGGCGTGCGCTGGCGAATGCTGCGCGGCGGGCTCTTATAGGCGGGGGCCGATGCCATTGGGTCGAACGGCGCCGGCTCGTCGCTGGAGGCAACAGCCTGCGAGGAGAAGCGCTGCCATGTCACCGTGACCTTGGTGCCGACGGGAACGCGCGGATAAAGGTCCAGCACGTCCTCGTTGAACATGCGGATGCAGCCCTTGGAAACGGCCTGACCGATGGTCCACGGCGCGTCGGTGCCGTGGATGCGGTAAGTGCTGGCGCCGAGATACATGGCGCGCACGCCCAGCGGGTTCATGCGGTGGCCGCCCGGAACCCAGGTCGGCAGCTTCGGATTTTCCCTGATCATCTCGGGGGTCGGCCGCCACGAGGGGTTGATGCGTTTGTCCGAAACGGTGGTGGTGCCCTGCCAGCGGCTCTGCTCGCGCGGCACGGCGATCGGATAGCTGATGGCCTGGCCAGCCTTGGTGATTAGATAGATGCGCCGGTCGCCGAAGCTGACGATGATCTGCCCTGCCGTATATTTCGGGTCGAACGATACGTTCTGTTTGCTGCCGCCCCATTCCTGGCTGCCGCCCCACAGGAAGTCGATCAAACCCTGGGCTTGCGCTTGCGGTGCCACAAGGAGCGAGGCGGTGCCGGCCAGCGCTGCGAAGGCAAGAGAACTCATCAGACTGCGTGGGGGCATTACTGAATGGCTCCGGGTTGCGGTTTAGCTCGCTGGGAGCTTGAGGCGATATTGGTGAAGGGATCGTATATAGCAATCCCACTTTTGCGCGGCAGAGCATGAGGGACACACCTCGTTTCGTATCGCACCATTTGGGGCCGGTTCCCGAATTTTTCGGAATGATGTTTCCTCGACGCAAGGTCAAAGGCCCGAATTTCCGGCAGTGCCTGCGCAATGGTGCGGCATCCGCGCACGATCTGAGTCGTCGCCGTTTGGCAATATCTCAGCTGTGGAAAATTTCACTCACCGGTGTGGCCTCCGACCGATGCGGGCCTGTGCGCGGCTGCAACCTTTATTGTCTATGTTTGTTCTTGCTTTGATCTTGACCTGACCCGCTATTCCGGTTAGAACAAAAAAAGAACGAGATGGCATTCGAGCTGCCGTCGCGTCGGTTGTAGCGAGAGCGTTCCCGTGGACCAGACGGCCCCATCCCCCACCCCACCGTCCGGCCGTCTGCAGCGGATCTCGCGGCCAGAGCCAGGCCCCAGTGCGTGTCCGCGTAACGGGTTGCGTAGCGTTGGGCCTAGGCGCTCTTGCCCGAACCGGAACGGCGAGCCCCTCCTCGCCGTTCCGGGGGGCACCGCTCTGGAGGATAGGGCTGGCATGCTTGCCGCACTGCGCACGCGCATTATGGCGCTCGAGCGCGGCTCCTCACTCATCGCTTCCTCCTCTTCACCCGAGCTTGCCGCACAAACTCAGCGCCTGTGGACGCTCGGGGCCGCCGAGGTCGATCAGCGTCTTAGCCGCGGCCTCGATGCCGCCTCCCTGCATGAGGTGAAGGCCGAACCATCGGGCGTTGCGGCCGGTAGCTGGGCGGCGGCGCTCGGCTTTGCCTTGCGCCTCGCCATGCGCCGCCTGCAAAGCATCGAAGCTTCTCCTGCGGGTCCGCCGCGCGTCTTGTGGTGCTGGCCGTCCGTCTTTGCCCGCGAGCTCGGTGCGCCGTACGGGCACGGCTTTGCCGCTCTGGGGCTCGAGCCTTCGGCCTGGCTGTTCGCCGAGACGGCCCGCGCCAGCGATGCCATGTGGGCCATGGAGGAGGGCCTGCGCTCGCAAAGCCTCGCTCTCGTCATCGGCGTCGTCGGCGAAGCGGAGCTAACGCCCGCGCGCCGCCTGAGCTTGGCTGCGGCGGAGCATCTGACGCCGTGCCTTCTCATTACCGATCCGCGTCTCTCTCCGGCCGGGTCCACCGCCACCCGCTGGCGTGTCGGTGCCCGCAGGAGCGCTTCGCATCCCTTCGATGGCGCCGCGCCCGGCGCGGCCCGCTACGCCGTCGCCCTGGAACGCTGCCGGCATCGCCCGCTGACGGGCGAGCCGGTGCCCCACCTCTTGGAATGGTCGGATGAAACGCATCGTTTCCGTGTGGCTGCCGCTATGGCCCATCGAGCGGATGCGCCGCACGCAGCCATCGCTGGTTCCTGATGCTGCGGCGCTCGCCCTCGTCGAGGCGGGCACCCACGGCATCCGCATCACCGCCGTCAACCCGCATGCGGCGGCTGAAGGCGTGCGCATCGGTCAGGCCCTCGCCGATGCGCGCGCCGCTTTTCCCGGCCTTGCCATCCAGCCGGCAGATCCGCGCCGCGACCGCAGTGGGCTTCTGCGCCTGGCACGCTGGTGCGGCCGCTACGGTCCCAACCGCAATATCGATGGCGAAGACGGGTTGTGGATCGACATCACCGGTGTCGCGCATCTCTACGGCGGCGAAGAAAAGCTCCTTTGCGATCTCATCGGCAGGCTGTCGCGCTTCAAGCTGACGGCGCGCGCCGGCCTTGCCGACACGCTCGGCGCCGGGCACGCACTCGCCCGCTTCGCGCCATCACCAGCGCTGGCCGAGGAAGGCCGCGCCGAGGCGCGCCTTTCCGGCCTCCCCATCGAAGCCTTGCGCCTCGCGCCGGAAACCGTGCTGCTGTTAAAGCGCCTCGGTCTGCGCCGCATCGGCGAGCTTTATCACCTGCCGCGCGCCGCCCTGCAGCGCCGCTTCCGCTCGGCCAAGGGCGTCGAAGCCGTACTCATGCGTCTCGATCAGGCGTTGGGCGTGCGGGCAGAGCCGCGCCGGCCACTCATCGAGCCGCCGGCGCTGTTCGTGCAGCGCTCGTGGCCAGATCCGCTCATCTCGGCTGAGCAGCTTGAAGCCGAGACGGCGGCCCTGGCGCAGGAATTATGCGCGCACTTGAGTGCACGCGGTCTCGGTGCGCGCCGCCTCTGCCTGTCGCTCTATCGCGCCGACGGTACCGTCGCCGAGGCGCGCGCCGGATTGAGCTCGCCCTCGTGGGCGCCCGAGCACATGACGGCGCTCATCGGCGAGAAGCTTGCCGCACTCGATGCCGGCTTTGGCGTCGACGTGATGGTGCTCGCCGCCGTGCAGGTGGAAAAACCGGGCGCGCAGCAGGCCACGCTCGCCCCGCGTCTTACCGGCGCGCGTGCCGACGCTGCGCAGCTCGTCGACCGGTTGGCAAACCGCCTGGGTCCCGCCCGCGTCCGCCGCCTCGAGCCGCGGGCGAGCCACATTCCCGAGCGGGCTGAGGCGCAGGTCGCGGCGCTCGCGCGTCCGCAAGAGGTTTCCTGGCACCCTGCCACCGGACCGGCGCGGCCATCGCTGCTGCTGGAGCAGCCGGAGCCGATCCGTGTCGTCGCCGAGGTGCCGGAAGGGCCGCCGGCACGCTTCGTGTGGCGACGGGTGGAGCGGCGCATCGTCAAGGCACAGGGCCCGCAGCGCATCGCGCCCGAATGGTGGGACGAGATCGCCACGAAGAAAAGCGGCACGCGCGATTACTACCGCATCGAGGACGAGGGCGGCGCCGGCTACTGGGTGTTCCGCGAAGGCCTATACGGGCGCGACGAGGAGCTGCCGCGCTGGTTCCTGCACGGCCTGTTCGGGTAGCTGCATGTCGAAGAAGCCCATCCCACGCTACGCCGAACTGCAGGTGACGACCAACTTCTCGTTCCTGCGTGGGGCTTCGCACGGTGAGGAACTCGTCGCTCAGGCGCATGCGCTCGGGCTGGCGGCGCTCGCCGTCACCGACCGCAATACTCTCGCCGGCGTCGTGCGCGCGCATCTGGCGGCGAAGGAGCTAGGCCTGAAGCTGATCGTTGGTGCGCGGCTCGATCTCAAGGATGCGCCGAGCGTGCTGTGCCTGCCGCGCGACCGCCAAGCCTACGGGCGCCTGTCACGC
>DATBSP010000013.1:0-3395 GCA_036559705.1 Hyphomicrobium sp.
GCGCACGAGCGCCTTCGCGCTCCAGGACATGAACCTCGTGCAGGCCGTCGAACAGGTGGCAGATCACTTGCCCCCCTCTGAGCGGGTCGCCGGCAAGCGCCGCCAGCGCCTGCACCGCATACGCGCCGAGCGCGTCGTGCTCGCGACGGGTGCGATCGACCGCCCGCTCGTGTTCGGCAACAACGACCTTCCGGGAATCTTCACGGCTGCGGCGATTACGACCTATCTCAACCGCTATGCGGTCGCCGTCGGCCGGCGCGTGCTGATCCTCACAAACAACGATCACGTCTATCAGGGCGCCGCTGATCTCGCCAAGGCGGGGTCCAGCGTGGTGCTGGCCGATACGCGCGAGCGCATCAACCCGGAGTGGGAAAAGCCCGCGCGCGCCGCGGGCGTCGACGTGAGGATCGGCTACGGCATAGGCGCGGCTTATGGGCGGCGCGCGGTCGACGGCGTCCACTTGGTGCGTCTCGACGGCGAGAAGAACGCGGTCGCTGGATCGGGCCCCAAAATCGAGTGCGATGCGGTGGCCAGCTCCGGTGGCCTGTCGCCGACGGTCCATCTCTATTGTCACGACGGCGGGCGCCCGCAGTGGGACGACGCCCGCCTGGCGTTCGTCGTGCCCGCGACCGGACGGGCCAAGGCCGGTATCTACTGCGTCGGCGCCGTGACCGGCGAGTTCCGCCTCGAGCAGGCGCTGGCTGAGACGCACCAGACGATCGCCGCGCTGCTCGCCACATTCGATAAGAAGGACACCTTGGCGGGGATCGACATCCACACCGGCGAGCCCGAGACTCTCGCTTCCCGGCGCATCTTCCGTGTTTCCGACGGAAAGCCCGAGGGGCACGGCAAGAAGGCCTTCGTCGATTTCCAGAATGACGTCGCGGCTTCCGACATCCATCTCGCCGTGCGCGAGAACTATCGCTCGATCGAGCACATCAAGCGTTACACTGCGCTCGGCTTCGGCACGGATCAGGGCAAGCTCTCGAACGTCAACGGCTACGCCATCGCCGCCGACGCGCTTGGCGTTTCCATCCCCGAGGTCGGCACGACGACCTACCGCCCGGCCTATACGCCGGTCACGTTCGGCACGCTCGCGGGCGCGCATGAAGGCGACACGTTCGAGCCGCGCCGCACGACCGCCATGCACGCCTCTCACGTCGCGCGCGGGGCCAAGTTCGAGCTCGTGGGCCAGTGGCTGCGGCCTTGGTATTTTCCCAAGGACGGCGAAGACATGCACGCCGCCGTGCGCCGCGAATGCACCGCCGCCCGCCGCTCCGTCGCCATCTTGGACGCCTCGACGCTCGGCAAGATAGACATTCGCGGCAAGGACGTGCGTGAGTTCCTGGGGCGCGTCTATGCCAATGCCTGGGCGCAGCTCGCGCCCGGCAAGTGCCGCTACGGGTTGATGCTCGACGAGAACGGCATGGTGATGGACGACGGGGTTACCGCGTGTATCGCCGACGATCATTTCCACATGACGACGACCACGGGCGGCGCCGCTCGCGTCTTGACCTGGCTTGAGAAATGGCACCAGACCGAGTGGCCCGATCTCGACGTCTACATGACATCGGTCACTGACCACTGGGCGACGGCGGCCGTTGTCGGGCCGAACAGCCGCGAGGTGCTGGCGAAGGTCTGCTCCGGCATCGACCTCGCACCCGGCGCGTTCAAGTTCATGGACTGGCGCGAGGGGACGGTTGCCGGCGTTCCGGCGCGGGTGTTCCGCATCAGCTTCTCGGGCGAACTCGCCTTCGAAGTCAACGTCGACGCGAGCTATGGGGCTCACGTCTGGGAGGCGCTGATGGAGGCCGGGCACGAATTTGACATCACGCCCTACGGCACCGAGACCATGCACGTGCTCCGGGCCGAGAAGGGCTTCATCATCGTCGGCCAGGACACCGACGGCTCGATGACGCCGCTCGATCTCGACATGGCCTGGGCCGTAAGCTTCAAGAAGCCATTTAGCTTCATCGGCAAGCGCTCGCTCACGCGGAGCGACACGGCGCGCACGGACCGCAAGCAGCTCGTTGGCCTTTTCACCGAGGATCCCGAGACGGTGCTCAAGGAAGGCGCCCAGATCATCGAGACGGAGGAGATCGAGGCGCCCATGCCGATGCTCGGCCATGTGACATCGAGCTACTTCAGCCCCGAGCTCAACCGCTCGATTGCGCTCGCCGTCGTGCGCGACGGCATCAAGCGGAGGAGCGAGGAGGGCGTCAAGGCCGGGCGCGACGTGCTCTATGCCTGGGCCGGCGGCAAGTCTCACAAAGTGAAGGTGGTGTCGCCGGTGTTTGTCGACCCCGAGGGAGCGCGCCAGAATGTCTGAGCCGGTCCTCCAGTCCCCCCTTCACTCCTTCGGGCTTTCCGCGCAGGCGAGACCCGCGGACGAAAGCTGCGGCGTGTGGGCAAACGAGGTTCCGCTCCAGGGCTACATCAGCCTACGGGGCAACCCTGCGGACACCGCCTTCCAGGACGGCGCGGCAAGCGCGCTCGGCACCCGGCTGCCGGCAAAACCCTGCACGTTCACGCGATCGGGAGCCGTGAAGGCGCTCTGGCTCTCCCCCGACGAGTGGATGATTGTCGGTCCTCGCGCGCGGCTTGTGCCGCTCTTGCGTGGCCTCGGGAAAGCCCTCAGCGGGATACGCAGCCAGGTCGTCGATAACTCGGGTGGCTATACTGAGATCATCGTTCAGGGGCGCAACGCCTCCGATGTGATTTCCCATGCCAGCGTCTACGACGTTCACCGTCTCGGCGAGGGCCGCGTCGTCGGCACTACATTCGGCAAGTCGGCGGTGTATATGTATCGCGAGCGCGACGGCGTCTCCCTTTTGGTCCGGCGCAGTTTCGCGGACTATGTCTGGCGCTTTCTCGTCCGCGCGGCCGAGCCCTATGACTTCGGCGTCGTCCGTCTCGACAAGGGAGATATCGAGGAGGACGCGGCATGAACTACAGCGTCTTCGAGGTGTTTCGTATCGGCATCGGCCCCTCAAGCTCGCACACGGTCGGGCCGATGAGCGCCGCCAACAGCTTTCTTCGTGAGCTCGAGGCCAACGGCGTCTTCGGCCAGGTGCGCCAGGTCCGTGCCAGCCTCTACGGGTCACTGGCGCTGACCGGTGTGGGGCATGGCACCGACTTTGCTGTCGTTGCCGGCCTGATGGGGGAGGTGCCTGAAGACATCGATCCCGTCGCGAGCCGCGACCGGGTCGACGCCGTACGGCGCGACCAGCGCCTTCCTCTCGGCGGACGCCATGAGATCGATTTCGACCGCGCCGCCGACCTCGAGATGCACAAGGCCGAATTTTTCCCCGAGCACCCGAACGGCATAATGCTCGAGGCGTTCGACGGCACCGACCGCTCACTCTACCAGAATGTGTACTTCTCGATCGGCGGCG
>DATBSP010000014.1:0-1551 GCA_036559705.1 Hyphomicrobium sp.
CGCGCCACGGCCATCGTGCATTTCCACGGCGCGGCCAAATACCCGCAATATTTTTACGGCCAGCTCGGCCGCCAATCGCTCGACGCGCGTCCCGCCCATCTCGAGGTCACGCCGACGCCGCTGCCGAAGGAAGCCGACATCGAGAGCTTTATCTCGCGCGACGCCGTGCGGGCGATCGGGGTTGCGCGCGCCTCCGGGCTGGACGGCGCCACACCGCAATTCCTCTTGGCGCTGTCGCGCAAGCTCACCAATCCGGCCGAAGTCGTGCTCCTCGTCGAGCTGGCGAAGGCCGAAGGCGAACCGCAGGTCGCGCTCAGGCTCGCCAAGATCGCGTTCAACCGCGACCTCCCGGTCGGCGACTATGCGCTGCCCATCGGTGTGATTCCGGAATTCAGGAGCCTGCTGACGGATCGCGTCGATCCCGCGCTGGTGCATGCGCTGTCGCGGCAGGAAAGCGAGTTCAACGCCGCGGCCAAGAGCCCGGTCGGCGCTAGTGGCTTGATGCAGCTGATGCCGAGCACGGCCAAGGCCGTGGCCAAGGCCTATAACGTCAAGTTCGACCCCAACCAACTGACCAACGCATCGTACAACACGCAGCTCGGCGAGGCGCATCTGCGTGCCCTGATCGACAGTTATAACGGCTCTTATTTCCTGTCGCTCGCCGCCTACAATGCCGGCGGCGGCCGTGTCGCGGAATGGATCAAGCAGTTCGGCGATCCTCGCGACCCGCAGGTCGATCCCATCGACTGGATCGAACGCATCCCCTTCACCGAGACGCGGCAATACGTGGTGAAGATCATGGAGACGCTTCAGCTCTATCGCTCGCGTCTGGCAGGGCCGAAACAGGCCTTGCAGCTCGTTCAGGATCTCAATCGCGGCCGTAGAATTCCTCACTCCGACTCGGCCAAGGTCGAGGCCGTCCTGGGCGTTCAGGCAAAATCCGAGTGAGGCGGAAACGGGCATCGGCTGCCCCTTGGTAAGGCTTGCTCCTTCGGCGAGTTGCTGGAAAACTGACGGCCAGGCGCAAGGGGGACGCGCCCTCTCGGTTCAGACCCGCACCCAAGGTTGATAGTGCAAGATGCCCGAGCCCGATGGCGAGCTGTGGCGAGACATCTACTATGCGTCGTTCGACGACCTTCGGCTGCATGTCCGCCACTACGCGGCACCCGACGAGAAGTTTCGAAGCGCCATCTGCCTGCCCGGACTGACGCGCAACTGCCGGGACTTCACTGCGCTCGCCACGTATCTCTGCCGGCACCCGGAAAGACCCCGCAACGTCTACTGCTTCGACTATCGGGGGCGCGGACGCTCGCAATACGACCGTAACTGGCGCAACTACACCCCGTTCGTCGAGCTGCTGGACACGCTGGATTTCTTGACTTTGCGGGGCCTGCACAAGGTCGGCATCGTCGGCACCTCGCGCGGCGGCATGATCGCCATGCTGATGGCGGCGCTCAGGCCGACGGTTATGGGTGCGGTGGTGCTCAACGATATCGGTCCGGTGATCGAGACGCGCGGGCTCGCGCGCATCATCGGCTATGTCGGGCGCAT
>DATBSP010000015.1:0-5826 GCA_036559705.1 Hyphomicrobium sp.
CCAAGCCGCTTCTTCTCCTCTTCGAGGAACGGCTGCAGGTATGCCACGGCCTGTTTCATCACGCGCGCCGACTTCACCACCTGCGGCAGGAACATCTTGCCCGCGCCGAACAGGTCGCCGACCACGTTCATACCGGCCATCAGCGGGCCTTCGATCACATCGAGGGGCCGGGCTGCCTTCTGGCGCGCCTCCTCCGTGTCGGCCTCGATGAACTCGGTGATGCCGTGGACGAGCGCGTGCTTCAGCCGCTCCTCCACAGGCGCATTGCGCCAGGACAGGTCCTTTTCCTTGGCTTTGGCGCCGCTGCCGTCGCCCTTAAACTTGGCGGCCGCCTCCAGAAGCCGGTCGGTGGCATCGGGACGGCGGTTGAGCACCACGTCCTCGCACAATTCGCGCAGCTCGGCCGGGATGTCGTCGTAAAGCGCGAGCTGTCCCGCGTTGACGATGCCCATGTCCATGCCGGCCTGGATGGCGTGGTAGAGGAACACCGAGTGCATGGCTTGGCGCACCGGTTCGTTGCCGCGGAAGGCGAACGACAGGTTCGACACGCCACCCGAGATGTGCACCAGCGGCATCTTCTCCTTGATGCGCCGCGCCGCCTCGATGAAGGCGATGCCGTAGCCGTTGTGCTCCTCGATGCCGGTGGCGACGGCGAAGATGTTGGGGTCGAAGACGATGTCTTCCGGCGGAAAGCCGACTTCCTCGGTGAGCAGCTTGTAGGCGCGTTCGCATATCGCGACCTTGCGATCCGCCGTGTCGGCCTGCCCCTGCTCGTCGAAGGCCATGACGACGACGGCGGCGCCGTAGCGCAGCACCTTCTTGGCGTGCTCGAGGAACGGGCCCTCGCCCTCCTTGAGGCTGATCGAGTTGACGATCGCCTTACCCTGCACGCACTTGAGGCCGGCTTCGATGACGCTCCACTTGGATGAGTCGATCATCAGCGGCACTCGCGAGATGTCGGGCTCGGACGCGATGAGGTTGAGGAACGTCTGCATCGCCTTCTCGGAATCGAGCAGCCCCTCATCCATGTTGACATCGAGGATTTGCGCGCCGTTCTCCACCTGGCTGCGCGCGACGGCGAGCGCGGCCGGATAGTCGTTGGCCTCGATCAATTTGCGGAACTTGGCCGAGCCGGTGACGTTGGTACGCTCGCCGATATTGATGAAGGACTGCGCCGCATTTCCTGTGGTCATGGTCACCCGTGGATGAAGGGTTCGAGACCGGAGAGACGCATCTTCGGCGCGATCTCGGGGATCTTGCGCGGCGGATGCGCCTCGACGTGCTCGGCGATGTGGCGGATGTGGTCGGGCGTCGAGCCGCAGCAGCCGCCAACGATGTTGACGATGCCGTCCTTGGCCCACGGCTCCATCTCGCACGCCATATCATTCGGCGTCTCGTCGTACTCACCCATGGCATTCGGCAAGCCCGCATTGGGATAGGCCGAAATGCGCGCATCGGCGAATGACGCGAGCTCGGCCAGGTAAGGCCGCATCAGATCGGCGCCGAGTGCGCAATTGAGCCCAATGGAGAACGGCTTCAAGTGGCGCATCGAATACCAGAACGCCTGCGGCGTTTGGCCCGAGAGCGTGCGCCCCGAACGATCGGTGATGGTGCCGGAGATCATGATCGGCAGCTCGGTGTCCTTTTCCTCGAACACCTCGAGCGTTGCGACGCCCGCCGCCTTGGCGTTGAGCGTGTCAAAGATGGTCTCGATCAGAATAATGTCGGCGCCGCCGTCCATTAGCCCTCGAACCTGTTCCTTGTAGGCTTCGCGCAGCTCGTCGAAGTCGACGTTGCGAAAGCCGGGATCGCTGACCTTCGGCGAGATCGAGGCCGTGCGGTTGGTGGGGCCGACGGCGCCGGCGACGAAGCGCGGCTTGTCGGGCGTCTTCTTGGTCCACTTGTCGGCCGTCGCGCGGGCGATCTTCGCCGCCGCGACGTTCATCTCGTACGACAGCTCCTCCATGCCGTAGTCGGACATAGAGATGCGCTGGGCATTGAAGGTATTGGTCTCGAGGATGTCGGCGCCGGCTTCCAGATATTCTTCGTGGATCTTGCCGATGATGTGCGGCTGCGTGAGCACGAGCAGATCGTTGTTGCCTTTGACGTCGCGCTGCCAGTCCTTGAAGCGCACGCCTCGATAGCCGTCCTCATCCAGCTTGTAGCGCTGGATCATGGTGCCCATGGCGCCGTCGATGATGAGGATGCGCTTGTCGGCGGCCGCCTGTAGCGCCGCGAAAGTCGGCTTTCTTTGCATTGCCTACTCCTTACCCCGCCGCGCGTGCTTTGGCCGGCTCGCGCAGCATGCCCGCGTGCGGACGCAAACCCAGCAGGTGGCAGATGGCGTACACAAGATCAGCGCGGTTGAGGGTGTAGAAATGGAACTTCTTTACGCCTTCATCAACGAGGTCCATGGCCTGCTCGGTGGCGACGGCGGCCGCAACGAGATGGCTGGTCGCCGGATCGTCTTCAAGGCCGTCGAAGCGGCGGGCGAGCCACGAAGGCATGCTGGCCCCCGCGCGCTGGGCAAAGGCTGCCACCTGCTTATAGTTGTGAATGGGCACGATACCGGGCGTAATCGGCACCCAGATGCCGGCGGCGCGGGCGCGCTCCAGGAAGCGGAGGTAGTGTGCATTGTCGAAGCCGAACTGAGTGATGATGCGGTCGGCGCCTGCGTCGACCTTGGCCTTGAGGTTGTCCATGTCGGCGGTATCCGACGAGCTCTCCGGATGCTTCTCCGGATAGCCCGCGACTGAGACCTCGAACGGCGCGATGCGCTTCAGCCCGGCTACGAGATCCGCCGCATTGATGTAGCCATCCCGCTGCGGCTCGTAGGCGGTGCCCGGGCCACCCATGGGATCGCCGCGCAGCGCCACGATGTGGCGCACGCCCTCGTCCCAATACTCGCGCGCAACGGCATCGACCTCCTGCTTCGAGGCGGCAACGCACGTGAGATGCGCGGCGGGCTTCAATTCCGTCTCGCGGACGATGCGGGTGACGGTGTTGTGCGTGCGCTCGCGCGTCGAACCGCCGGCGCCATAAGTGACGGAGACGAACTCGGGGCGCAGCGGCGCCAGCCGTTCGACCGCGCTCCACAGCGCCGCCTCCATCTTCTCCGTCTTGGGCGGGAAAAACTCAAATGAGACGTCGATCTCGCCGGCTCCGAGCAGCCGGCTCTTGCGTTCCTGTGCCATCGCCATCACGGAGCCTCCTGCAAAGTGCGGGTCCGCGCCGGTTTTTCCAGTACCGGCGCCGCGGGCGACCGCTCGGCGAGCCACAGCGACACGGTGAGCGCCTGCGGGCCGGCGCCTCCGCCCGGCGCCAGATCGCGTTGTAAGCCTGGCTCTAGCCCGGCGTCCTTCATCCACTGGCGCACCTGCGCTGGCGCAAAGCCGAGCCGGTCGTGAGCGTGATCCTCGCGCAGGAACTCAAGGTCGTGCGGTGCGAAGTCGACAATCAGCAGCCGGCCGCCGGGGGCCAGCACGCGCGCGGCCTCCCGGATGGCGAGTGCCGGATCGGATAGGAAGTGGAGCACCTGATGCATGACAATCGCATCGGCGACACCGTCCGGCAGACTGAGAGCATAGATATCGCCATGGCGCACCTGCGCGCGTGCGAGCTTCGCCTTCGACAGGTTGCTGCGGGCGTAGGAAAGCATGGCATTGCTGAGGTCGAAGCCGATACCCCGCTCGTAGCGATCAGCGAGCAACTCCAGGATGCGGCCCGTCCCGGTGCCGAGATCGATCAGCAGCTTGAACGGCACCGGGCCCAGTGCCTCGACGATCGCCTGCTCGACGTCATGCTCGGCGATATGCAGGGCACGAATGCGATCCCAGTCGACTGCATGCGATTGGAAATAGACCTGCGCCGAGGCTTCGCGCTCGCGCTTCAGGGCGTCGGCCCGCTCGCGGTCACGGGCGATCACACGGTCGGCACCGTCGACCAGGTTGAGTATGTCGAGCGCCAACCGGCCTCCGGCCGAGCGATCGGACACGTGGAAATATGCCCAGCTCCCCTCTCGGAAGCGTTCAACGAGCCCGGCCTCGGCCAGCAACTTCAAATGACGGCTGATGCGCGGCTGACTCTGCCCAAGGATCAGCGTTAGATCCTTGACGCTGAGTTCGCCGGCGGCGAGCAGGAGCAGGATACGCAGACGTGTCGGCTCGGCCGCAGCCTTGAGCGCGGTGACGATGTCGTCGCTGGCGAATGATCCTGCCACGTGACTCTCCATTGCGACGGCATCATATAAAGATATGTTTATGTGTCAAGAGACGCAAGCGGGCCACATGTGGGTTCATTTCGGCACGCCGATTAACCCGAAAGTAAGCAGGCCGCGTTTACGTTCGATCGCAACGACTTCTAGAGCCGCGGACACCCCTTAAATGCGCGTCGCCATCTATGACCGGGTCGAGCCCCCGGTGCCTGCCGAGCTGCCCCTCCGCCTCATCCAGACCTGTTCCCAGCGCGCAGCGACCGCTTTCCTGGCGCTCGTCATCCCAGCAGCGCTCGGTGGCACCCTCACCACACTTGCCGTCATCTTTCAGGCCATGGTGGTCCCGGCCGCCCGCGCCGTCGTCGAGCAGCATCCGGCGCTCGGGTTCGAGGTCCTAGCCGCCATCGGGTTCCTCACCTATCTCGTCGCATTGCCGACCAAGCGCCTCGTCGATCGACTAGCAACGACGCGTACCGTCGAGATCGCGCACGGCCTCGTAAATGTCACGGAAGGCGGACATTTTCGCTCCTGGACGTGGGCGGCCCCACTCGCCTCGTTCTCGGGCGTCGCACACCACGTTCGCGCCTCGTTGTCTGGCACGCGCCACGAGTTGATCCTCGTCCACCCCGAGCGCGAAAAATCTGTGCTCTTGAGTGTGGCGCCGCGGACATCGGAAGGCGAGGTCGACCGCGTGGCGACACTCCTTGGCCACAAAGTGATCCCGCCCAGTGAACTCTATCGCTTCAAGGCCCTATGGCTACGTATGACACCTGCACCTTCGCCGGATGCCGCCCATGCCTGACGCCATCGCCGTCCAAAAATTCGACGTTATCTCTCGCCACCCTTTGACTGACAGAGGCCTCGCATGGCTAATAAAGCTGCTGAGGCAAGGGCCGGCCGGCGTGGAAGCGGTCGCCATTGATAGTTTGTACCCCCTCGGGAGGGAGCCCGATCGCATGATGAGCCCCGTGACCTTGCGCGCGCAGAGTACCCAGTTCGCGCGCACCCTGGCTTTGGCCGGCGTGACACTGCTTACGATGTCCACGACCGTCTCGGCGCAGGCCCCCGTGGCGAAAGCGCCGGCTCCCGCTGTGAGCGAAGCTGCTCCCGTAGCACGCGCGGAGAGCCCCGCCGGCTATATGAAGCGCGTCGGCAACGAATTGCTCGCCGCCTCGCGTTCGGGCTCGGCCGCGCAGTTCGCCATGGTGCTGAACTCTAACGCCGATATCCCCTCGATCGGCCTCAGCGCGCTGGGCGACTACGCCCGCAGCCTGCCGAAGAACGACCGCCCCGTCTATTACAACGGCATGATCAACTTCATCGCCCGCTATGCCTCTAAGGAGGCCTCGAAGTATCCGGTGGCGCGCTTCGTCGTCACCGCGCAATCGAAGAACGATGCTCGCGGCACCTACGTCGACAGCCGCGTGACGCTGGCCGACGGCAGCGCCTACGACGTGCGTTGGCTGGTCGTAAAGCGCGGCCAGACCTACAAGGTGCGCGACGCGCAGGTGATCGGCTTCTGGATGACGTCGTTCCTCGACAACCTGTTCCAGAGCTTCATCAGCGACAACGGCGGCAACCCGAAAGCGCTCGTCGTCGCCCTGAACCGCTAG
>DATBSP010000016.1:0-30597 GCA_036559705.1 Hyphomicrobium sp.
GGCGCGATCATATATAGCTGTCGTATCCAGTCACGCTGTTGATGCAGGAAGGCAGCCGCCCATGGAGAAGATTGATCTCTTCACCCTAATCTCGCTCATCGTCGCGGTGGTCGTGATCTTGAAGCTGAGAAGCGTCCTTGGACGCCGCACGGGTGATGAGGAAGCGCGCGTCGAGCGCTATCGCGCCGAGCGAGCTCAGCAGGGGGCCCCCGCTGCGTCCTCCGACAACGTCGTCGCCATGCCGCGTCGCGAGCGCGATGCCGTCACTGCCGCGCCCGCTACCGAAGTGACGCAGGCTGATGCCGAGGAACGCATCAAGACCTATCCGAGCGTCGAGGCCGGCGCCCGCAACGGCCTTATCGACATAGCGAGGATCGACCCGGCGTTCGATCCCGACACGTTCATCCGGGGCGCCAAGCAGGCCTACGAGATGATCGTTACGGCGTTCGCCGAGGGCAACCGCAAGCTCTTGAAGGATTTGCTTAGCCGCGACGTGTACGAGGGCTTCACGCGGGCCATCGCCGATCGCGAGACCCGCGACGAGCAGGTCGATCAGAGCTTCGTTGGCATCGACAAGGCGGACATCCTCGAATCGGAGGTGAAAAGCGGCATCGCCTCGATCACGGTGCGCTTCGTCAGCCAGCTCATCTCGGCGACGCGCGACAAGGCGGGCGCCATCATCAACGGCGATTCGCAGCGCATCAAGGAAGTGACCGACATCTGGACGTTCAGCCGCGACATCTCGTCGGTGAAGGCGCGCGCCAATCCGAATTGGCGCCTCATCGCCACGCAGTCGCCTGCTTAGCGTCGAACACGCTCACGGGGGACGTGGGGCCGCGTGCATGGCGGCCGGCGGGATGGTAAGGAGGGGACGTCGCACGCGACCATGGCAGGTGCTCGCGCCCTGGCTGCTGTGAGATGGACGGCGACGGCCGTAGCCGTGGCCGCTGGGACCCTCGTTGCGAGCGGCACGCTGGCCGCGCCGCCCGAAACGCCGCCGTCACCCGCCGCCGCGAAGCCCATCTCCATGCAACCCGCCATGAGCCAAGACAAAAAGCCGAAGACACCCGAGGCTAAGCCCGCTCCCGCGGCGCCACAGCTGCCCCAAGCCAAGCTGGAGCGCGTAACCTTTGCCGATTTGCCCGGCTGGGAGAGCGACGATCACCTCGCCGCCTTCGAGACCTTCCTCAAGTCGTGCGATGCGGTCGGCAAGGCGGCGAGCAAGCCCGTCGCCAAGGCAGCCTCGCAATGCAAGGCTTCGATTGACGATCTTGCCGCAGCCTGCCGCGTCGCTCAGAGCATGAAGTCGCCGACCAAGAAATCGGCCAAGACATTTTTCGAAACCCAGTTCGTGCCGCATCGCGTGGCGCAAGCGAACCTCAATGGGCTGCTCACCGGCTATTATGAGCCGGTGCTGGAAGGCTCGCGCACCGCGCAGGGCAAGTTCCAGACGCCCGTCTACAAGCGCCCGCCTGATCTTGTGAACGTCGTCGCCGAGGCGGATCGCGCCTCCAAACCCGACGGCTACACGCATCTGCGCAAGACGGCCGCCGGCGACGTGCCGTTTCCAACGCGCGCCGAGATCGAGCAGGGTGCGCTGGCCGGCAAGGGGCTGGAGCTCTTGTACCTCGAGGATCCGGTGGAAGTGTTCTTCATGCACATCCAGGGTTCGGGCCGCATCCACCTCACCGACGGCACGACGGTGCGCATCAACTACGACGGCAAGAACGGGCATCCTTACAAGTCGATCGGCCGCTACCTGATCGACCAAGGGCTGCTCGCCGCCAACAAGGTGTCGATGGCAGCGCTGGGCAATTGGTTGCGGGCCGACAAGGCGCGCGGCCAGCAGGTGATGTGGCAGAACCAGTCGTTCATCTTTTTTCGCGAGCTCGCCAGCGACAGCGAAGGCCCGATGGGCGCCATGTCGGTGGCGTTGACGCCGGGGCGCAGCCTGGCCATCGATACCGGCTATCACACGCTCGGCACGCCGCTGTACGTCAGCGCGCCAGACCTTGGCCATGCAACGAAGGATAAGCGCTTTAATCGTTTGATGGTGGCGCAGGACGTAGGCTCGGCAATCAAAGGGCCGGAGCGCGGCGACATCTACTTCGGCTCCGGCGAGAAGGCCGGCCAGCTCGCGGGCGTCACCAAGCATGCGGGGAATTTCTTCGTGCTGCTGCCCACCTCGGCGCAATCGGCTGAACAAGGGCTGAGGTTCGGCGAGCGCTTGCCATGGCAGACGACCGTGAAGAGCGACGGCGGCCTCTGAAGCCGCCGCCGGGTAAGCGCGGCAGTAGCCGGCTTTCCGCAGAGGAGCGCGCGTTGTGGGAGCACACGGCGGCGAGCCTACAGCCCATCAAAGGCAAGAAGGGGCGCGTGCATGCGGCGCTCGAGGATGCCGAGCCCGGGCCGAGTAAGCGCGAGGCCTCCAAGGTCGCCCCGCAGAAAAAATCGCCGGCCGCTGCGCCGCCTCCGCGCCCCACGCCGAAAGTCACGCTGCCGCCGCCCACACCGGCGCCCATCGCGCTTGAGCGGCGCAAGGCGCGCAAGCTCGGCTCCGGCCGCATCGAGATTGAGGGGCGGATAGATTTGCACGGCATGCGCCAGAGCGAGGCACACGACGCGCTGCGCCGCTTCCTCAAACGCGGCTTTGCCGAGGGCAAGCGCTGGGTGTTGGTGATCACCGGCAAGGGCGCTCCGGCGCGTACGGCGCAGGACGAGCGGCTGGAGCGCGAAGGCATCGAGCGTGGGGTGCTAAGGCGCAACGTACCACGCTGGCTGGGGGAGCCGGAGCTCGCCGGCATCGTCATCGAATTTACGACGGCTGGCATCCGTCACGGCGGCGAGGGCGCTCTCTACGTGCACCTCCGCCGCAAGGACCGCTGATCGCTCGCGCTTTCGACGAGAGGCTCTACATGATGCTGCAGGCGCTGATAGGGATGTGGATCGGGAACAGCACCCTGCTGTTCGTGGCGGATGGAACCTTCTATGTCCGGAGAGGCAACTCTGCTCGACTGGTCGTTGCACGGCGGTCAATGGTCGATCGAGAATGGCGAGATCTTATTCGACGTCAGTCCGATCAAGGGATCGCGCGACGCGGAACAACTTCTCGTCCCGCATGGCGCATTTCGCTGCGCATATGCGTTAAGCGGCGACGCGCTAAGCTTGTCGAACTGTCCGTATGCCGGCGACTACGCTGCGTTTCGGTCCCGGCGCGGGCGGCGTTGACGATGACGCGCCGAATGTTGTCTTTTACCTCGTGATCTCAGGCCAAGGCAGAACCGGGCGCTGGTCGCCAGGCTGCATCGGACCCATGTGGGCGAGGGTCATCTGGTAGTCCTTATCCCCCGGCGAGTATTCCAGGAATCGGCGACGAAGTCAGGCGAGCCGAGATTTGAACGACCTAAAACACCAAGAAAAACAAATATTTCAGAAGAAAAAAGAATGGTGCCAGAAAGAGGAGACCCGTCCAGATCTCTGTTGGAATGAAGAAAAACGACGATCCTCCAAACGTTCGTCAGGATTTTGAAAACGCAGCGGACTAATCTTCGGCCCCATTGCCGATCTGAGGGGCCGAACCGCCTCGGCCCCGGCTCGCAGAGCTAAGGCATCGCATCGCGATGCGATCGCGCGGCTACTGGCAGGCGGCGGCGAGCTTCTCCAGCGCCGTCGAGAGGCCCGACAGCGAATAGGTGTCGGTCGTCGCCGTGCCGCGCGCCGAGGTCGCTTTGACGAAGGCGTTGGATCCCTTCTTCAGGGCCTCGACCAGCTTCAGCTCCTCGGTGGGATCGGAGACAAAGCCGCGCTCGCCCTTGATGAATAGCTTGAAGGTGTCGGTGCCGACGGTGACCGACATGTCGGCGTCGGGCTTCACCGGGTAGCCGACCTTGATGCTCGGCTCGGTCTTCACGCCGTCCTTCGGCCAAGCCGAGATGTAAAAGAAGATCGGCCCGCGGTTGGCGCCGAGCGGCTCGACCGCCTGCGGCTGGGCGGCGATGAAGCACACCGCCTTGGGCGTCGCCGTGTCGGCGTAAAGGCTCCAGACACCTTGCTTCTCGACGAGGTTGACGGTTTGCGCGGCGGCGGCGCCGGCAAGCGCGAAAGTCGTAATGGCAACTGCGGCAATACCCGTTGCTTGCATGAGCTCCCCTCCCCAGAAAGAGCGTGGTTTCGGTAAGCATATGCACCCTTCCGGGTGGCTGTCATCATTCCCGGCCGATCTTACCCCCGGTTCTTGCCGGCGTCGCCGCGCCGGCCGGGTTGGACGAATCCGGCCCGCCTTCCCGCGTCGGGCGGTCGGCGAAGCGGGCCAGCGTCCGCGTCCGGTCGTACATGACGATGGCGCCGGCCATGGCGACATTGACGCAAAAGCTCGTCGGGATGCGCACCACATAGTCACAACGCGCCAACAGCTTTTCTGACAATGAGCCTTGTTCGGGGCCGAGCACGTAGGCCGCCCGCAACGGGTGCCGGAAGCTCGGGAGATCGATAGCGTTATCAATGAGTTCGATGCCGACCAGCTTGCAGCCCTGCGGCAGCGCCATGTCGTCCAGCGTTGCCCAGTTGTAGTGGGGCAGGTGCAGCTGGCTCTTGGACGTGTCGGCATAAGCCTCGAGCGCCCGATAGGTGGCGCCGACGGTGAAGGTGAAGCTCGCCCCGAAGCCATGCGCCGAGCGCATCAGGTTGCCGAGGTTAAGGGATTTCGACATGCGCTCGGCGCCGATGGCGAAATAGCCCCGGGCGGAGGGTGGCCAGTTGGCGGCGGGCATGTCGGTCATCGGCGTCCTCGGCCCGCGCCAGCTTGCGGCAAGCGGCGCGGCGTGGTGGAAGGGCAATCTGCATGCAAACTACCCTGTCGGCGGGAGGTTTTACATGAAAGCTGCGCTTTGCAAGCGCTTCGGCGGACCGGAAAGCCTCGCCATCGAGGAGGTGGCGGAGCCGCTCCCCGGTTCCGGCGAGGTAGTGGTCAAGGTCAAGGCTGCGGCGCTCAACTTTTTCGACACGCTGATCACACGCGGCAAGTATCAGGCTAAGCCCGAGCTGCCGTTCTCGCCGTCGGCCGAGGTGGCGGGGGTGGTCGAGGCATTGGGCACCGGTGTCCGCGGCGTGAAGGTCGGCGACCGGGTGATGGCCTACCTCGGCTGGGGCGGGGCGCGCGAAAAGGTGGTCGCCAAGGCCGATGCGCTGATCGCCATCCCTGAGGGCGTGGGCGATGCGGTCGCCGCCGGCGTTTCCGTCACCTACGGCACGGCGATCCACGGCCTGAAAGATCGTGGTAACCTCAAGGCCGGCGAGACGGTGGCGGTGCTCGGCGCGGCGGGCGGCGCCGGATTGGCCGCGGTGGAGGTCGCCAAGCTGATAGGCGCGCGCGTCATCGCCGTTGCCTCCTCGCCGGAAAAGCTTGCGGTTTGCTTGGAGCACGGCGCCGACGAAGCAGTGAACTACGCCAGCGCCGATCTCAAGGAGGGCCTACGCGCATTGACCGGCGGTCGCGGCGTCGACGTCGTCTACGACTGCGTCGGCGGCGATTCCTCGGAGGCCGCGATACGCGCGATGGCATGGCAAGGACGCTTTCTCGTCGTCGGCTTTGCCTCCGGCGACATCGCCAAGATTCCGCTCAACCTTCTGCTGCTCAAAGGCTGCGACGCTATCGGCGTGTTCTGGGGCGAAGCGGTGAAGCGCGATCCTGCTGGGCACCGGGCCAACATGTGCCAGGTGCTGGCGTGGGTGGCAGAGGGGCGGCTCAATCCGCGCGTCCACGCCACCTATCCGCTGACCGAGATCGGCGCAGCGCTCGCCGTGATCGACCGGCGCGAGGCCGTCGGCAAGGTCGTGCTGACGCTGTAAATCGCAAAAATCGGCACTGGCGTTAGAACATTGTTTGCCATGTTGCGGCGATGCTGCGCGCCAGGGATCAGGTGCGAGCGTCAGAGTGCCGATGCGTCTTTCTCGATCAGTTCTGCTCATGCTCGGCGCCGCCGTGGCGCTCTCGTCGGGCTTTGAATCAGCCAGCGCCGAAGGCTTCTTCCAGAAGCTGTTCGGCTGGGGCTCCTCCCGCCGCTCCGAGCGCATCGCGCCGCCGACCTTCAACTTCGGCTACGGCGGGCAGCGCTTCGAGTATGGGTACAGCTACGGCCAAGGCTACAACGACAACGGCTGGCCGCAGGACTACAGCAAGTACCGGACACTGTGCGTGCGCACCTGCGACGGATTCTATTTCCCCATCGGCGACAACGTCGGGCGCGAGCGGCTCTATCAGGATGCGCGCAGTTGCGAGGCGCGCTGCGACGGCGAATCCAAGCTGTTCTACTACCCGGTCAACGGCGGCAGCGTAGAGACGATGGTCGACATGACAGGCCGCCCGTACGCGCAACTGCCAACAGCGTTTCTTTATCGCAAGACGCTGGTCGCGGGCTGCACGTGCAAGCCCGCGCCGTGGTCGGCTGAATCCGCCGCGCGGCATCAGGGCTACAAGGACGAGGCGCGCGCGCTGGCGGAAATGCGTGGCGGTCAGCGCTACGCCGGACAGGTCAACGCCGGCGGCGGCTGGCAGGGCGACGGCGACGGAGAGATCGAAGCCTACCTGCAGCGCGAGCACGACGGCCCGCAGCAAACTCCCTGGAACGGCGGCGTCTGGCGTTATTGATCGCTACCAGCGGCCGTCGATGTCCGGGTAGTCGGCGAACTCGCCGCCGCGCAGCGAGAAGGTTTCCTCGACCGCGTAGGGTCCGCCGCCGGTTTTCGGCTTGGCTGAGAACAGCACGAAGCGCGAGACGAAGAATGGGCGCGAGCGGAAGGCGCCGATTCGCTGCAGCACGCGCGCGATCTCGTCGGGGCTGGCGTACTTGATGCGGGCCAGCGTGACGTGCGCCTTGAACGGGCGTCCGTCGGGCGGCAAGCCCGCCGCGCGCGCGGCGCGGTCGTTGGCGCGTGCCAGCGCTTCGAGAGCCCGTGAGTTTTCGACACCGGACCAGATCGAACGCGGCTCGTTACCGCCGAAGGTGCCGAGTCCGGCAAGACGCAGCTCAAAGGCGTCGAGCTCGATCGACGCGAGCCGCTCGGCAAACTCGGCGGCCTGCGGCCTGTCGACGTCGCCGACGAAACGCAACGTCAGGTGCAAATTTTCGGGCTCGGTCCAGCGCCCACCCGGTAGCGGCACTTTGAGACGCGCGATTTCCTCACGGGTCTCGCCGGAAATTTCAATGCCGGTGAAGAGGCGAGGCATGATGCAGTGCTTTCAGCTCTTCGAAGCGGCGGCGCGTTGCGCCTCGGCCTTGGCGATCAGCTCCTCGACCTGGGGAAGGATCGCTTTGACGATGGCAGCGACACCCTTGGCGTTCGGATGAATGCCATCCTGCTGATTGAGCTTGGCATCGAAGATCACGCCATCGAGGAAGAACGGATAGAAGATGAGGCCGTGCTCTTTGGCGAGGTCCGGGAAGATGGCGTCGAACTCCTCGGTGTAGTTGTCGCCCCAGTTGGTCGGGGAGCGCATGCCGGTGAGCAGCACGGGAAGGCGCCGTACGTTGAGCTTGGCCAAGATCTTCTGCATGTTCTCGCGTGTCACCTGCGGGCTGATGCCGCGCAGCGCGTCGTTGGCGCCGAACTCGACGATGACGGCGTCGGCGTCATCGCCAATGGCCCAGGCAAGACGCGCCAGACCCGCCGCGCTGGTGTCGCCCGAGACGCCGGCGTTGGCGACGATGACATTGTGACCGCGCGCCTTCAGCTCCTTCTGCAGCTGCGCCGGGAACGATTGACTGGGGCGCACGCCGTAGCCGGCCGACAGGCTGTCGCCAAAGGCGATGATGCGGATCGGTTTCGCCGTCTCGGCCATGGCACTCGTAAAGGTGGCGCCGGGAAAGGCGGCGGAAGCCAAAAGCAGAAAGCCCGCCAGCACGTTGACGAGCGGCGCGCCGGACACCACTTGTGCCAAGGCCAACACGTTGTGTCTTGCAAACATCGGCTTCATGCTTCCCTCAGCAGGTAGAGATGGCCCTTATGACGTAAAGGCGCCGTCAAGTTGAGACAAGTGTCACCCCAACAGCCCCAAATGCAGAGCAGATCGTGACCAAGCCGATTGTCGTAATGAAGGACGTGCGCCTCACCCTGACCAGCCGTGCCGGGCCGGTGAGCATCCTGCGCGATGTCGATCTCGAAGCGCCCGAGGGCCAATCGCTGGCCATCGTCGGCCCGTCTGGCTCGGGCAAGACATCGCTGTTGATGGTGATGGCGGGGCTCGAGCGAACAACAGGCGGCAAGGTGCTCGTTGCCGGACACGACCTTTCGGCCTTGAGCGAGGACGAGCTGGCGCTTATGCGCGGCGCCGAGATCGGCATTGTGTTCCAGTCGTTCCATCTCGTTCCGACGATGACGGCGCTGGAGAACGTTGCGCTCCCCTCGGAATTCGCCGGCACCCCGGATGCGTTCGTGACGGCGCGCGAGCTCTTGCAGGAAGTTGGCTTGAGCCATCGCGTCGATCATTTCCCTGCGCAGCTTTCCGGCGGCGAGCAGCAGCGCGTCGCCATCGCACGCGCTCTCAGCCGGCGGCCGAAGCTCATTCTCGCCGATGAGCCGACGGGCAATCTCGACCGCAAAACCGGCGGACATGTGATCGACCTCTTGTTCGGATTGCAGCGGCGGCGCGAGGCGACATTGATCCTTGTCACCCACGACGAGCGCCTGGCGGGAGCGTGCGACCGCACTATCCGCATGGCCGACGGGCGTGTTGAAAGTCAAACGGAGGCGCTGGCCTCGTGACGACGGCTGAAGCGCTCAAAGACGCCCCACGCAGCGGCGAACGGCGGCTGCCACTATTGCTCGGCATCGCCGCGCGCGAATTGCGCTCGGGGCTATCGGGCTTTCGCATTTTCATCGCCTGCGTGGCGCTGGGGGTCATGGTCATCACCGGCGTCGGCGCCGTGTCGGATGCGCTGCGCGCCGGATTTGAACGCCAGGGCGAAGCCATCCTCGGCGGCGATGCCACGCTGGCTCGCACGCATGTGCGCGCTGAGGGGGATGAGCGCGCCGCCATCGACGAATTCGGGCGCGTCAGCGAGACGGCCACCATGCGCACCATGGCGCGGCGTCCGGATGGCTCGGATCAGGCGCTGGCCGAGCTGAAGGCGGTCGATGCGGCGTATCCGCTGGTCGGCGTGGTGGAGATCGAAGGCGGCAGGTCCTTGCAGGAGGCGGTGCGCGACGGCGCCGTCGTCGACCCGACGCTGCTCGAGCGCCTGAAGCTGAAGGTGGGGGACGAGATTAGCCTCGGCGCCGAGAAGGTGAAGATCGCCGGAGTGCTCAAATCCGAGCCGGACGGTATCACCGATCGGCTCACATATGGCCCGCGCATCCTGATTTCGCAGGCGACGCTCGACAAGTCTGGGCTGGTCAAGCCGGGCACGCTGGTGCGCTGGCGCTATGCCGTGAAGACGGGCGACGTCGCGGCAAGCGAGACGGAGCTCATGTCGCTGCGGCACAAGATCGAAGCGGAGCTCCCCGAAGCCGGCTTCACCATCGCCGACCGGCGCGATCCCTCACCGCAGGTGAGTCGGTCGCTGGAGCGGCTGCGGCAGTTCCTGACGCTCATCGGGCTGACGGCGCTACTGGTCGGCGGCGTCGGCATTGCTAACGCGGTGGCGACGTTCATCGACAAGCGCCGCAAAGTGATCGCCACGATGAAAAGCATCGGTGCCACCAGCCGCATGGTGCTCGGCATTTTCCTCGCCGAGGTGCTGGCCGTGGCGGCGGTGGGCGTCGTGCTCGGTCTCATGCTCGGCACGCTGGCGCCGCTCGTGCTCAACGCGCTGTTTGGCGAGATGCTACCTATCCACGCCGAGTTGACCGTGACGCCGCTGAGCGTCGTAACGGCGCTCGTCTACGGGTTCGGCGTCGCCCTGCTGTTCACGCTGTGGCCGTTGGGCCGCGTCGAGCGCATTAGCGCCAGCATGCTGTTCCGCGACGAGGTAGCGCCGGAGCGCACGCTGCCGCGCACCTGGGTCATCATGACGACCCTCGGCGTTGCCGCGGCGCTCGTCGCCTTTGCCATGCTGACGTCGGATTCAAAAAGCATCGCCATCTACTTCTGTGTTGGGCTCATCGTCGTGTTCGCAGTGTTCTACGGGCTCGGCGCGGCGGTGACATGGGTCGCGCGCCGGCTGCCGCGGCCGCGCATGCCGGAGCTGTCGCTGGCGCTCGGCAATCTCGGCGCGCCTGGCGGCCTGACGCGCTCGGTCGTGCTGTCGCTCGGTGCTGGGTTGTCGCTGCTCGTCGCCGTGGCGCTGGCCGACGCTTCCTTGGTGCGCGAGCTGCAGGAGCGGCTGCCGACGAACTCGCCCGACTACTTCGTGCTCGACGTGCCGAAGGAGGACTATGACGCGGTGGGCGCCTTGATGAAGCGGCAGGTGCCTGGCGCCCTGCTCGAGCAAGCGCCGATGCTGCGTGGACGGCTCGTGCGCCTCAACGACGTGCCGGTGGAGGACGTCAAGGCGCCGCCCGAGGCGCAGTGGGTGCTCAATGGCGACCGCGGGCTTTCTTATTCGGACGGCGTGCCGCGCGGCTCCAGCGTCATCGCTGGCGACTGGTGGCCGAAGGACTACGAGGGCGAGCCGCTGGTATCGTTCGAATCCGACCTCGCCGGCAAGCTCGGGCTCAAGATCGGCGACAAGGTCACGGTCAATGTGCTCGGCCGCAACGTGACGGCAACCATCGCCAACCTGCGCGAGGTGAAGTGGGAGAGCCTCGCCATCAATTTCGTCATGCTGTTCTCGCCCAACACGCTGGCCGGGGCGCCGCACAACCTTTTGGTGACGATCGCGCTGCCGCAGGGCACGACGCTTGGCGCCGAGGGGCAGGCCATGCGGGAACTCGGTCAAACCTTTCCGTCGATCACGGCCATTCGCGTCAAGGATGTGCTGGCAACGTTCAACACGTTGTTCGCCAAGGTGATGACGGCGGTACGCGTCGCCGGTAGCGTCACGCTGCTCGCTGGGGCACTGGTGTTGGCCGGCGCACTGGCGACGGCGCAGCGGCGGCGCATCCTTGAGGCGGTGATCCTGAAGACGCTTGGCGCGACCCGCCGCCGCATCCTGGCGTCGCACTTCCTCGAATACCTGCTCCTATCGGCGGTGACGGCGCTGTTCGCCGTGGTTCTCGGCACGCTGGCTGCCGCGGTCGTCGTCACACAACTGATGAATATCGCCTTCACCTTCTCGGCAGGAGCGGTGGCGCTGGCACTCGGCCTGTCGATGGGGCTCGTCTTCCTGTTCGGTGGCGCCGGCACCTGGGCTGTGTTGAGGGCGCCGGCCGTGCCCTACCTGCGCTCCGAGTAAACGCCTGATGAAACAATGGTATTGCCAGCCCAGGTATATTTTTGCCGATTGCGAATCTTACGGATTCGTAAGCCTTGAAAGGTGCACTGCGGCAGCGCATATTTCTCCCGTGATTTGGCAAGTCCCGCCAAACGAAAGGATCTCAGGGAAACAACATGGCTCAGCTCGATCCAAGGTACGCGCAATCCGGCTACCCGGCCCGTTCAGGCGTTGCGGTAGACGAAGGCCTGCGCTCCTACATGCTCGGCGTCTACAACTACATGGCCGCCGGCGTGGCTCTGACGGGCGTCACGGCCTACCTCACCAGCATGATGGCTGTCGGCGCCGACGGCCAACTCACTCAGTTCGGCGCGATGCTCTACAATTCGCCGCTGAAGTGGGTGGTCATGCTTGCTCCGCTCGGCTTCGTCCTCTTCCTCTCGTTCCGCGTCGAGAAGATGAGCGTCGCCGCCGCGCAGCTTACGTTCTGGCTGTTCGCAGCCGTCATGGGCGTGTCACTGTCTTCGATCTTCCTGGTCTTCACCGGCCAGTCGATCGCGCAGATCTTCTTCGTGACGGCCGCCACGTTCGGTGCGCTTAGCCTCTGGGGCTACACGACGAAGCGCGACATCTCCGGCTGGGGCTCCTTCCTGTTCATGGGCCTCATCGGCATCATCCTCGCCTCGGTGGTCAACATCTTCCTGCAGTCGTCCGGCTTGCAGTTCGCCGTCTCGGTGATCGGCGTCCTGGTGTTCGCGGGCCTTACCGCCTACGACACGCAGCGCATCAAGGACGGCTACACGATGGTCGCCGGCGATGCAGTGGCGATGGGCAAGAGCGCCATCATGGGCGCGCTTAGCCTCTACCTCGACTTCATCAACATGTTCATGATGTTGCTCAACCTGTTCGGCAACCGCGAGTAAGCCGGACGCACTGAGCTGGAACAGCGAGAGCCCCGGAGCGATCCGGGGCTCTTTGCTATGTGGGCGGCCGCGGCTGTCTCGCGCTAGGCGCCGACGAGACGGGGGCGGCCCTCGAGCACGGTCAAGACGCGTACGAGGTCATGGCCGCGCTTCAAGATGAGCCCGGCCGGCGCCATGACGCTGTAGGCGCCCTGCTTGCGTGCCAGTTTCGGCGCCTTTTCGATGCGGAACAGGGGCACTTCGCTGGCGCGACGGAAGACGGAGAACACCGCCTTGTCGCGCCCGATATCGATGGCGTAGTCGCGCCATTCGCCGGCGGCGACCTTGCGGCCGTAGACGGCGAGGATGGCGCTCAATTCCTCACGATTGAAGGTGGTGCAGCGCCAAGCTTCGGAGGCCTGGCTCGATGCGGCCTGACGACCGCGAAAGACGCCCGACTGGTGCGGGCTGAAAGTTATCGGTTCGGATTCGCTCAACGGCGCCTCCCTGTCGCAACACCTTCATGATCGCGCCGGACGCCCCCGATTTCAAGGGCCGCGCGCTGCACTCGTTTAGCGCATATGCATTACGTGCGCGCAAACGGCGCGGGGGCACGGAATCTCCCCGACATGGTCAAATTCGCGACGAGCCCTCGACAACGATCTGCCCCAAACCACTGCGAGAGTGACAATCGTTGCCTCTAGACCCGGTCCGGCGGAGTAGCTCGGACTCTCAGCCCCCCAGCCCCCGGGCAACTTCGAGGATCGGGTTTTTAGGCAGGCTTCCAGTAGTAATCTCCCCAAGTCGTCATGGGCCGGTTCCCAACCGGCCCAATTTTTTTGTCTTGGCGCATCTTCATGGCAGAGCCATGCTTCGCATAGACGAGCAGCCATGCTGTGTCTGGATGCTTGCGCGCCGATGGCTACCTTTGCATAACCGCGCGCCGACTTAAGTCGCGCTGCCAACTACGCTGCCATGGAGCGAGTGAGTGACGAACAACGCCAGCAAAGCGAAGTCGAAGAGTGCGTCACGCCGAAAGGTTGCGGCGCGCGTGGCCAAGGCGCGCCCGGGAGGTTCAGTGCGCGCCAAGCCGGGCAATCCGCTGCTGTCGCGCTGGAGCGCAGCGTTCGGATTGCCGCCGTTCAGGAAGATCGAGCCGGCGCACTTCAAGGCGGCGTTCGCCGCTGCTTTGAAGGAGCACAAGGCGGAGATCGCGCGCATTGCCGGCGAGACGGCACGGCCGACGTTCGTCAACACCATCGTCGCCCTGGAGAAGAGCGGCCGTTTGCTCGATAAGGTCGCCGCGGTTTTCTACAACCTCGCCGGTGCGCACACCAACGAGGCGCTGCAGGCGATCGAGCGCGACATGGCGCCTAGGCTCGCCGCGCACGAGACGGCGGTGATGCTGAATGGCAAGCTGTTCCGCCGCGTGGAGGATCTCTATCAGCGCCGCGACGAGCTTTCCCTCACCGACGAGCAACGGCGCGTGCTGGAGCTGCGCTACAAGTGGCACGTGCGGGCCGGCGCCAAACTGGCGCCCAAGCAAAAGGCCCGTGTGGCCGAGATCAATCAGCGGCTGGCGACGCAGGCGACGCAGTTTTCCCAGAACGTGCTGAAGGACGAGCAGTCCTGGCGCATGGTTCTCGAAGCGCGCGATCTCGACGGACTGCCGGTCGCTTTGCGCGACGCCGCCGGCCGCGCCGGCACCGACCTCGGTCTCGACGGCAAATACGTCATCACGCTTTCGCGCTCTAGCATCGAGCCATTCTTGCAGTTCTCGACGCGCCGTGATTTGCGCGAGGAGGCATTCAACGCCTGGATCAAGCGCGGCGAAATGGGCAAGGAGACCGACAACCGCGCCATTACTGCCGAGATCATCGCGCTGCGCACGGAGTTCGCGGCGCTGCTCGGTTTCAAGACTTACGCCGAGTACAGCCTCGAGGAGACGATGGCCAAGACGCCGTCGAGCGTGCGCGGGTTGCTGTCGGCCGTGTGGGAGCCGGCAGTGAAACGTGCGGCCAGCGAGCGCGAAGCGCTACAGAACCGTGCGCGGGAGGAAGGCGGCAACTTCGCCATCGCTCCGTGGGACTGGCGCTACTACGCGGAGAAGGAGCGCAAGGCGCGCTACGATGTCGACGAAGCGTCGACGCGGCCGTATCTCACTCTGGACAACGTGATCGCCGCGGCGTTCGAGACGGCGACGCGCCTGTTCGGCCTACGCTTCAAGGAGCTTTCCGACGCGCCCCGCTATCAGGAGGACGTGCGGGTGTGGGAGGTGACCGACAGGCGCGGCGCCCACGTCGGCCTGTTCCTCGGCGATTACTTTGCGCGGCCGTCGAAGCGCTCCGGTGCGTGGATGTCCTCGTTCCGCTCGCAGTCGAAGGTAGCGGACGAGGTGACCCCGATCATCGTCAACGTGATGAACTTTGCGAAGAGCGACGAGGGCCAGCCGAGCCTTCTGTCGCTCGATGACGCGCGCACCCTGTTCCACGAGTTCGGGCACGGCCTGCATGGGCTGTTGTCAGACGTGACGTATCCATCGATCTCCGGCACGGCGGTGACGCGCGACTTCGTCGAACTCCCTTCGCAGCTCTACGAGCACTGGCTGATGGTGCCGGAGGTGCTGGAGAAGTTCGCGGTGCACCACGCGACCGGCAAGCCGATGCCGGCGAAGCTCGTCTCGCGCATCAAGAAGGCGCGCAACTTCAATCAGGGTTTCTCGACCATCGAGTACCTCGCTTCGGCGTTCGTCGACATGGATCTGCACGCGCGCGAGGACAGCGAAGAAATCGACGTCGGCGCCTTCGAGCGCGACACGCTCGACCGCCTCGGCATGCCGCGCGAAATCGTCATGCGCCACCGCATCCCGCACTTCCTGCACATCATGGGTGGCTACGCGGCGGGGTATTACAGCTACCTGTGGTCGGAAGTCATGGACGCCGACGCGTTCGCCGCCTTCGAGGAAACGGGCAACCCGTTCGATCCGGCGACGGCGAAGAAGCTGCACAAGTTCATCTATTCGGGCGGCAACGGGCGCGATCCGCTGGAGGCTTACGTCGCCTTCCGCGGTCGCCCGCCGGAGATCGCCGGCCTGCTCAAGAAGCGCGGGCTGGCGGGTTAGCGCTCACCTCCGATGCGGATGTGGCGGCTACCAGAGCCCGGTCCAGGCGGCGCCGATGATGGGGCCGGCCTTGCCCTCCTGCAGGAGGATAATGGCCGCCTCGGTCTCGGGGCGCATCACGGCGGTGCGGGCGAGCTGCAAACTCAGCGCCTTGCCGTTCCACGAACCGACGGGGAGCATCTCGCGCACGATGTTCGTGTAGGCGAGGGTCTTGCCCTCGTTATCGCCGCGCTGCACGGGAACCTGGGCCCGCTTCTGCACGACGGCAAACCAGATCGTCGCTTCCTTGTACGTAAACCCCGGCGGTGCATCGCCCGCCTCGATCTTGATCGAGTTGCGCTCGTGCCAGAATCTGATCGGGACGCGGCCGCCTCGCAGGGCCTCGTCGGTCGTTTTGATCGCCTCCTCGATGGCGGCCGGGTTGCTGCCGTTGACGCCGATCATGCCGTTGACGACGACCTGCGGCGTGTAGATGGCGCCGTCGCCGCGCGCCTTGGCGTAGGCCTTCTGCCGTTCGCTGTTCTTGTCGGTGGCGAGCGTGTCTTTCCAGCCGAGATAGTCCCAGATGTCGACCGGCAGCGTAATGGCGATGACGTCCGGGCGAGCGGCAAACTCGGCCAGCACCTGGTCGGCCGGCGGGCAAGTGTCGCAGCCCTGGCTGGTGAACAGCTCGAGGACGTTTTTCGGCGGTCCGAACGAGGGATTGATGCCGGGCGCGTCCTGCGTCAACGCGCTGGACGCCGGCACTAGAAGTGCGACGGTCAATGCAATGATGGGAGCCAGCCGCATGCGCGTAAAATACACCTAAAGGGGACGCCCCATAAGACTAGTGAGCGCGGTGTAACGCTACAACAGGACTCACGAAAGATTGTCCCCTGGATCAGCCGGTTTGTGGCTCTCAGATCAGGCGGCCGCCAGGTTGCGCAGAACGTAGTGCAGAATGCCGCCGTTTTTGAAGTACTCGAGCTCGTCGAGGGTGTCGATGCGGCAGCGAATGGGCACCTCGCGCGCGGTGCCGTCGGCGGCGGTAATCTCCGCGGTCATCATCTGGCGCGGCTGAATGTTGGTTAGCCCCGGGATGTTTACTACTTCGTCTCCCTTGAGGCCGAGCGACTGCCAGCTCGTACCTTCCTCGAAGACGAACGGCACGATGCCCATGCCGACGAGGTTCGAACGATGGATGCGCTCGAACGACTGGGCAATGACGGCACGCACCCCGAGCAGGCTCGTACCCTTGGCAGCCCAGTCGCGCGACGAGCCGTTGCCGTACTCGACGCCGGCGAAGACGACGAGCGGCACGCGCTCCGACTTGTAGCGCATGGCTGCTTCGAAAATCGACATGGCCTCGCCGAAGGGGTAGTGCACCGTGAGGCCGCCCTCCTTGACGTTGCCGGCGGCGTCGCGCGCCATGAAGTTCTTGATGCGGATGTTGGCGAACGTGCCGCGCATCATCACCTCGTGATTGCCGCGCCGCGTGCCGTACTGGTTGAAGTCGGCGACGGCCACGTTGTGTTCCAAGAGATATGCGCCGGCGGGCGAGGAGGGTTTGATGGAGCCGGCCGGCGAGATGTGGTCGGTGGTAATCTTGTCGCCAAACAGCCCGAGGATGCGCGCGCCGGTGATGTCGGTGATGGCGGTCGGGCGCTGGTTGATGCCCTCGAAGTAGGGCGGGTTTCGCACGTAGGTAGACGCGTCGTCCCACGTGTAGGTCTCGCCGCCGGCCGTGTCGATCGCCCGCCAACTCGCATCGCCGTTGAACACGTCGGCGTAGCGGTCCAGGAACAGCTCGCGCGTGATGTTCTCGGCGATGAACTTCTGGATCTCCAGCGAAGACGGCCAGATGTCTTTCAGGTAGACGAGCTGGCCATCGCTCCCCGTTCCGACCGGCTCCTTGGAAAGATCCTTCTGCACCGTGCCGGCGAGCGCGTAGGCGACAACCAGCGGCGGCGAGGCAAGGTAGTTGGCCTGCACGTCTGGGCTGACGCGGCCTTCGAAGTTGCGGTTGCCGGACAGCACGGCGGCGGCGACGACGCCGTTCTCGTTGATAGCGGCCGAGATTTCCGGTGCCAGGGGGCCGGAGTTACCGATGCAGGTAGTGCAGCCGAAGCCAACGAGATTGAAGCCGAGCTTGTCCAGGTAGGGCTGCAGCCCGGCCTTGTCGAGATAGGCGGAAACGACCTGTGAGCCCGGCGCTAAAGAGGTCTTCACCCACGGCTTCGAGGTAAGACCCTTCCCGACCGCGTTGCGGGCGAGCAGGCCGGCGGCGATGAGCACGCTCGGGTTCGAGGTATTGGTGCAGCTCGTGATGGCGGCGATGACCACATCGCCGTGGCCGATGTCGAAGTCGCGACCCTTGACCGGCACGCGCACCGCAAGCTCGCCGGGCTTCTTATATTCCGTCTCCAGCGCTTTGGCGAAACCGGTGGCGACATTGTTCAGCGCGATGCGCCCTTCAGGCCGCTTCGGTCCGGCCATCGAGGGGACGACGGTCGCAAGGTTGAGTTCGAGCGTATCGGTGAATACCGGGTCGGGCGAGCCGTTGAAGCGGAACATTCCCTGCGCCTTGGCGTAGGCCTCAACGAGGGCGATGCGGCTCTGCTCGCGCCCCGAGATGACGAGATAGTTGAGCGTCTCCTCGTCGATGGGAAAGAAGCCGCAGGTGGCGCCGTACTCGGGCGCCATGTTGGCGATGGTGGCGCGGTCGGCGAGGGGCATGGAATCGAGGCCGGGGCCGTAGAACTCGACGAACTTGCCGACCACGCCCTTCTTGCGCAGCATCTGCGTCACGGTGAGGACGAGGTCGGTCGCGGTGACGCCTTCGGTCAACTTGCCGGTCAGCTTGAAGCCGATCACCTCGGGCAGCAGCATCGACTGCGCCTGGCCGAGCATGGCGGCTTCCGCCTCGATGCCGCCGACACCCCAACCCAGTACCGCAAGCCCGTTGACCATGGTGGTGTGGCTGTCGGTGCCGACGAGCGTGTCGGGGTAGGCGAGGATGGTGCCGTCCGGGTACGTGCGCGTCCACACGGTCTGCGCCAGGAACTCGAGATTGACCTGATGGCAAATGCCGGTGCCGGGCGGCACGACGCGGAAATTGTCGAAGGCGCCCTGGCCCCACTTCAGGAAGTTGTAGCGCTCGGCGTTGCGCTGATACTCGAGCTCTACGTTGTGGCCGAACGCCTGCGGCGAGCCGAAGTCGTCGACGATGACCGAGTGGTCGATGACGAGGTCGACGGGGACGAGTGGATTGATCATCTGCGGGTCGCCGCCGAGGTGCTTCATGCCATCGCGCATGGCCGCGAGGTCGACGACGGCGGGAACGCCGGTGAAATCCTGCATCAGCACACGGGCCGGGCGGAAACCGATCTCCTTGCCGGCCTTGCCCTTGTCGGTCAGCCAGGCGGAGACGTTTTCGATGTCGGCCTTGGTGACGGTGCGGCCGTCTTCGTGGCGCAAGAGGTTCTCAAGCAGCACCATCATCGAGAAGGGCAGCTTGGAGACGCCTGGCAGGCCGTTCTTCTCGGCCTCGGGCAGGGAGTAATAGGTGTAGGTCTTGCCGCCGGCGGAGAGCGTCTTGCGACACTTGAAGCTGTCCAGCGACACCGGCGCTACGTCCTTCAAAGTCGTCTCCTTCGCTCGCAATCGACGGCCGCGACGGCCATGCTCTCCTCGGACGTCAACCCTGCCGCCGGATTTCGTCACTGTCGGCCGAGGACGGCGCGCATTTAAGCTGGTAAGCTCGCGACCAGTGTGCCTCGCCCACACGAGGGTAGCGTCTGCCCCGCCCGCCCAGAGCGCCGCCACCCATCTTGCGGGATTTTCCCTCCGTTTCGCTAGCGCATTCTGCCACACGGATGATGACGACCCGTGCAGCTCGTTGCTGAAAATCTGAGCTTGGAGCGCGGCGGGCGTAATGTCGTCGACGATCTGTCGTTCCGCCTCGATGGGGGCGGGGCGTTGATTCTAACGGGGCCGAATGGCTCCGGCAAATCAACGCTTTTGCGCGCTCTTGCCGGTTATTTGCGGCCGGCGGCGGGCAGCGTGCGGATGACGGTCGACGGCGAGGACCACGAGACGGGGGAGGTATGCCATTTTGTCGGGCACCTCGATGGGATCAAGACACACCTGACGGCGGCGGAGAACCTCGCCTTCTGGACGATCTACCTCGGCGGGGCCGCCGATGCCGAGATAAGCGTGCCGCAGCGGGTCGAGGCGGCGTTGCAGCGCTTTGCGCTCGATGCCCTGGCGGACATTCCGGCCGGATACTTGTCGGCGGGGCAAAAGCGGCGGCTGGCGCTGGCGCGGCTGGCCGTCGCCGAACGGCCGCTATGGCTGCTCGATGAGCCGACCGTGTCGCTCGATGCGGCCTCGGCCGAGGTGCTGATCGCGGCCATCAATGCGCACCTTGAGAGCGGCGGCATGGCGGTGGTTGCCACGCACGTACCCATGGCGCTCGTGCCGGCGCAATCGATCCAGCTCGGGCGTGTCGTGCGAGCAGGGGCGCAGCCATGAGCGCTTTCCTCGCTCTGCTGAAGCGCGATCTGCTGCTCGCCGTGCGCCAGGGGGGCGCCCTCGGCACGGCCCTCGGCTTTTACATGCTGGTCGTCACGCTGCTGCCGCTCGGGCTCGGCGCCGACCTCAATCTCCTGTCGCGCATCGCGCCGGGCGTTCTGTGGATCGCGCTGCTGCTGGCGGCGCTCCTATCGCTCGGGCGCGTTTTTTCCAGCGACTACGAGGACGGGTCGCTCGACATCCTGGCGACCGGGTCGCAGCCCATGGAGCTCGTCGTCAGCGCCAAGGCGCTGGCACATTGGATCTCGACGGGCATCCCGTTGGCACTGATGGCACCGGTGCTGGGGCTTTTGCTCAACCTTGACATCGCGGCCTACCCCCTGCTGGTTGCCACCATGCTGGTCGGCACGCCGGCCGTAAGCTTCATCGGTGCGGTGGGGGCTGCGTTGACGCTGCGCGCCTATCGCGGCGGGCTGCTGATCGCGCTGCTGGTGCTGCCGCTCTACGTGCCGACGCTGGTTTTCGGCATGGCGGCGATCAACGGCTTGCTCGGCGGGACGGGAACGGGGAGCGCCTTCCTTATTCTTACCGCACTTTCACTTGCTTCTCTCGTACTCTGCCCATTGGCTGCCGCGGCGGCCCTGCGCGTACAGATGCAGTAAATAATCGAGCTGCTCAACTCAGCCTCGGGCTCAATTGCGCTGGCGGCCCGCCTAGCTTAGATCGTCTCTAATGCAGACCCTGACCCAACGCCTCGCCAACCCCACCCGTTTCATGGAGCTTTCGGCTCTGCTGCTGCCGTGGATATCCGGCGCGGCCGCTGTCGTCATCGCCTACGGCCTGTACTTGAGCTTCTTTGCGTCCCCGCCCGACAGTCTGCAGGGCGAGACGGCGCGCATCATGTATGTGCACGTGCCCTCGGCCTGGCTGTCGATGGCGGTGTATGCGCTGATCGCCGTGTCCGCTTTCGGGCTGCTCGTTTTCCGGCATCCGCTGGCTGACGTTTCCGCCAAAGCGGCTGCCCCGCTCGGCGCCACCTTTACCTTCCTGGCGCTGGTGACGGGCTCGCTGTGGGGCCGGCCAACCTGGGGCACCTATTGGGTGTGGGACGCGCGGCTGACCTCGGTGCTGATCCTGTTTTTTCTTTACCTTGGTCTAATGGCGCTGCGTTCCTCGATCGAGGATGAATCGCTAGCGAGCAGGCTCACCGCCATCCTCGCCCTCGTCGGCATCGTCATGCTGCCGATCATCAAGTTCTCGGTGGAGTTCGGCAACACGCTGCACCAGCCGGCAAGCGTTATCCGCGCCGGCGGCCCGACGATCGATGCCGCGCTGCTCACGCCACTTCTGGTGATGGCGGTTGGCTTCACGCTGATGTTCGTCGCCATGCATTTGAAAGCCATGGGCAACGAGATCCTGCGGCGCCGCGTGAAGGCGCTGCAGCTCGCCGAGGTGGAGCGGGCGCAGGCGGGTCAACTGGCGGCGGCGGAGTAGCACCATGGATCTCGGCGTAGATCTCGGACCGCACGCGAGCTTCATCTGGTTGGCCTACGGCACCGTCGCACTGGTGATCGGCGCCCTCATCGCCTGGCTCGTCGTCGATGGGCGCGAGCAGGAGCGGCGGCTGGCCGCGTTGGCGGCGCGCGGCGTCAAGCGCCGCTCTACCACACGCTCCTGACAGCGAGGATCAATCGCCATGCAACCGGGAGCCGACGGCGCGCTGTCCGCACGCAAGAGCAGACTCGGCTGGGTGATCGCGCCGCTGCTCATCTTCACGGCACTGGTCGCGGTGTTCGCCTTCGCCCTCAAAACCGGCGATCCTTCGAAGCTGCCGTCGGCGTTGATCGGCAAGCCGGCGCCAGTGACGCAGTTCGCGCCTCTCGACGGCCTGGTCGAGGACGGCAAGCCGGTACCAGGATTCTCCAGCAGCGAGCTGGCCAACGGCAATGTGAGCGTCGTGAACTTCTGGGCGTCGTGGTGCATCCCGTGCGCCCAGGAGCAGCCGCTGCTGGTCGAGCTGCAGAAGCGCACCGGAATCGCCCTCTACGGCGTCAACTACAAGGACGATGCGGTGTCGGCGCGCCGCTTCCTCGGACGCTACGGCAATCCGTTCACGGCTGTCGGCACCGACAACGCCGGACGCGCGGCGATCGAGTGGGGCGTCTACGGCATGCCGGAGACGTTCGTGCTCAATGGCAAGGGTGAGATCGTGTTCAAGCATGTCGGACCGATTTCGCCTGGGAGCATGGATAAGCGTCTCATGCCGGCCATCGCGAAGGCGCAGGCCGCCACGGCTACACCCGCCGTGCCGCAGCCCACGGCCCCCTAGAGCGGGAAGAACTCGTTGCGCGAGTGATTGAGCACCGACAGTGTGCCCGAGGCGATGTCGAAGTAGGCGCCATGCAGCGACAGCCGGCCCTTGTTCTCCGCATCGACGATGAACGGGAACGTGCGCAGGTTGCGGATGGCGGTCTTGACGCCTTCCTTCTCCAGCGCCGCCAGCCGCTCATGCTGCGGCCCGGTCTGATGCGCTGCGAGCACCTTCAGGCGGGCGTCGTCTAGCATCGACATCCAGCGCGAGATGAACTGCGCCTCGGTCTGAATGGCGGCGCTCTGGTCGAGGGCGGCTTTGACGCCGCCGCAGCCCGAGTGGCCCATGACAATAAGGTGCTTGATGCGCAAATTGAGCACGGCGAACTCGATGGCCGAGCTGACGCCGTGGAACTTGCCGCCGGTCTCGTAGGGCGGCACCAGATTGGCAACGTTGCGCACGACGAACAGCTCGCCCGGCATGGCGCTGAAGATGGTTTCCGGGTCGACGCGGCTGTCGCTACACGAGATGACCATCGCCTCGGGGGCCTGCCCGTAGGTAGCCAGTTCCTCATATTCCTCGGCCTTCGGCAGGAAGTGCCGGTGATGGAAGCGGCGGAAGCGGTCGGCAAGTTTTTCGGGGAAGCTGCTCATGGTGTGTTCCATGCCCCAGTTGACGGGGAGCGCGGAGATGTCAAATCGTCCGGGTTGCCCGGAGGCGGGCGTTCGGCTTAACCGTCAACCGCATTCCGACTCAGTGCGGCTTGCCCGCCTGCAACTCAAGGTCTATCGTCCCGGCCCGCTGGGGGATAGCTAAAATCGGTTTGCAATCAACGGTCACCGTGCATCCGCCGGAAGGTGAAAACAGCGAGCGGACTCGAGCCTAAATGAACGCGCAGCCCTTTACGTCGGCGACCATCGGTCGCGATTTCCTTGCGTCGATCGTCGTCTTCCTCGTGGCGCTGCCGCTGTGCATGGGCATTGCGCTGGCCTCAGGTATGCCCCCGACGGCCGGCATCATCACCGGCATCGTGGGCGGCATCATCGTCGGCACCATCTCGGGTGCGCCGCTGCAGGTTAGCGGACCCGCCGCCGGCCTCTCGGTGTTAGTCTGGCAGCTCGTCGACCAGTTCGGGCTGGAGATGATCGGCGTCATCGTCCTGTTCGCCGGCCTCATCCAGCTCGTCGCCGGCCTGTGTAAGCTCGGTCAGTGGTTCCGCGCCGTATCACCTGCCGTGATCAACGGCATGCTGGCCGGCATCGGCGTCTTGATTCTCGCCTCGCAGTTCCACGTCATGCTCGATTACAAGCCGATCGGCACCGGCATCCAGAACCTGCTCGGCATCCCCGCGTCGCTGATGAACGCCTTCTCCGAGGGCGGCACCCACCTCCAGGCTTTGGGCATCGGCGCCCTGACAATCGCGACGATCTTCGGCTGGAATGCGCTTGCCCCGAAAAGCTGGCGCCTGTTCCCGGCGCCGCTGGTGGGCGCCATCGTCGGCATCAGCGCGGCGGCACTCCTCGGTTTCACCGACATCAAATACGTCACTGTGCCGGACAACATCTGGTCGGAAGTTATTCTGCCGACCCCGGAAAAGCTCATGCGCATTACGGAGTGGCCGGTTCTGCTCGGTGCCATCTCCATCGCCTTCATCGCCAGCGCCGAGACGCTACTGTGCGCCACCGCCGTCGATCAGATGCATAGCGGCCCGCGTACGAAATACGATCGCGAGCTGACGGCGCAGGGCGTCGGCAATACCATCTGCGGCGCGCTCGGCGTATTGCCGATGACCGGCGTCATCGTGCGCTCCGGCGCCAACGTCGAAGCCGGCGCCATGACGCGCGCCTCGGCCATCATGCATGGCCTCTGGCTGCTGTTGTTCGTCAGTGCTCTGCCGTTCACGCTCAAGTACATCCCGCTGTCGGCACTGGCGGCGATCCTCGTCTTCACCGGCTACAAACTCGCCTATCCGAAAATCGTGCCGACGCTGCTCAAGTATGGGCGCGGCGAGGTGCTGATCTATTTCGTCACCATCATCATGATCGTGACCACCAATCTGCTCGAGGGCGTGCTCGTCGGGCTCGGCCTGTCGCTCATCAAGCTGCTTTATGCCTTCTCGCATCTTGAGGTGCGTAAGGTGGAGAATGGGGCAGACAACCGGGTCGACCTCTATCTCAAAGGATCGGCGACGCTCATTCGCCTGCCGAAGCTGGCAGCCGTGCTCGAACAGCTGAAGCCGGGCGCGAATGTGCATGTGCACATCAATGAGCTCGACTACATCGACCACGCGTGCCTCGACCTTTTGAGCAATTGGGACCGGCAGCATGCGGCAACCGGCGGGTCGCTGACGATCGAGTGGGACGAGCTATCGAAGAAGTATCACCAGCGGCGCGTATCGAGCATGAAGGCCGCGCGCCAGGCCGCCGCCTCTGCCGCCGCGAAAGCCAGCGCCTAACGCACTGGCGCTGACGGCGTGACGGCGCGCAGGACGAGGTAACCGGCCAGCGCCGAGGCGAGTGAGCCGAGCAGCACGCCGATGCGGATCTCGGCGGCGCGCGTCGCGTCGGTGAACGCCAGCATGCCGATGAACAAGCTCATCGTGAAGCCGATGCCGCCGAGGATGGCGACGCCGAAGATCTGCGCCCACGTCGCGCCTTCCGGCTTGCTGGCGAAGCGCAGGCGAATTGCGGCGAACGAGAAGGCGAAGATGCCGACCGGCTTGCCGACGAGAAGGCCGAGCACGATGCCCATGGGAATGGCGCTGGTGACGTGAGCGAGCGTGATGCCGGCGAGCGAGACGCCGGCATTGGCGAAGGCGAAAAGCGGCAGCACGCCGAAGCGCACCCACGGGCCGAGCGCCAGCTCGAGCCGCTCAAGCGTACTCTCTGAATGTCCCGGCGCCGGAGCCACCGGCACGGCGAGCGCGGTCGCGACCCCGGCGAGCGTTGCGTGCACGCCCGATTCCATGACGCACACCCAAATGAAGATGCCGATCAATACGTAGGGCCAGATCGCAGTGACGCCCCGGTGATTGACTGCCGCGAGAGCGGCGAGCCCAACGCCGGCCAGGGCGAGCGCGGCAAAAGACAATTGCGAGGTATAGAAGAACGCGATGATGAGAATGGCGCCGAGGTCGTCGATAATGGCCAGCGCCAATAGGAAGATTTTCAGCGGCGCCGGAATGCGCGGGCCGATCAGGGCCAACACACCGACGGCGAAGGCAATGTCGGTGGCGGCGGGAATGGCCCAGCCGCGCAGGGCGACGGCGTCACCCCAGTTGATGGCGACGTAGATCAGCGCCGGCACGATCATGCCGCCGAGCGCCGCGATCACGGGCAGGGAAGCCTGCTTCGCCGTCGACAGCTCGCCGATGACGAGCTCGCGCTTGATCTCGAGACCGACGAGGAAAAAGAAGATGGCCATCAGGCCGTCGTTGATCCAATGCAGCAGCGACTTGTCGAGGGCGAAGGGTGCGAGGCCGACGGGCACATGCGTTTCCAGCAGCGAGTCGTAGAGTCCGCTGGCGGCCGAGTTTTGCAGGATGAGGCCGAGAACCGCGGCGGCAAGCAGTACAACGCCGCCGGCCGCCTCGTGCTCGAAGAAGGCTTTGACGCCGCTGACGCGCGCCCCGTTCGGCGTCTTGCTGGCCATTGGTTACCTGTCCCCTCGTTTCCGCGTCACACAGGCGCTACCGCCAGCGTCGGCGCGTTGGCCCATAAAGCACCGGCGGCGGCGAGGGGCAATTCATCCCGGCCGTCACTAGCGGCGACGCTGGCCTCGACGGCTGACGCGGCAGCGGCGAGGGCTGTGGCCGGCACCGCGCCGTTGAGTAGATGGCCGAGGTAGAGCGCGGCGAAAAGATCGCCGGTGCCGTGCGGGGCCGACGGCCGGCGGGAGACGCAGCAGGCGATGCTCTCGCTGCCCGTGACGAGCACATTGGCGAGGCGGTTGACGGATGCCGGGACCGAGGTGGCGAGCACGGACGGCACCCCAAGTGCCCAGGCGGCCTGGCGCGCCTCGCCGGCATCACCCACCGGCAATCCGGCCAGCCACGACAGTTCGAAACAGTTGGGGGTCGCCAGGCCGGCGAGGGGCAGCAGCTCATCGCGCATGGCGGACGCCGTGGCGTCCGACAGGTAGAGGCCTTCCACCTCGTCGCCGAAAACAGGATCGCACAGGTAGAGCGCTCCTGGATTGCCTCGGTGTACGCGTTCCACAGCGGAGCGCGCCTCTCCAACGTGCGCAGGGCTCGGCAGATAGCCGGTGATCATCGCCGCGGTGTCGGCCAGCCAGCCGTTGGCTTCCAGCGCGTCGACCATGGCGGCGATCTGCCCGGGCAGTACCGGATCGCCGGCAAAACGCGGGTAGCCTGGATGGTTGGACAGCACGATGGTCGGCAGCGCGATCACCTCGTGCCCGAGCCAATGCAGCGCTGGAACAATCGACGCCAGCCCGACCGAGCCGAAGGCAACGTATGAGGAAAGGGCGAGAACTCGGGCCATCGCCAGACTGTGCCGAACGCCGCGACGCTCGCCAAGCGAAGACGCGCGCGGACCTGTGGGCGGATGGCTTGGTGTTCAGCCCAACGCGCGCTATTGTGCGCCGCACAAGAGGGAGCCGAGAATGACGGTTCGTCCGCGACGCAGCGTGCTCTATATGCCAGGCGCCAACGAGCGGGCGCTGGAAAAGGCCAAGTCGCTTCCCGCCGACACGCTGATCCTCGACCTCGAAGATTCTGTCGCGCCGGAAGGCAAGGTCGCCGCACGCGACAACGTCTGCGCGGCGGTGAAGGGCGGCGGCTACGGACGCCGCGAGCTGGTCATCCGCGTCAACGCCATCGAGACGGCCTGGGGCATGGACGACCTCAGAGCGGCAACGAGCGTTGGCCCCGACGCGATCCTCGTGCCGAAAGTCTCATCGCCGGGCGACATCGTCACCGTCGGTAAGGTACTGGGTGCCATCAACGCGCCGGATAAAGTGCGGCTGTGGGCGATGATGGAGACGCCGAGCTCGGTGCTGAATGCGCGTGAGATCGCCGCGCTCGGCACCGATCCCGAAAACCGTCTCGGCTGCCTCGTCATGGGTACCAATGATTTGCTGAAGGAATCGCGCGCCCGCGCCCTGCACAACCGCATCGCCGTGGTGCCGTGGCTGGCCATGACCATCGTCGCGGCGCGCGCCTACGGGCTCGATATCCTCGACGGCGTCTACAACGACTACCGCGACGAGGTCGGTTTCAGCGAGGAATGCGAGCACGGCCGCACCCTCGGCATGGACGGCAAGACGTTGATCCACCCCTCGCAGGTCGTCCCCTGCAATAAAATCTTCTCGCCGACCGACGAGGAGGTCTCTTGGGCGCGCAAGATCATCGCCGCCTTCGAGGAGCCGGCCAATGCGCACAAGGGCGTCATCACCTTGGAAGGGCGCATGGTGGAGCGGCTGCACCTCGTCATGGCACGCCGGACTGTGGCCATCGCGGACGCCATCGAAGCCATGAAGCGCACCCAGGAGGAGTGGTTCTGACGGTCCCATCTCGTTACAAGCGGCGATAAGGCTGTCGACAGAGCACGGCTTTTTGGACTAATCGGCTCGCGCCTGATCGCGATGAGGACTTGACCGCCCCATGACATCCACCAAGACCAACCCCGGCAACTACTTCGAGGATTTCAAGTTCGGGCAGGTGATCACCCACGCCACCCCGCGTACGGTGACGGTCGGCGATGTGGCGCTCTATACGAGCCTTTACGGCACACGCTTTGCGGTGCAGTCGTCCGATGCCTTCGCCAAGGCCATCGGCTATCCGCAATCGCCGCTCGACGATTTGCTGACCTTCCACGTGGTGTTCGGCAAGACGACGCCGGACATCTCGCTCAACGCCATCGCCAACCTCGGCTACGCCAACTGCCGCTTCCTGAAGCCGGTTTATCCAGGCGACACGCTCGCCTCGACATCGGAGGTGATCGGCCTCAAGGAGAACTCCAACCGCGAGACCGGCACCGTCTACGTGCGCTCCACCGGGCGCAACCAGAACGGTGACGTAGTGCTCGACTATGTGCGCTGGGTGATGGTGCGCAAGCGCGACAAGGAGGCGGTGAGCCCCGAGGCGATCGTGCCGAACCTGCCGCAGCGCGTCGATCCCAAGGACTTGGGCGCCGCCGTGCCGGCGTTGAACATCGGCACCTACGACTTCGCGTTGGCCGGCTCGCCCTACCGCTGGGGCGACTACGAGGTGGGCGAAAAGATCGACCACGTCGACGGCATGACGCTGGAGGAGGCCGAGCACCAGATCGCCACGCGGCTCTACCAGAACACGGCCAAGGTGCACTTCAACCAGCATACCGAGGCGAAGGGCCGCTTCGGCAAGCGCATCGTCTACGGCGGCGTCATCATCTCACTCGCCCGCGCGCTGTCGTTCAACGGCTTGAACAACGCTTTCCACCTGGCCGCGATCAATGGCGGCCGCCACGTCTCGCCGTGCTTTGCCGGCGACACGGTCTATGCCTGGTCGGAAGTTTTGGAAAAGGAAGAGCTCCCCGGGCGCACGGATGTCGGCGCGCTGCGCACGCGGCTCGTCGCGGTGAAGGACAACGATTGCGCCAGCTTCCCGCTGAAGAAAGAGGACGGCCAGTACGCCGACGGCGTCATGCTTGACCTCGACACCTGGGTGTTGCTGCCGCGTTGATCCCGAGCTGCTGCGTCGGAATTGTCCGCCTACCCGTTCGGATGACGGCTTGTCGCCATCGGCGCTGTGGCGATTGGCGAATTGCCGCCCGCATGACGCCGCGCTAAAAGGCGAACAGGCCGAACCACTGAGGCAACCCCATGGCCGGGAGCTCCGAGCGGCGGGCGCGCGAGCGTCCGCTTTCTCCGCACCTGCAAATCTACCGACTGCAAATCAACATGGTGATGTCGATCGTGCATCGCATCACCGGCGCGGCGATGTACGTCGGTACCGTGCTCATGGCCGGCTGGCTGTTCGCCGCCGCGACGAGCCCCGAGCAGTTCGCTTGGGTCAACGGACTGTTCGCTACCTGGCCAGGCATGATCGTGCTGGTTGGCTACTCCTGGGCGCTGATTCACCATGCGCTGGGCGGCATGCGCCACTTCATTTGGGACACCGGTTCCGGCCTTGATATCGGAACGGTCGACCTGTTGTCGTGGAGCACGATCGTGCTGTCGATTCTGCTGACGGCGGCGCTATGGCTCTACATCGGCCTCGAGCGCGGATGGGTGACGGCATGGCAATGACGACCCCGCTCAAGCGGGCGCGCGGCCTCGGCTCCGCCCACGAAGGCCCCGAGCACTTCATGAAGCAGCGCATCACCGCCGCTGCCAACCTCGTACTTTTGTCGTTTGCGGTCGGGCTCATCGCCTCGCTGGCCGGCGCCGACCTCGCCACCGTCAAGTCGACGCTGGCACATCCGGTAGTGGCCATCGCGCTACTTGCTCTGATCGTGTCCGTCACAGTGCACATGCGCATCGGCATGAAGGTGATCATCGAGGACTACATTCATGGCGAGGGGCTCAAGATGCTCCTCTTGCTCGCCAACACGTTCTTCGCGGCAGCCATCGCCGCAGTGTCGGTCTTTGCCGTGCTGAAATTGAGCTTCGGGGGTTAGGCCGATGGCCGAGAAGAAAAACGGCGCGGCAAAACCCAACGGCGAGAAGCGTCCCGGCGCGACGGTGGCCATCAATGGCCGGGCCTATCCGATTCACGACCACACGTATGACGTCGTGGTGGTCGGCGCCGGCGGCGCCGGTCTGCGCGCGACTTTGGGGTGCGCCGAAGCCGGCCTCAAGACGTCGTGCGTGACGAAGGTGTTTCCGACGCGCTCGCACACCGTTGCGGCTCAGGGTGGCGTCGCCGCGGCGCTCGGCAACATGGGACCGGACGATTGGCGCTGGCACATGTACGACACGGTGAAGGGCGCCGACTGGCTCGGCGACCAGGACGCCATCGAATACCTGTGCCGCAACGCGCCCGCCGCCGTGTACGAGATGGAGCACTACGGCGTTCCCTTCAGCCGCACCGAGGACGGCAAGATCTATCAGCGCCCCTTCGGCGGCATGACGACCGAGTACGGCGAGGGCCCGCCGGCACAACGGACGTGCGCTGCCGCCGACCGCACCGGCCACGCCATGCTGCACACGCTGTACGGCCAGTCGCTGCGCTACTCGGCGGAGTTCTTCATCGAGTATTTCGCGCTCGATCTCTTGATCGACCAGGATGGCGTATGCCGCGGTATCCTCGCGCTGTCGCTCGATGACGGGTCCATCCATCAATTCCGCGCCAAGAAGACGATCCTGGCGACGGGCGGCTACGGGCGGGCGTACTTCTCGTGCACCTCGGCCCACACTTGCACCGGCGACGGCAACGCCATGGTGCTGCGCGCCGGACTGCCGCTGCAGGACATGGAGTTCGTGCAGTTCCACCCGACCGGC